>CAJFMB010000019.1 GCA_904390925.1 uncultured Subdoligranulum sp.
AAATGAAATGATTGACCGCTATATCCATTTTTACAACCACGAGCGCATCCAAAGCAAAACAGGAGTAGCGCCGCTGACGCTGCGCCACTCCTGCTAAAATTCAATATTCCTACTCAGGGGCTCTTTTTGTGCTGTCCGCACAACCTGGGGCGGTTCAACGCCGGCAGGGCCTTTTCTTTTTGTTTCAGTCAGCGAATATCGTTCACCCTTACATTCCGGCAGGAACCGCAGTCTCCACCTTGGGGGTGCCGCCGGCCAGGTCCTCCGCCGTGACCGAGGAAGCATCGGAGCCGCCGTTTTCCAGCCGTTCCTTGGCAACCGCCAGCATCAGCTTGATGCGGTTTTCCTGGTTGACGCGGGTGGCACTGGGGTCGTAGTCCACGGGGGTGATATTGGCTTCCGGATGCAGGGCACGGATCTTGTTGATCATACCCTTGCCCACAATGTGGTTCGGCAGGCAGCCGAAGGGCTGTGCACAGACAATGTTGGCATAGCCGCCCTCCACCAGCTCGATCATCTCGGCGGTGAGCAGCCAGCCCTCACCCATCTTGGCACCGAGGGAGATGATGCCCTCCGGCTTCTTCATCAGTTCCCGGAAGGAGCCGGGTGCGTAGAAGCCATACTTGCGCAGCGCCTTGTTCTGGGCTTCGCCGATGGAATCCAGATAGCTGAGCAGCGCATCGGCACCGCCAGCCACCAGGGCATTGCCGCCGTACAGATGCTGGGTGATGGTGTAGTTGGCCACACAGTACTCCACAAAGCCCATCAGGCCGGGCAGGTTGACCTCGCAGTCCTGGGATTCCAGGAACTTTTCCAGGTCATTGTTGCCCAGGGGAGAGTATTTGACGTAGATCTCGCCCACAACGCCCACCTTGACCTTGGGCACCCGGGTGATGGGAATGGTCGCGTAATCTGCCACGATGGGGGCAAACTGGCGCTTCATGTCATGGGCGCTGTAATACTTGTCCTCATGCATCCAGCCCTGAATGGTCTTGATCCACTTTTCCGTCATGGCCTCGGCATCACCGGGGTTGTTCTGATAAGGATGGACCTGATTGCGCAGGCTGGCCAGCAGGTCACCGTAGAAAATGGCGGCAATCACCTTTCGGATCAGTTTGGCGGTGAGGGGGATGCCACTGTCCTTTTCCAGACCGGAGAAGTTCAGCGACGCCACCGGAATGTTGCCGTAGCCCGACTTGATCAGTGCCTTGCGAAGCAGTGCAATGTAGTTGGAGGCACGGCAGCCGCCGCCGGTCTGGGTGATCAGCAGCGCGGTATGGTCCAGATCGTATTTGCCGCTGTTGAGGGCGTCGATAAACTGACCGATGACCAGCAGCGCCGGGTAGCAGGTGTCGTTGTGGACGTATTTCAGGCCCAGCTGGGCGACCTCGCTGCCGCAGTTGCCCAGAACCTCCACATTGTAGCCCTCCCGCTCCAGGGCGGCCTCAATCAGCCGGAACTGAATCACCGCCATGTTGGGGATCAGGATTTTGTGGGTGTGGATCATGTCCTTGGTGAAATTCGGTGTTGTATATTCCATGGGATTCCCTCGCAGTATCTGTCAAACAAGTATCGCAAAAGCCAGGCAGAGGATCACAGCTTGCCGCTGCGCTCATCCAGTGCAGCAAAGAGGCTGCGCAGACGGATGTTCACCGCGCCCAGGTTGGTGATCTCGTCAATTTTCAGCTGGGTGTACAGCTTGCCGCCGGCCTGCAGGATCTCGCGGGTCTCGTCGGTGGTGATGGCGTCCACGCCGCAGCCAAAGGAAACCAGCTGTACCAGATCCATATCCTGCTGGGTGGTGCAGTAGCGGGCCGCCGCATACAGGCGGCTGTGATAGGTCCACTGGTTCAGCACCGTGGTCTTGAAGGGCCGCACCCGGTCGGAGATGGAGTCCTCGGTGACGACGGCAGCGCCCTGCTGCAGGATCAGCTTGTCAATGCCGTGGTTGACCTCCGGGTCCACATGGTAGGGACGGCCGGCCAGCACAATGATGCGGCGATGCTCGGAGCGGGCCTTCTCGATGATTTGCTCGCCCTTCTGGCGGACCAGCGCCATGTGGCGGGCATACTCGGCATAGGCTGCGTCGATGGCCTGCTTGACCTCATGGCGTGGAATGCCGGGCAGATACTTTTCCAGCAGCTTGGGCATCTTGGCGGTGAAGTCCTTGCGGCGGGCAATGTCAATGTACTCGTAGAAGAAGGGTACCTGCTCCAGCTCGGGGCAGTTGCCGGCCAGCACCTCGGGATAGTAGGCAACCACCGGGCAGTTGTAATGGTTCTGACCCAGGCCCTCGTCCACATTGTAGGTCATGCAGGGGTAGAAGATCATGTCCACGCCCATCTTGCACAGCTCGGCGATGTGACCGTGGCTGAGCTTGGCCGGGAAGCAGGCGGTGTCGCTGGGGATGGTGGCCTGGCCTTCCTGGTAAAGCTTGCGGCTGGAAACCGGGCTGACCACAACCTCGTAGCCCAGCGTCGTGAAGAAACTGTGCCAGAAAGGCAGCAGCTCGTACATGTTCAGGCAGAGCGGAATACCGATCTTCTTGTTCCGCTTGCCGGGCACCGGCTTGTAGTCCAGCAGCAGCGCCAGCTTGTAGGCGTACAGGTCCAGAGACTCGTCGGTGGCCTTGCCGGTGACCGGCTTTTCGCAGCGGTTGCCGGAAATGAAGCGCTTGCCGTCGGCGAAGATGTTGATGGTCAGCTGGCAGTGGTTGCCGCAGCCGTTGCACTGCACGGTGGTGACCTTCTGGCTGAAATTGTGCAACTGCTCCAGCGTCAGCACGCTGCTGGTGTGGCCTTCGGCGGTCTTGCTCTTGCCGTGGAGTGCTGCGCCGTAGGCGCCCATCAGGCCCGCGATGTCGGGGCGGATGACATTGACGTGCATCTCCTTTTCAAAGGCGCGGAGCACGGCCTCATTATAGAAGGTACCACCCTGCACCACGATGTTGCGGCCCAGCTCCTCGGGGCTGGAGGCACGGATGACCTTGTACAGCGCATTCTTGACCACCGAGATGGACAACCCGGCGCTGATATTCTCGATGGAGGCGCCGTCCTTCTGTGCCTGCTTCACCGAGGAATTCATGAACACGGTGCAGCGGCTGCCCAGGTCCACCGGGCGGTCAGCAAACAGCCCCAGTGCCGCGAACTCCTTGACGTTGTAACCCAGGGCCTCGGCAAAGGTCTGCAGGAAGCTGCCGCAGCCGGAGGAGCAGGCCTCGTTCAGGAAGATGTTGCTGATGGCACCGTCCTCGATCTTGAAGCACTTCATGTCCTGGCCGCCGATGTCAATGATGAAATCCACGTTGGGCATGAAGTATTTGGCTGCAGTGAAATGGGCCACCGTCTCCACCAGGCTGTAGTCGGCGTGGAAGGCATTCTTGATCAGTGCCTCGCCGTAGCCGGTGGTGGTCACACTGGCAATGTGCAGGTTGGGATGGTTCTCGTACAGCTTGGTCAGGACCTCGCGCACCAGAGGCACCGGGTTGCCCAGGTTGGGCTGATAGCTGGTGAACAGGATATTGCTGTTGTCATCAATGGCCACCAGCTTGATGGTGGTGGAGCCGGAGTCAATGCCGATGTGCACCGGGCCGCAATCGGCGCCGAAGGGCACACAGGGCACGGTGGCCTTCATGTGGCGGGCATGGAACTCCTCGTATTCCTGCTTGTTGGCAAACAGCGGCGGCAGACTGACGTAGGTGGCGGTGGCGCTGTACTCCTGCAGGCGCTTTGCCACATCGTCCAGATCAAAGGCCTCGTCCGCATAGAAGGCGGCGCCGAGGGCCACATACAGCAGACTGTTCTCCGGGCAGGTGCCCTGGACATGCAGCGTCTCGTCAAAGCACTGGCGCAGCACAGTGGAGAAGGTCAGAGGACCGCCCAGATACAGCACCTTGCCCTTGATGGGGCGTCCCTGTGCCAGGCCGGCAATGGTCTGGTTGACCACGGCCTGGTAGATGGAGCGGGAGATGTCCCCCGCCTGTGCGCCCTGGTTGATCAGGGGCTGGATGTCACTCTTGGCAAAAACGCCGCAGCGGCTGGCGATGGTGTAGGTACGGGTGGCCTTCTGGGCCGCCTTGTCCATCTCGTCGGCGGACATCTTCAGAAGTGTGGCCATCTGGTCAATGAAGGCGCCGGTACCGCCGGCACAGCTGCCGTTCATGCGGACCTCGGTACCGTTGGTCAAAAACAGGATCTTGGCATCCTCACCGCCCAGCTCAATGATGCAGTCGGTGCCGGGTGCAAGGCGGTTGGCCGCCACGCGGGTGGCAAACACTTCCTGGACAAAAGGCACCTTGCAGCTGTCCGCCAGGCCCATGCCAGCAGACCCGGAAATGGCCAGCAGCGCTTTCTGCCCATGAAGATAGTCTTTTTCTACCCGGGCCAGGATCTCACGACCCTTTTCCAGAATATGACTGTAGTGACGTTCGTATGTGGAATATACCAGCTCATCGGCGTCGTTCAAGACAACGCACTTGATCGTGGTGGACCCGATATCCAGCCCGACTCTCATTCTCTGATTCCCTCCTGGATTGTGCTGTGTGAATCGTTGGGGATGCGCCCGCCATCTTTTGACGGAATGCAGGCGCGTATTGTCCTTTCAAGCCCCTGCCCTGGCAGAGGTCCGCGACGGCAGAAAAAGCCGCTGCCGGACAAAAGAAATCAATATATTGTAGCGCAAAGCGCGAAATTTGGCAAGCGGCCGCAAGAGAAAAGTTACATAGCTGTGCAGCATGCACAAATTGCCGGGTAACTGCTACCCTGCTTGCCGTGCGATTTGCGGCACAGAAAAACGGCGCATCGGTCCCTGTTCCGATGCGCCGTTCTGGGCAAAAGCCCTGTGCCAAAAGAAGAAAAAGAGGAGCGAGATGAAAAAGATAGAAGCGGTTGTCCTCAACATCCGGGGTCCCTGTTCCCCTGACTTTGCGTCCCTGTTCGCTCTGTCTCTTGAGGACAGTTATAGAATACCGGCCAATTGTGACAAAACGGTGACAAAATCATCAACATTTCACGAAAGAAGTTATAATAAATTGTAAAGATGCCGCAGATTTTTGAATTGTCAGTTTTTCTTCGTTTCTTCGTTTGATTTTGAAATACAATCCGAATTGCGGCAAAGAAAGGGAATTTTGTATCATGCCCAACCGCATCAATTACGAAAAAGAGATGGAAAAAACGCTGGATGCTCTGGCAGCCGCCGGGCAAAAGCCGAAGCTGTTGCTGCATGCCTGCTGTGCCCCCTGCTCCAGCGCCACGCTGGAACGGCTGGCCGGCCATTTTGAGGTGTCCATTCTTTATTACAATCCGAACATCTACCCGCCGGAGGAGTACCACCGCCGGGAGGCTGAGCTGGAACGCTTTGTACAGGATGCCGGCTACCAGGGGGTACCGGTGATCGAGCTGCCTTATAACCCGCAGGAATTCTATGACGCCGTGAAGGGCCTGGAGGAGGAGCCGGAACGGGGCAGCCGCTGCACCGTCTGTTACCGGCTGCGTCTGGAGCGCGCCGCCCGGTATGCGGCGGAACACGGGTTTGAATGGTTCACCACCACCCTGTCCATCTCCCCAGTCAAAGACCCGGTGCGTCTGAATACCATCGGTATGGAACTGGCAGAACAGTACGGGCTGCACTACCTGCAAAGTGAGTTCCGAAAAAAGGACGGCTACAAGCGCAGTCTGGTGCTGAGCGCCCAGTATGGGCTCTACCGGCAGGATTACTGCGGGTGTGAGTTCAGCAAACGGGCCAGAGGTGTGTGACCTTTTCAATAGCCCATACAAAAACCGGCAGGCTGCATCTTCCGTTTGCGGCCTGCCGGTTTTTCTGTTTGCGTGTAGTCAGGGTCATTGTTCCGGCGGGTCGGACTTGTCCTTTTCGTCGGAGGTTTCGTCTTTCCGGTCGCGCGGTTGCGGGTCCTCGGAGAAATAGCCGACCACCGCAATGCCAAGTCCCACCAGTCCCAGCAGAAAACCAATGGTATCATTCAGCGGGGTCAGTGTAATACTGAACAGAAGAACCGCAATGCCAAGAAGCAGGCGGCGGATTGCCAGATTGTTCATGTTGGATTCTCCTTTCGTTTCAGGCCGGTTTCCAAGACCGCAAACCATGCTGCGGGAATCATTTTTCAGCTATAGTATATCATTTTCAATACCACCGGACAAGGCTGCCAAACAGACTTGCACAACCATTTTGCAGGGCGTTCCTGTCTGCCCTGTCGCATCGGGTCGGAACCTGTTGACAACCACTGAATCTATGGTAAAATAAGCGTAGTAAGCATAGATGTTGCCACGGCACTTCTCATGCAAATATATTTGGCCGGGCGGGTGTGCCGCCTAAAGCTCATCGGACAGGGCTGGCCGCTGCCGCGTGCGGTGTACGGCACCGCAATTATTGATGAACCGGTTCCGGTTCAAATTTTATAAGTTGGTCCCTTTTTTCCGTGCGAACGCACGCCACTTGTGAAACGTCAATAAGAGTAGGTAAAGTATATTTGCTGGGCACGCCGGATTGTCCGGTGTGCCGGAACTCTGAAGTGTACGGATCAGG
This sequence comes from uncultured Subdoligranulum sp., assembly GCA_904390925.1. GTDB lineage: Bacteria > Bacillota > Clostridia > Oscillospirales > Ruminococcaceae > Gemmiger. Next base: position 6,541 of record CAJFMB010000019.1, read on the forward strand.
CATCTGGATGCTGGCATTTTCTCTTCCGGGGTGCATTGTGCGCCCATGGTGCGGGCAAGTGTCTTCCGTATGTCGTTTGGCAGGCAGTGTGTATCGCTTTTCAGGAAAGCGGGCACTGCCTGCTTTTCTTTTGCCCGTTTTGAGGGCGCAATGATTTCCCCCGACGGGGAGTTTGGACGCAGGAGGAATGTGAATGGACAAGGAACGTCAAAAGCAGGCGCCGATCTATACGGCGCTGGAACGCTTCCGCCGCCAGCGGGTGGTTCCCTTCGATGTGCCCGGCCACAAACGCGGCCGTGGCAACCCGGAACTGGTGCAGCTGCTGGGCGAGCGTTGTGTTAGCATTGATGTCAACTCGATGAAACCGCTGGACAATCTGTGCCATCCGGTTTCGGTGATCCGGGAGGCTGAGGAATTGGCCGCCGACGCCTTCGGTGCGGCGCATGCTTTTCTGATGGTGGGCGGCACCACCTCCTCGGTGCAGGGCATGGTGCTTTCCACCTGCAAGCCCGGCGACAAGATCATCCTGCCCCGCAACGTCCACAAAAGCGCCATCAATGCGCTGGTGCTGTGCGGTGCCACCCCGGTCTACATTGACCCCAAGGTGGACAAGCGCCTGGGCATTCCTCTGGGCATGGAGGTGGAGGATGTGCGCGCCGCCATGGAGGCAAACCCCGACGCGGTGGCCGTCTTTATCAACAACCCCACCTATTACGGCATCTGCTCCGACCTGAAAGCGCTGGTCAAGCTGGCCCATGAGCACAACATGCTGGCGCTGGTGGACGAGGCCCACGGCACCCACCTGTATTTCGGGCCCGGGCTTCCCTGCCCCGCCATGCGGGCCGGCGCCGACATGGCTGCCGTCTCGATGCACAAATCCGGCGGCAGCCTGACCCAGAGTTCTCTTCTTCTGCTGGGGCCCAAGATGGACGAGGGCTATGTGAGCAGCGTCATCAACCTGACCCAGACCACCAGCGCCTCCTATCTGCTGATGTCCAGCCTGGACATTTCCCGCCGCAATCTGGCGCTGCGGGGCGCCGAGAGCTTCTCCCGCGTGGTGGACATGGCCGAGTATGCCCGCCGGGAGATCAACGACATCGGCGGCTACTATGCCTACGGGTCGGAACTGATCAACGGCGGCAGCATCTACGATTTCGACGTGACCAAGCTGGCTGTCTACACCCGCGGCATCGGTCTGACCGGCATTGAGGTCTACGACCTTCTGCGGGACGAGTATGACATTCAGGTGGAGTTCGGCGACCTGTCCAACATGCTGGCCTACATCTCCATCGGTGACCGTATCCAGGATATCGAACGTCTGGTGGGCGCCCTGGCCGACATCAAGCGGCTGTATTCCAAGCCGGAGACCAACATCTTCACCTCGGAATACATCACCCCCATTGTGGCAGCCACGCCGCAGCACGCCTTCTACGCCGAGAAGGAGTGCCTGCCCATCCGGGAAACCGCCGGGCGGATCTGCAGCGAGTTTGTCATGTGCTATCCGCCGGGAATCCCCATCCTGGCCCCCGGCGAGGTCATCACCCAGGAGATCATTGACTATATCGAGTTTGCCATGGCAAAGGGCTGCTCGATGCAGGGTCCGGCCAGCTCGGATATTTCGCATCTGTATGTGTTGAAGGAGTGATTGTATGCAGGATATGGACCTTTGGTTTGGTGAACTGCACACAGACAATGTCAAGCTGAGCATCCGGGTGGAGCAGCAGCTGTTCCACGGCGAGAGCGAATTTCAGCGCATCGACGTGTTTGACTCGCCGGAGTTCGGTCGTTTTCTGACCTCCGACGGCAGCGTGATTTTCTCGGAAAAGGATGAATTCACCTACGACGAGATGATCGTCCATGTGCCCATGGCGGTCCATCCCAACGTGCGCCGGGTGCTGGTGCTGGGCGGCGGCGACGGCGGTGTTGCCCGCGAGCTGTCCCAGTACGACGAGATTGAAGTCATCGACGTGGTGGAGCCGGACAAGCTGTTTGTGGATGTCTGCTGCAAATATTTTCCCGACAACGCCTGCGGCCTGCGGGATTCCCGGGTGCGCATCTTCTATGAGGACGGCCTGAAATTCCTGCGCACCAAAACCGACGATTATGATCTGATCATCAACGACTGCACTGACCCCTTGGGCCATGCGGCCGGCCTGTTCACCAAGGAATTCTACGGCAGCTGCTACAAGGCGTTGCACGATGACGGCATCATGGTCTATCAGCACGGCAGCCCCTTCTACGACGAGGACGAGGAATCCTGCCGGTCGATGCACAAGCGCGCCTACCGCAGCTTTCCCATCAGCCGTGTGTACCAGGCCCACATTCCCACATGCCCGGCCGGCTACTGGCTGTTCGGGTTTGCCTCCAAGAAATACCATCCGCTGAAGGATTTTGACGCGGCCCGCTGGGATGCCCGCCACATCAAGACCTGGTATTACTCGACCCATCTGCACCGGGGCGCCTTCATGCTGCCGCGGTACGTGGAGGAGCTGCTGGAGGAGGAAGAGTCCTGATCCCCTGCCTTGTCAGGCGGCTGTCTCCAGTTGTATTTTCTGTTTTTCATCGCCTGCGATTTCATTGATTTGAACGTAAAGAAAAGGAGTGTATTACCATGAGCAAACTGCTTGTCATCGGCTGCGGCGGCGTCGCCTCGGTCGCCATCCAGAAATGCTGCCAGAACAGCGGCACCTTTACCGAACTCTGCATTGCCAGCCGCACGGTCTCCAAGTGCGATGCCCTGAAAAAGAAGCTGGAGGGCAAAACTTCCACCGTCGTCACCACCGCACAGGTAAACGCCGACGACGTGGAGGCCCTGAAAAAGCTGATCAACGACTACAAGCCGGACGCCGTGCTGAATGTTGCCCTGCCCTACCAGGATCTGACCATCATGGACGCCTGCCTGGCCTGCGGTGTGGACTACATCGACACCGCCAACTACGAGCCGGAAAACACCGACGATCCCGCCTGGCGCGCCATCTATGAGAAGCGCTGCAAGGAGGAGGGCTTTACCGCCTACTTCGATTACAGCTGGCAGTGGGCTTACCAGAAGAAGTTCCAGGACGCCGGCCTGACCGCCATTCTGGGTTCCGGTTTTGATCCGGGCGTCACCAGCGTTTTCTCCGCCTACGCTCTCAAGCATTACTTTGACGAGATCCACACCATTGATATTCTGGACTGCAACGGCGGCGACCATGGCTATGCCTTTGCCACCAACTTCAACCCTGAGATCAACCTGCGCGAGGTTTCCGCCAACGGCAGCTACTGGGAGAACGGCCACTGGGTGGAGACAAAGCCCATGGAGATTCACCGCACCTACGACTTCCCCCAGGTGGGCGAGAAGGACATGTACCTGCTGCACCACGAGGAGATCGAGTCGCTGGCCAAGAACATCCCCGGCGTCAAGCGCATCCGGTTCTTCATGACCTTCGGTCAGAGCTACCTGACCCACATGAAGTGTCTGGAGGACGTGGGCATGCTGTCCACCAGCCCCATCATGTTTGAAGGCCGGGAGATTGTGCCCATCCAGTTCCTGAAAGCGCTGCTGCCCGATCCCGCCTCCCTGGGTCCCCGCACCAAGGGCAAGACCAACATCGGCTGCATCTTCACCGGCGTCAAGGACGGCAAGGAAAAGACCATCTATATCTACAATGTCTGCGATCATCAGGAATGCTACAAGGAGCTGGGCAGCCAGGCCATCAGCTACACCACCGGCGTGCCTGCCATGATCGGCGCTTCCCTGGTGGTCAACGGTACCTGGAAAAAGCCCGGTGTCTTCAACCTGGAGGAGATGGACCCCGATCCGTTCATGGAAATGCTGAACCAGTACGGCCTGCCCTGGGTGGTCGATGAGGCCCCCGCAACCGTCGAGTGAGCCGCATGGCCGGACAACTGCGCGCAGAAGATCTGCGCACCCCGGTTTATCTGGTGGACGAGGCTGCCCTGATCCGCAACCTGGAGATTCTGCACGGCGTGGAACAGCGCACCGGCTGCCACATTCTGCTGGCACAGAAGGCGTTTTCCATGTTCCGGGTCTATCCGCTGGTGGCCAAGTACCTCTCCGGCGCCACGGCCAGCGGCCTGTATGAGGCCCGTCTGGCCCACGAGGAGATGGGCGGCGAAAATCACGTGTTCTGCCCCGCCTACACCGATGAGGAGATGGCGGAGCTGTGCAAGATCTGTGACCATATCAGCTTCAATTCTCTGCGCCAGCTGGAGCACCACCGTCCCGTCTGGGAAGCGGCGGGCGTCAGCGTCGGCCTGCGGGTCAATCCCGAGCACTCGACCCAGGAAGGCCATGCCATCTATGACCCCTGTGCCCCGGGTTCCCGGCTGGGCATTCTGCGCTCGGCGCTGGGGGATACCCTGCCGGCGGGCGTGGAAGGGCTGCACTTCCACACCCTGTGCGAGCAGGACTCGGCCCCGCTGGTGGAGACCTTCCAGGCCTTTGAAGAAAAGTTCGGGCAGTTTTTGCCCGGACTCAAATGGCTCAATCTGGGCGGAGGGCACCACATCACCCGGGAAGGCTACGATATTGCCGCGCTGGAAAAGCTGATCCTGTATATCCGCAATAAGTACCATCTGGAGGTGTATCTGGAGCCCGGCGAGGCCATTGCCTTGAATGCCGGCACCCTGATCACCACTGTCATGGATGTGGTGGACAACACCCTGCCGATTCTGATTCTGGACGCTTCCGCCGCCTGCCACATGCCGGATGTGCTGGAAATGCCCTACCGTCCCCCGCTGTTCGGTGCAGGGATGCCCGGCGAGAAGGCCGTCACCTGCCGCCTGGGCGCCCGCACCTGTCTGGCCGGGGATGTGATCGGCGACTACAGCTTTGACCGGATGCCAAAAATCGGCGACAGGCTGGTTTTCGGCGACATGGCCATCTATTCCATGGTCAAGAACAACACCTTCAACGGCATGCCGCTGCCGGATATTGCCCTGCAGCATCCGGACGGCAGCTGTGAGATCGTGCGCCGGTTCGGCTACGAAGATTTCAAGGGGAGGCTTTCCTGATGGCACTGCTTTCTACTCTGCCTGCGGCGGATGGGTTTTCCATGCCCGCCGAGTTTGCCCCCCACCGCGCTACCGTCCTGATCTGGCCGGTCCGGCCCGGCAGTTGGGGACGGGACCCTTCCGCCGCCCAGAAGGCATTTCTCGACGTGATCACCGAGATTGCCCAGGGCGAGGAGGTTTATCTTCTGGCCGGGTCCGCCGACTTTGCCGCCGCCAAGACCGCGGTGGCAAGCCTGCCGCGGGTAACGGTTTTGGAGATCGAGAGTGATGACGCCTGGGCCCGGGACGTGGGTCCCACCTTTGTGACAAGTGGCAACACCCTGCGCGGCATCAGCTGGAAGTTCAACGCCTGGGGCGGTGCGGTGGACGGCCTGTACGCCCAATGGGACAAGGACGACGCCGTGGCCCCGGCCCTGTGTGCAGCGCTGGGCGTCGACTGCTACGATGCCGGTGATTTTGTTTTGGAGGGCGGCTCCATCCATGTGGACGGCGAGGGCACCCTGCTGACCACCGAGGCCTGCCTGCTCAGTGCGGGGCGCAACCCTCACCTGACCCGGGAACAGATCGAGGCTAGACTGGCCGAGTATCTTGGCATCCGAAAGGTGCTGTGGCTGCCGCGGGGCATCTATCAGGACGAAACCAACGAGCACGTGGACAATGTCTGCGCCTTCACCGCGCCGGGTGAGGTGGTGCTTGCCTGGACCGACAATCAGGATGACCCGCAGTATCCGCTGTCCAAGGCGGGGCTGGATTATCTGAATTCCGTCACCGATGCGTCAGGCCGGAAGCTCAAAATCCGGCTGCTGCCCATTCCCGACCATCCCATCTGCTGCACCGAGGCCGACTGCGCCGCCTACGACTTTGCCCCCGGCGAAGATATGCGGGCGCCGGGCGACCGGCTGGCCGGCAGCTATGCCAACTTTTATGTGGCAAACAGCGCGGTGCTAGTACCGCAGTTCGGCGGCGAGAACGCCGCCAGCGACGCCCGTGCGCTGGACATTTTGCGGGAGGCCTTCCCCCACCGGAAGGTTGTGGGCATTGATGCCCGCGCCATTTTGCTGGGCGGCGGCAACATCCACTGCATCACCCAGCAGATTCCCTTGGTATAACAAAGAAAGGGGCTTGACCCGATGCCTGTTACCCATGTCAGTGCCATTCAGATGCACTGTGTCCAGGACCCTGCAGAGAATCTTGCTCTGGCCGAGCAGCTGGTCCGCCAGGCCGCTGCCGAAGGCGGACAGATTCTTCTGCTGCCGGAACTGTTTGAGCGTCCCTACTTCTGCCAGGAACGCCGTTACGAATATTACGCCTATGCCACCCCTGTCAGTGAGAACCCCGCTGTGCAGCGGCTGAGCAAGGTAGCTGCCGAGTTGGGCGTCGTGCTGCCCGTCAGTTTTTACGAGAAGGACGGCACGCGGCTGTTCAACTCCATCGCCATGATCGATGCCGACGGCACCGTGATGGGAGTATACCGCAAAACCCACATTCCCGACGACCACTATTATCAGGAAAAGTTTTACTTTACCCCGGGCAACACCGGCTTCAAGGTCTGGGATACCCGTTACGGCAAAGTTGGTGTCGGCATCTGCTGGGACCAGTGGTTCCCGGAAACCGCCCGCTGTATGGCATTGATGGGGGCGGATCTGCTGCTTTACCCCACCGCCATCGGCAGCGAGCCGATTCTTGAGGTAGACAGCGCCGGACACTGGCAGCGTACCATGCAGGGACATGCTGCGGCCAATGTGGTGCCGGTTGTGGCAGCCAACCGCTTCGGCACCGAGACTGTAACCCCCTGCCCCGAAAACGGCGGACAGAGTTCCTCGCTGTGCTTCTACGGCACCAGCTTCATGACCGACGCCACCGGCGCCGTGCTGACACAGGCACCTCGGGAGGGCGACATGGTGCTGCATGCCGAATATGACTTTGCATCCATCCGGGAGGAACGGCTGTCCTGGGGACTCTTCCGTGACCGGCGGCCCGAGTGCTACGGTGCCATCTGCGATCTGTGATCAGATGGCCGTCTTGCCTGCTGCAATATAACTGAAAATCACATGAACCCGGCCCTGGAATGGCTGCACGTGATGCGGCTTTCCATGGCCGGATTTTATTTTGCTTTGGTCCGGAAGGGATTGTATTTTCCCTGAAGATATGATAATATGAAGTCAGCTTCACATGAAGTAAACTTCATATTTCAAAGGACGACATCATGAAAACAAAAGTCCGGGAGCTGCGTCTCCAGCATGACCTGACGCAGCAACAGCTGGCGGACATGGTACACGTGACCGCCCGAACCATTCTATCCATCGAAAAGGGACAGTACAGCCCTTCCCTGATGCTGGCTTACCGGATGGCGCAGGTGTTCGGCGTCAGCGTGGAGGAGCTTTGCTGCCTGAAAGAAAATATGGAAATGGAGGATGACCACTATGAAGAAGTCTCGAAGTCCGAACTACACTGACCGCATCCGCTGGCGAATCCGGCTGCTGTGGGTGCTGATTTTTGCCATGCTGGTTTACATGGTGGTGGTCGTCGAGCTGGGCGGTGGGGATTCCCGCCGGATGACGGAACTGGCCGCTGTGACCTCCCGCATCATCTTTTTCGGCGGCCTGATCTACGTCGGGACCCGCATCCATCATAACCGCAAACTGCTGAAAGACATGGCACTTTTGAAGGAACAGCAGCAGCTGGAAATGGATGAGCGCAACCGTTACCTGCATGACAAAAGCGGCGGTATTGTGGTGGACCTTCTGCTGCTGATTCTGCTGTTTGTCACCAACACCACAGCACTGTTTGATATGGCGGCATTTTACACCGCATTTGCCATTCTGGCAGCTGCCGTTGTCCTGAAAGGCGTCACCTACCTGGTTTACAGCCGGATCAGCTGATGCACTTAACAAAAGACCCGGGCACTTCCTTTTGCAGGGAAATGTCCGGGTCTTTTTGTTTGGATAAGTCAGGCCAGCGGAATGTCAATCTCATCCGCCAGGGTAAAGCTGTATACCGTCAGTTTGGTGACCGGGACCTTCAGCCGCAGGGCAAAGGCGCGGCGGTAAAGCCGCAGCTGGGCTGCATAGGAATCCACATAATACTGCCGGTCGGTCTGACGGTCGGTTTTGTAGTCCAGGATTTCGGCGTGATCGTCAAAGATCAGCACCAGGTCGGCAATGCCCTGCACCAGCACCTCTGCGCCGGCAGGGACCCCCGGCCGGATCTCGGCGGCGGGCAGCGCAGTGATGAAGGGTTCCTCCCGCAGAATCCGTGACGCATGCCGAATCCGGCGGTAAGCAGCACTTTCAAAGAAAGGCCGCACCACATTCAGGTCCAGAACCTTTGCCAGGGCAGGGTCCAGAAGGCGCAGTGCAGTCTGGCGTTCCACCTCAGCCAACAGGTCGGGCTGTTCTTGGGTGAAGGGCACACTCTGCAAAAAGGCGTGGATCGCCGTGCCGCGTTCGGCCCCGGTCATGCCGGATTTTTGCAGAAATGCCGGCCGCTGCAACACCGCCTGCCGGGCCGCATGGGTCACGTTGCTGACACTGACCTTGACCGGCACATCCTGCAGGGCCTCGTCCGGGCTGTGCCAGGCAAAGTTTTCCAGCAGCGCGGCTTCCAACGCCTCGTCCGGATGGGCTTCCGGCTGCGGCTGGGCTGCAGGGGCAGCCTCCGGCGGGGTGAGCAGCCGGATGACCAGCGGTGCATCGCTCTGCCCCTGACTGGGCAGAAAATCTGTCTTTTTCCACAGTGCATCGCTGTTGGGATGCCGCAGCGCTGCGGTCAGCAGCCAGCCGGACCAGCTCTGGCAATCCTGCAAGGCTTCCGGCCCAGTCATGCCCGCGTTGGCCCACAGGGCGGGCGTTTTCAGGTCACTAGTGGTATTTTTCAGCGGCACTGTGATGAAAAGTGCATCCTGTGCCCGGGTGAGCGCCACATAGAGAATCCGCATTTCCTCGCTGAGGGTCTCGGCGCGGATGGCCTGCGACAACGCCGCATAGGGCAGTGTCCGGTACCGGTTGGTGCCGCTGGGGCTGCGCAACGTCAGGCCGATGCCCAGCTTGCGGTGAAAAAGCACCGCGTTGCGGGTATCGGCGGTGTTGAACTGGTGGGAGGTGCCCGCCACAAACACCACCGGAAATTCCAGACCCTTGGACCGATGTACTGTCATGATGGTGACGCAGCCCGGCCGGGCCTGACTGGCGGAATTCTGGGTCAGGCCGCCATTGTCCCGGGCGGCCCGCATGGCACGCACCAGTGCAGAAAGCCCGGCACGGCCGGCACCGGCTGCCCAGGCGGCAAAGCTGCGCAGGTCATCCCGGCAGCGGGCACCTTCCGGCATGGCTCCCACAGCCGCCAGATACCCGGTGCGGGCAAACAGTTCCTCGATCAGGGCATCCACCGGCAGGGTGCGGGCCAGTCTGCGGAAAGCCGCCAGCTGCCGGACAAATTCCTGAAATTTGGGCAGATCCGACGTCAGGACCGCGCCATACAGGCTTCCGCCCTTGACCCGGCGGCGCAACTGGACCAGATCATCCGGTGTGAAGGGAAACATGGGGCTGAGCAATACCGACGCCATTGCCACGTCCTGGGCAGGGTTATCAATGATTTCCAGCAGCGCCGCAAAGGGCCGCACGTGAGGTGCATCCAACAGGTCCGCCGCCGTATCGGCGTAAACCGGAATGTCTGCCTCCTGCAGTGCCGACTGGTAGACCGCAAAGTCCACACGGCTGCGCAGAAGAATACAGAAATCCCCGGGGTTGCAGGGCCGGGTTGTATCCCCCTCCCGCACGGCAAAGCCCTGCGCGCAGAGCTCCCGGATGCGGGCAGCAATGGTGCGGGCATCCCCTGCCGCGTCGGCGCCGTCGATCACATCCAGCTCACAAAGGCCGGGGTATGTTCCCTGCCGTCCCACCACTAGGCGCTGGCCTTCGCCATAGGTCACACCGCCCAGCTGTTCAGAAAAGATGGTCTCGAAGATGGCGTTGACCCCCGCAATGACATTGGGTGCGCTGCGGAAGTTGGCATCCAGCGCGATGGTGGCAGGTCCGTCCGGCACCGGCCAGTCCGGCCAGGCCTTCTGCTTTTCAATGAATACCGAGGGTTCCGCCTGACGGAAGCGATAGATGCTCTGCTTGATGTCCCCCACAAAGAACAGGTTGGAGGCATCCGGTTTGGCAAGCGCATAATAAATGGCGTCCTGCAACGCATTGGTGTCCTGGTATTCATCCACCAACACCGCCGAATACCGGGCTGAGACGGTATCACACAAAGGGGTGCGGTTGCCGTCGGCATCCTGAAGCAGCTGCAGGGTCAGGTGTTCGTAGTCGGCGTAGTCCAGCAGCTTTTCCGCCACCTTGGCGTCAAAGTAACGGCGGGAAAAGTCGCTGACCGCCCGGGTCAATGCCGCCACCAGCGGCGCAGCGGTGATCCGATCGGAGAGATACTCCTCGCCGGTACACAGCAGAAATTCGGTTTTCAGATGGTCGATCTGCTTTTTGGCCCGGGCCCGCAGCTCGCTGGCTGCAAAGGCGGCGGGATTTGCCTCCTTGCCGCCGGAGATCCGTCCCAGCCGTCCCCAGGACAGTCCCTGCACCGCATCCACGGCGGCATCCCAATCCCCGGCAGCCAGGCGCTGTTCCAGGTATCTCAGATTGGTATCGTCGTCCGAAAAGACCGCCAGATAGGCAGCGGCAGCCACATCATCCCGGGCAGCCCGGTCCATCGCCGCAGCAAGAAGACGGCGGGCACCGCGCACCTTGCCCAGCGCACCGGCCAGCAATGTTTTGCCCCACAGGGTATCCTGCGGCGGCTCATCGCACTGCCACATGGCGGTAAAGTCTTCCAGGGATTTTTCCGGCTGCGGCAGCGAGCGGGTGAAGTCATACAGCGCCAGCAGGGTGCGGCCGGTGGTGTCGTCGGTCCTGCCCCGGTCAAACAAATCGGCAAATGCCCGGAAATCCGGGTCCTGGTAGGCGGTTTCCAGTGTATCGGCCAGCACCTGCTGACGGATACGGAAAAGGTCGGCATCGTCGGCGGTGGTAAAGTCGGGCGGCACATCCAGCGAGGCAAAATGCTGCTGCACAAACCGCAGGCAGAAGGCATCCACCGTGCCGATGGAGGCACGCTGCAGCCGCATCTGCTGGCGCCGCAGACGCAGATCACCGGGATGGGCACGGACTTCCTTTCCCAGCCGCTCGGTGATGTCGGCGCGGAGCTTTGCCGCGGCGGCGTTGGTAAAGGTCATGATCAGCAGGCTGTCTGCCTCCACCGGGTGGTCGGGGTCGGTGATCAGGCCGATCACCCGCTCCACCAGCACACGGGTCTTGCCGGACCCGGCCGCAGCGCTGACCAAAAGGCTGCCGCCCCGTGCGGAGATGGCCGCCGCCTGGGCGGGGGTAAACCGGATTGCATCAGCCACGGCGGGCACCTCCTTTCTTTCGGGTTGCGGGTTTTGTTTTGGGTTTGTCCTCCGAAGTGGAATCCTGCCCGGCAGCGCCGAAGGGGTCCTCCGGCAACGGGACATTGCGTTCCCCTACCCCATCGGCATGGCGGCAGACCATCCGGTAATCACACCAGATGCAGGGGGTGCGGTCGTTGCCGGGACAAAGCGGCTCAGCGGCAATTTTGCCGGAATACAGGTTTTCTGCCATCGTCTGCAACAGCCCATCCAGATGTTCCCGGATGAGGGCCAGCTTTTCGGCACTGGCCAGTTTCTTTTTGGCACTGGCTGCGTTGACCTTTCCGTTTTTGTAGCTCAGGGGCGAGAATTCCCCGGTGCCGCGGGTGTCCATGGCACGGTAAGCGCTTTCCTCATCCAGCAAAAGCCCCTCCATGGGATAGGCGGGGCCGCTGTTCTCGTCCTGGGGGCGGTCCTTGGTTCTGGGGCTTGGATCTGCCATCAGGTACTCGACACCGGCTGCGCGGACCTGCTGCCCTGCCTTGTCGCCCAGCAGCGGACGCAGGGTGCCGGCACTGCGTTCCAGCGTAAACAGATACATCAGCATCTGGCAGTCCAGCCCGTACCAGACCTGGCGCAGGTCAAATTCCTTGGTTCCGGTCTTGTAGTCCACAATGCGCAAGTAGGAAGTATCTCCCAGCTTCATGGCGTCCACCCGGTCCACAGCCCCCACAATCCGCACCGTATGTCCCTGCCGGTCGGTCAGTTCCACCGGCGGAATCCTGGGTGCATCCGGGTCGTCCGGGTCGGGCCGGTCGTCAATGCGAAGCTCAAACGCCACAGGGCTGTATCCCGACTGCTGCAGATCCCGCTGCAAAAATGCCAGAAGGGATTTGAGGTTTGCGGCAATGCGACCGATCAGATATTCCATCCGCACACTGCTACCGGGAAGATTGGCCTCCACATATTCCCGGACCAGAGTATCCACCAGGTCGGAGATGCCCGCCGCGTCCAACTGCAGAAAGCCCTCACCGTCCCGGGACAGGGCCTGTTCCAGCACCCAGTGGGTCAGGGTTCCGCTGATGTTGGGGGCCAGTTCCGCCTTCTGGCGTGGTTTTGCCCGGAGAACATATTCCATGAAATAGCCGAACGGGCAGACCACATACCGTTCAAACCGGGTGGGACTGACCCGGATGCCGGGCCCCAGAAGCTCCTCCAGAGCATCCAGGTCCTTCACCGCGGCAGGTTCCCGGCGGGCTGCCCGCTGAATGGCGGCAAAGCCCGGCGCGGCATCGGGGGTATCTTCCATTTTTTCCAGTGCAGCCTGCACCGCAGTGCGCCGGGCATTGTCCTGCTGCCAGAGGCTGCCCAGCACGTCCAGCGCTGCGGCAGGGGTGGAAGCCAGATCCTGCGGGGCAAGGCTTGCCTTGGGCACCTCCAGCAGTTCCAGAACCGGCACCAGCGCTGCCGAAACCGGCAGTCCCGCGGCACCGCCCGGCCAGGACATCCAGACAAAGTTTCTGGCCGCGGTCAGCGCCTTGTAAAAGCAGACCTGCTCCCGGATGACACGGTTTTCAAAACAGTCGGGCAGCTCGGCGCCCTGGGCAATCATGGCATCCCGGTCGGCGTGGGTCAGCAGCCCACTGTCGCCGGGCGTCTGGGGGAACTCCCCTTCCGCCAGGCCCAGCACAAAGCAGGCGTCAATTTCCGGCAGGCGCATCCGTCCGGCAGTGGTGAACTGCACGCTGTCCAGGCTTTGGGGAATATGTCCCATATCGCTGGTGCGCAGAAGCAGCGTGAACAGATCGGCATAATCGGCCGCGGAAAGAGTATTCCCATCCGCCCCCACCAGCCGGACCATCTGGTCCAGAAGATCCATGACCAGGTTCCATTCCCGGACGGCCTCATCGGCGGCAGGCAGTTCCCCCTGTTCCTGCAGCTGTTTGGCCAGGGCATCCAGCGCATCGGGCGCGCCCAGCGATTCCAGAAATCCATAGATCCGCCGGGTCAGCGTGGGAACATCCGCCCCCTTGGCCCCCTGCACAAACCGCTGGATGCGGGGCATCAGGAAAGCACGGGCTTCTTCCGCCTGGGCCAGTTCCCTGGCCTCCTGCTCATCGCCCCGGGCATTGTAGCCGCCGGCACTGCGGGTGAAACTGCTGCGCCAGTCGGCGGCCGAAAGCGTCCAGGTATAGGCATAGTTTTCCAGTGCGCACTGGGTTTCGGCGTCCAGATTGACCAGCCCCGTCTTGACCAGCCGCAGAATCGAGGCGGTATTGATGCCGCTGCGAAGCAGTTCCAGCGCCGCCTGCACCGCACGGGCAGGGGCGTTATTTTCCGGGGTGGTGGGCTCGTCGCAGAAAAGCGGAATCCCCGCCAGGCGGAACTCATACCGGAGGGCCGGCAGATAGGTAGCCGCATCCCGGCAGATCACCGCCATGCGCCGGTACGGGATTCCCTTGCGGGCACAGACCCGCACGGCGGCAGCCACCGCCTTGGCCTCCTCCTGGCGGCTGTCGGCAGCATACTGTACCAGTGCCGGGGCGGCCGGGTCGACGGCACACTGCGGGGTGTAGGTAGGGTCGGCCAGCAGCAACGACAGCTCGGCCAGAGCCGGGGCCTGCTCATGGCGTGGGTCCCGGGTAAGAAGCTCAGTATGGCAGGACACGCCGGCCCGCTCCGCCATCTGGCGAAGCTGCGCCGCCACCCGCTTGGCGCCGGCAAAGAGCCCCATGCCGCCGGTCTGGTCCTGCAAACCGTCACAGCAGAGGGTGACTGTTACATCCGCCACCGGCAGCATGGCGGCCAGCATCGCCCGCTTGGAGGCGTTGAAGGTATCAAATTCGTCAATGTACACACCGCGGCCGGCAAAGAAATCGGCATCCAGCTGTTTGGCCGCCAGTTCCACCCGGTCGCCAGGGTCCATGCCGGTGCCGGCGAGAAGGCTTTCGTAGGCGCCGTAGATCAAAGCCAGCTCGCCCAGCTTGTCATGGTCGGCGCCGGGCGCCCCGGCGTAGGCGGCCAGGGCATCGGGCGTAACGCCGGCACTTTTCAGTTCGTCAATGGTCTGGGCCGCCTTCTCACAGAAAGCCGCACTCTGGCGCTGCCGGCTGTAATAGACCACCTTGTCCAGCAGCGAATCCAGGGCACGGCGCACCAGCACTGCACGGCCTGCCTCGGTCAAAGTCGGCACCGCCGCGCCGCCGTAACGGCGCAGCAGCGTCTCGGCCAGGGAGGTGAAAGAATAGCTTTCCACATAGCCGGAAAGGGTGTCCCCCAGCAATCGGTAGAGGGCACCCTCGGTGGAGGAAGTGAACTGTTCCGGCACAAGGAAAATACTGCGCCGGCCTTCCTGGGCATTTTGTTTGATCCTTTGCAGAAGCAGCGTGGATTTGCCGCTGCCGGACGGGCCTAAAATCAGGGTGAGCATGAAACATCCTTTCAGAAAATGGGGAGCGTATTCCGCCGGAAAGCACTGTCAGTCCTTTCCGGTGGCCCAGGATTTCAGGCGGCAGAGTCCGTCCCACAAGGCGGAGCGGACCTCAAACCGGCCGAAAACCAGAGCATTCTCCTCGGGGGTATCGTAGCGGGCTTCGCTGGAACCGATGCAGAGTTCCGGATACAGCACACAGAACCAGTTGTGTCCGGCGGCTTTGCCCAGCTCGATACGCAGGGCGGTATATTCGCCGGCAGGCAGACGGAAGCTGCCATAATCCTTGGCAGCAAAGTGGGCTTTTTCCAGTCGGACCTGTACCGTCTGGTTGCTGCCAGCCGCACGCAGTGTTTTTTCCGCCACAGCATGCAGCTGCCAAAGCGAGCCGGAGACGGCATCTTCCGCCTGCTGCCGGTTGGAAACCTCCTGCAGCATGTCCGGCATAATCTCCAGGACCGCATCCCGCACCTTCAGCTTCAGAAGCTGGTCCTGGATGCTGTCGCTGTTGGCAAGGATATGCAGGCGCAGGGTGTCGGCGCAGACAGCAGCCTGTGTCTGTTCACAGCGCCAGAAAAAAGTGGTAAGTAAAACGGTCAGCGCCAGCCCCAATGCCGCGCCCAGTTCCAGGGCGGTGCGGCGGATGAGCGGCCGGCGGGATGTAATGCGTTGCATAAAAACCTCCCGGCGGTAAGCCATACATTCAGGCGGCCGTTCACCCGAAGGACGGGTATCGGCCGGTAACCGGAGTATGGGCCCCGCCGGGATAGGTTTATACAGTTTTATGAAAATAAGTGGGCACTGTTTTACCTGACTGTTATCCCACAAAGTGGTATCGCCGCGGGTCTTTCCGGTTGATGTAAAGAATCACCGATTTGCCGGGCTTGAATTTGGAGCTTGGCTCCAGAAATCCAGAGTGCCCCTGGTAGTATCTGCCATTATGAAAATACCGGAAACAGACCATGATGGCGGGCTTGGGTTTCCTGTTCTGGAATCCGCGGGCAGATTTGTGGTTGCGGGCACAGGTCCGCAGATGACGGACACGGGTAATTTTCCCGCTGACCCGAAGCCCGGTTTTGGGAAGTTTTTCATCCCGGTAGCTCCGGGAGCAGGAGGTGGCCGCAAGAATCACCGTCAGCAGCGCGGCCATCAAAAACAGAGAAAGAATGTGTTGATCCATCATACACGTACCGCCTTTCTGTGCAGGGGCGCAGTTGGCCCGTTAAAACAGACGAAAATGCGAAACGATTTCTGTATAATATGTAGCGATAGATCAACAAAAAGTAATAATTAATTCTCGAAAATCAGTCTTTGAAAATCAGTCTTTTCGGTTCCTCCATAAAATAAAAATCAATTGAAAATACTATTTAAAAATTTATCTGGTTCTGGGTTTTACCGGACGGCTGTAAATCACACGGGCGCCGCCATGGTCCGGCTGGGCCAGATAGACCTTGTCATACTGCTTTTGCAAAGCATCGCAGGCGGCCCTGGCTTGGGCCTCCTCCTCAAAAACGCCGAACACCGCCGCACCGGACCCGGTCATCTGACTGGTAAGGGCACCATTTGCGTTGAGCAAGGCACAGATGGCAGGTGTTTCCTCGGCACCGCTGCAGTGTTCCAGGGCATTGCCCGCCGCTGCACAAAGGGCCTTCAGATCACCGGCACGGATGGCATCCTCCTGTGCCTGACAGTCGGGATGCACCGGGCTGCCCATGGTGTCGTACCGGGCAAAGGCCTCCGGCGTGGAAACCCCCACCGACGGCATAACCACCACAAACCAGCAGGGCGGGCAGGGCGGCAGGGCTTTCATCAGGTCTCCCACCCCCTGCACCCGGCAGGTGCCGCCCATCAGGGCAAAGGGAACATCGGCACCGATACCGGCGCCCAGGGCGCAAAGTTCGCTCATCGAAAGGCGGGCGTCATACAGCTCGTCCAGGCCCACCAGCACGCCGGCGGCATCGGCACTTCCGCCGCCCATTCCGGCCCGCACAGGGGTCGTCTTGCGGATGGTAATATCCACCCCCGCCAGCAGCCCGGTATAATGGAAGAAAGCCAGCGCTGCCTTGACGGCAGTGTTTTTGTCGTTGACCGGAACGCTGCTGCCCGGCATACGGACGGTCAGGTTCGCACTGCGGCGCAGCGTCAGCTGTTCCCGCAGGGTGATGGCCTGCATGACCATATCCAGATCATGATACCCGTTGGGCAAAAGCCCCCGCACATCCAGCGAGAGGTTGAGTTTGGCAGGGGCAATGACCGTTACACTCTGTTTTTGCATGGGCATTTTCCTCCTGTCAGTTTTGCTTCAGCCAGCCGTGCTCCTTCAGGAATGCCCGGATGCGCTTGATGGCGGTTTCCAGATACTCGACGCTGTAGGCGTAACTGATGCGGGCATAACCCTCGCCGGAAGCGCCGAAGGCGTCGCCGGGAACAATTGCCACGTGTTTTTCCTGCAAGAGTTGCTCGCAGAACTGGGCACTGGTCAGGCCGGTGCGCTGGATGCTGGGGAATACATAGAAGGCCCCCAGCGGCGTGAAGCAGTCCAGGCCCATCTCGTTGAGGGCCTTGACCAGAAAACGACGGCGGCGGTTATACTCGTCCCGCATTTTGACAATCTGGTCATCGCACTGCTGCAATGCCACAATGGCCGCATACTGGCTGGTGGTGGGAGCGGACATGATACAGCTCTGGTGAATTTTTGTCATCACCTTGAGGATCGGCGCCGGACCCGCCGCATAGCCCAACCGCCAGCCGGTCATGGCGTAAGATTTGGAAAAGCCGTTGACCACAATGGTCCGTTCAGCCATACCCGGCAGCGTGGCGATACTGATATGGCGTTCCTTGCCGTAGGTCAACTCGGAATAGATCTCGTCCGACAACACCATGATGTCAGTGCCGCGCAGCACCTCAGCAATGGCCTCCAGGTCTTCCCGCTCCATAACGCCGCCGGTGGGATTGTTGGGATACGGCAGAATCAGCAGCTTGGTGCGGGGGGTAATGGCGTGTTTCAGCTGCTCGGCCTTCAGGCGGAACTGGTCCTCCGGGCGGGTGGCGATGTGCACCGGGACACCGCCGGTCAGGGAGGTGATGGGCTCGTAGCAGACAAAGCAGGGTTCCGGAATGATAACCTCATCCCCCGGCTGAACCAGGGCACGGATAGCCATGTCAATGGCCTCACTGCCGCCCACCGTGACCAGAATCTGGTCATCCGGGTTGTAATGCAGACCAAAGCGGCGGTCCAGATAGTTGCAGATCTCGACCCGCAGCTCCTTCAGGCCGGAATTGGCGGTATAGCGGGTGCGGCCCTGCTGCAGGGTGCGGATGGCCGCGTCACGGATGGCCCAGGGCGTTTTGAAGTCAGGCTCACCGACGCCAAGGGAAATGCACTCCGGCATATCAGCCGCCAGGTCAAAGAACTTCCGGATTCCGGAGGGGCGCATCGCCTTGGCCGCCGGGGCAAGGATCGAATCGTAATCCATCACAGCACGGTACACTCTCTTTCGTCGATCTCTTCGTCCTGGAACAGGACCCCGCCGCGCTTGTAGGTGCGCAGCACAAAGCTGGTGGCAGTGGACAGCACATCATCCAGCGGGCTCAGCCGCTTTGCCACAAACAGCGCAATTTCCTGGAAGCTGTGCCCCTTGATGCTGACCAGCAGATCATAGCTGCCGCTCATCAGCATTATGGCATTGACTTCCTCAAAGGAGGCAATCGCCGCGGCAATCTCCTCAAAGCCACGGTCCTTGCGGGGAGAGACATGCAGCTCGATCATGGCTTCCACCAGATTGACGCCGGCCTTTTCCCAGTCCACCATCGCCTGATAGCCGTGGATATATCCTTTTTCGACAGCCTCATCCATCATGGACGCCACCTGCTCCGTCGGAAGGTCCATCATCGCAGCGATGTCCTCCAGCGAAAGACGGGCGTTTTTCTCCAAAATCTGAAGCAGTTCCTGCATCTTTTCCATAGTCGGCTCCTTTCCCGCTCCGGGAATGCCGGGGCGTACGGCAATGTACAGTTTTGCTTCCCCCTGCCAAAGAGAAGGGTTATGGCAGTATTATACCATACTATACAGCAGATTGCACCCATTTTTGCACCAGCTTTTGCCGCAGTGCACCAGAATACACAAAAATCATGTGGTTTTTATGGGTGCTGTACAAAGTACAGCGGAATCTGCTATAATGGCGGTATATCCCCATTTTGGATGTGGCAACACTTTTGGAGAATGAGATGGAGGAACTTCCATGAAAGCTGTTATCACCGTCATTGGCCATGACACTGTGGGCGTTGTTGCCAAGGTCAGCGCCGTCTGTGCCGAACTGAATATCAATATCGAGGACGTGACCCAGAGCATTCTGCAGGAGATGTTCTGCATGATCATGCTGGTGGATCTGTCCAAAGCGAATGTGGCCCCCGACGCCATCCGTACCCGCTTTGAAGCGCTGGGCAAGGAGATGAAAATGCAGGTGACCCTGACGCGCCAGGAAGTGTTTGACGCGATGCACAAGATCTGACGGGAGGGGCAGACGAGTATGCGGATTCTGAATACCGGCGACATCATGGAAACCATCGAGATGCTGACCAATGAAAATCTCGATGTGCGTACCGTGACCATGGGCATCAGCCTGCTGGACTGCATTGATCCGGACGGCAAAAAGGCCTGTGAAAAGATTTACAACAAGATCGTCAGCCGTGCCAAAAACCTGGTACCGGTGGTGGACGCCATCGCCCGGGAATACGGCATTCCCATTGTCAACAAGCGCATCAGCGTGACACCGGTGTCGATGCTGCTGGGCGCTGCCCCCGACGCTGATCCGGTGGAGTACGCCAAGGCTTTGGACGCCGCCGCCAAGACGGTGGGGGTCAACTTCATCGGCGGCTTCGGTGCTTTGGTGCACAAGGGCTTTTCTGCCGGCGACAAGCGACTGATTGAGAGCATTCCCCGTGCTCTGGCCGAGACGGACCTGGTCTGTTCCAGCGTCAATGTGGGTTCCACCAAATCCGGCATCAACATGGATGCGGTGCGTATGATGGGCCAGGTGGTCCGCGACACCGCCGAGCGCACCAAGGACAATATGTGCATGGGCGACGCCAAGCTGGTGGTCTTCTGCAATGCGCCGGAGGACAACCCCTTCATGGCGGGTGCCTTCCACGGCCCCGGCGAACCGGACTGCGAGATTCATGTGGGTGTTTCCGGCCCCGGTGCTGTCCGTGCAGCGCTGGCCAAACTGCCCAAGGATGCCCCCATGGATGAGGTGGCCGAGCTGGTCAAGCGCACCGCCTTCAAGATCACCCGCCTGGGCCAACTGGTGGCCAATCTGGCCAGCCAGTATCTGGGCGTGCCGGCGGGCATTATTGACCTGTCCCTGGCCCCCACCCCGGCCATCGGCGACAGTGTGGCAAACATTCTGGAGGAGATGGGCCTGGAGAGCTGCGGTTGCTGCGGCACCACCGCCTGCCTGGCCCTGTTGAACGACGCCGTCAAAAAAGGCGGCGTGATGGCCTCCAACCACGTGGGCGGCCTGTCCGGCGCCTTCATTCCGGTGTCGGAGGATGACGGCATGATCAAGGCGGCCGAGTGCGGCAGCCTGACGCTGGAAAAACTGGAAGCCATGACTGCCGTCTGCTCGGTGGGCATTGACATGGTGGTCATTCCCGGCGACACCACCGCCGAGGTCATCAGCGCGCTGATCGCCGACGAGGCGGCCATCGGTATGGTGAACAGCAAAACCACCGCCGTGCGTGTCATCCCCGCCATCGGCCACAAGGCCGGCGACGTGCTGGATTTCGGCGGCCTGCTGGGCCATGCGCCCATCATGCCCATCAGCAAGTTCAGCCCTGCGGTGATGATTCACCGCGGGGGCCGGATTCCCGCCCCGATGCAGGCACTGAAAAACTGATTTTTCCTGGTTTACCGGAAAGGAAGCGACACATTGGATCTGCGGCCTTATTATGATGTTCTGCGCCGGACTTCCCTGTTGAAGGGAATGCGCGATGATGAACTGGACAACATGATGCAGTGCTTCCATCCGCGGGTGCGCCGCTATGAAAAAGGGGAATTTCTGCTGCTGGCCGGGTACGAAAACCATGAAGTGGGCATTGTACTGGAAGGCAGCATCACCGCCATGAAAAACACCCCCGACGGGACCAGTGTGGCCATCACCCATATGGGCCCCGCCGGCATGTTCGGCGATGTGCTGTCCGGGTCCAGCCTGCGCAGCCCGGTGAGCGTCATGGCGGATTCGCCCTGTCTGGCGATCTACCTGCCCTACCGCAAGATCATCCATCCCTGTCCCAGTCTGCATGAAAGCCACTGCCAGCTGATGGAAAATCTGGTGACCACCATCAGCAACAAGTACTTTGCGCTGGACCGGCGGGTGGAACTGCTGATCTGCAAAAGTCTGCGGGCCCGCATCTGCATCTGGCTTCTGGATGAGGCGGAACGGGCCGGCAGCAACACCTTTACTGTCGAGCTGACCCGTGCCGGGCTGGCAGAATACCTCAACTGCGACCGCAGCGCCCTGAGCCGGGAACTGAGCCGGATGCAGCAGGAAGGGTTGATTGAAACCTACCGCGGCAGCTTCAAGATTCTGGACGAGGAACATCTGCGGGCCCAGTACCAGGGAACCGGACGGGAGAATGCCGGCTGAGCAGCGTTTTGTCCGTTCCCGAACCCATTACCACAACGGAGGCTCCCGTGAACAACCGCGAAAACCCGATTCTGTATATCGTCATTCCCTGCTACAACGAGCAGGAGGTTCTGCCCATCACCGCACCCCTGTTTCTGAAAAAGCTGCAGGATCTGACTGCGGCGGGCAAAATCAGCCCGGACAGCCGGGTACTGTTTGTCAATGACGGTTCCAAGGACCGCACCTGGCAGATCATCTGCGATCTGGCAACGGCCGACCCGCACTACATCGGCATCAGCCAGAGCCGCAACCGCGGCCACCAGAACGCTGTTCTGGCCGGGCTGATGGAGGCCAAGGACCGGTGTGACATCACCATCTCCATCGACTGCGACGGACAGGATGACATCAACGCCATGGACGCCATGGTGGACGCCTACCGCGACGGCTGCGAGATCGTCTACGGTGTGCGCAGCAGCCGGGCCACCGATACCTTTTTCAAGAGGTTTACTGCCGAGGGCTTTTACAAGCTGCTGAACGCCATGGGGGCCGAGGTGGTCTTCAACCATGCCGACTACCGGCTGATGAGTGCCCGTGCCTTGCAGGAGTTTGCCAAATTCCGGGAAGTCAATCTGTATCTGCGGGGCATGGTGCCGCTGGTCGGCTTCAAAAGCACCTGCGTCGCCTACGAACGGCATGAGCGCATTGCCGGAGAAAGCCACTATCCCCTGTCCAAAATGCTCTCGCTGGCTTTTGACGGCATCACCAGTCTGTCGGTCAAGCCCATCCGGCTGATCACCGGGTTTGGCTGCTTTGTGGCCGTGGTAAGCTTTTTGGGCGTTATCTGGGCCATTGTGCAGGCAATTTTGGGGCATACCGTGTCCGGCTGGGCAAGTACCACCAGCATTATCTGTTTTGTGTCCGGTGTGCAGCTGATCTGCCTGGGTGTGATCGGTGAATACATCGGCAAGATCTATATGGAAACCAAAGCCCGTCCCCGCTACATCATCAGCGAGCGGACCTGGGACAGGAAGGAGAAGGACTGATGGCACGACAGGTATGGAAAGGCTCCACCCTGCTGAATCCGGAACCGCCGGTTCTGGTAAGCTGCGGCAGCCCGGAAAAACCAAATCTGATTACCGTGGGCTGGTGCGGCACCATCTGCACACAGCCGCCCATGGTGAGTATCAGTGTGCGTCCGGAGCGGTACAGTCATCATTTGATTCAGGAGAGCGGTGAGTTTGTCATCAACCTGCCCACCGAGAGCCTGACCCGTGCAGTGGACTGGTGCGGCGTCAAAAGCGGTCGTGACGTGGACAAGTTCGCAGCCATGCATCTGTCTGCCCTGCCGGCCGCCCAGGTCGGCACGGTCCTGCTGGAACAGAGCCCTGTCAATCTGGAATGCAAGGTAACCCAGTGCATTGCGCTGGGCAGCCACGATCTGTTCCTCGCCGAGGTGGTTGCTGTGGACGTGGACGAGAGTCTGCTGGACGAAACGGGCAAGCTTTGTCTGAACCGGGCCAAGCTGATTGTCTATTCCCACGGGGATTATCTGGCGCTGGGCCGGCGGTTGGGCCGGTTCGGGTACAGTGTGCGCAAAAAGCCGCGGCGGAACAAATAAACAGGGTTCGGTCGTTTTGGGAGATTGATTCCACTTGCCGGACAAATACCAAACAAATCCAAAACAGGGCATACAGTCTGACGGAAAGATCCGTGGTGACTGTACGCCCTGTTTTCTTTGTATTTTTCAGGTTCTGTCTTTACTGAAGGGTATTGCGCAGCTGCAAAGCAAGTTTCGGGTCATTGGTGATGACATCCGCGCCCGCCTTCATCAGCCAGCACAGGTCTGCCGCTTCATTGACCGTCCAGACGCGAACCGCCAGACCGCTATGGAGATACACCTGCAAAAGATCCGCCATTTTCACATTCCAGAGTCCCGGGTGCAGTCCTTTGACTCCATGGGCTGCGGCGTATTGTTCCACATCGCAGATAATGTCGGAATAGAGATAGGCGGTTTCCGCCTGCGGGTCCAGCTGCCGGACCTTTTCGATGCTGTAATGGTTGAAGGAGGAATAGATGATCCGGTTTTCCATTCCCATTTTCTTAACCAGGTCCAGTGTTTTTTCTTCGATGCCGTCATACCAGAGAATGCTGGTTTTCAGTTCAATGTTCACAAGCAGGCCGGTGGGGCGAATCAGTTCCAGCACTTCCCGCAGCGTGGGAATCCGGGCATCCGGATAGCCGGACAGATGGTTATCTGCACAAAATGTCTTAAGTTCGGCCAGTGTGTAATCCTTGACCCAGCCGGTGCCGTTGGTGGTCCGGTCCAGCTTTTCGTCGTGGATGACCACCAGCTCACCGTCCTTCGTCAGATGGACATCCAGCTCGATTCCGTCGGCTCCCTGCTCTGCGGCAAGGGCAAACGCGGGCAGTGTATTCTCCGGTGCATAATGGCTTGCACCGCGGTGTGCGAATACTTTGACCTGTTTCATAAAGTTGCTTCCTTTCTGTCCAGGCATTCGTCTGTAAGTAGTATAATACCGGTCGCTTTGACAGTAAACCCTTTTTCAGGAACCCAAAGCAATTTAGCAAAAGTGCAAGGGCGAACCGGAAAAATATTTTTCCAAACTACTTTACATCATGGTATAGTATATGCCATACTACCCTCATGAGGTGATGTAGTTGCAAATCGCACATGATACCTTATATGGCTACACAGACGGAATCCTGCTCTGTTGTCTGGCCAAAGGCGACACTTATGGATACGAGATCAACCGAAGCATTTCCCAAAAGACATCCGGCCGCTTTGAACTGAAGGAGGCCACACTGTATACTGCCCTGCGCCGTCTGGAACGCGCGGAGTATATCACATCCTACTGGGGGACTGACAAAAGCGGAGGTCCCAAGCGGCGATACTACTCCATCACCGAAAACGGCAGAGCATGGCTCAAGACACGCCAGAAAGAATGGGCCGATATTCAGAAATTGATTACCCTTCTGTTGCAGGATTAAGAAAGGAGCATCTTTATGGATTACCAGGAAAAACTGCGCGAATACATCAACCAGGCATTTCAGCGGCTGCCTGACACGGAGGAAGTCCGCAACACTCGGGAAGAACTTTCTGCCGACCTGCTGGATTATTACTCGCAGGCTCTTGGTGAGGGGCAGGAACCGGAAAAGGCCTACGAGACCGCTCTCGGCCGGCTGGGCAACATTGCCGAGCTGACAGATGCTCTGGGTGGCCGGACCGAGCCTGCGGTGCCGCCTCCCCCGCCGCATCACGAGCCGGGACATCCGGTACCACCTCCTCCGCCGCACCACGAGCCGGGACATCCGGTACCACCTCCCCCGCCGCACCATGAACCGGGGCATCCGGTACCGCCTCCCCCGCCGCACCACGAGCCGGGACATCCGGCGCCGCCTCCGCCGCCGCACCACGAACCGGGGCATCCAGTGCCGCCTCCTCCGCCGCACCATGAACCGGGACATCCGGTGCCGCCTCCGCCGCCGCGCCACGAGCCGGGGCATCCGGTACCTCCTCCGCCGCACCATGAACCGGGGAATCCAGTGCCGCCTCCCCCGCCGCACCACGAACCGGGACATCCGGTGCCGCCGCCTCCTCCGCACCACGAACCGGGGCATCCAGCGCCGCCTCCGGTCGAAAAAGCAGAATAATGACACCATGCAAAAGGCCCCCGGCTATGTGAACCGAACCAGTAAAAACGGACAATAGACAAAACGCCCCCTGTGTAGGACAATAAACCTATACAGGGGGTGTTCGTATGTCACGAAGGAAATACA
>CAJFMB010000020.1 GCA_904390925.1 uncultured Subdoligranulum sp.
CGTCATGCGGTCGGGCATCGACAGCTGAAGCTGGAAGCTGTCCCTGCCCATATCCTCAATGGTGCACACCACCCGCCACTGGTCGCCGTCCGGCTCCACACGGGCCTTATTCTGGGCGGCTTTGTGCACCCAGCTCTGGATGCGGATCACTGCACGGATGGCACTTTCCCGCACACTGCGCGGCAGATCAAAGCTGAGAGTGTCGGCAACCACGGCGCCCTTGTCGGTGATGACAAAGCCCTTTTCCGTTGTCTCGATCAGCTGCTGCTCCTGCAGTTCGTTCAGCGCGTCAATGAACTCGAAATAATTGACAAGCTGTTCTTCCAGCAGTGCGCCCTGCATGGCCTCCCGCGTTAGAGGCTGTGCCCACTTGACAAGGTAGCATAGCAGGATGCGGATCTCGGTCTCGCTTGTAAGGCCGCCCGGCTTTACACCGGCGGTGAATGCTTCTGCCATTGCCGTCCCTCCCCGCATGGTCTGTATTTATTATACAAAATCGGGCAGGAAGTTACAAGCAATTTCCTGGCAGTTGACAGACGATCAGAAAACTGTTTCAATCTGTTTTCTGCTTTGCGGCGTGGAATAGGTCCAGTGCTTCAGCCTTCCCTTTGTCACAAAATAGTGCGGTTCAAAACGCAGTGCCTGACCGATATTCCGGTTCACCACCACAAGTTTGATTTTCATTTTATCCGGCAGGATACTTTTGATGTAGACGCTGACCGACTGCCCCGCATGCAGCGTGTTGTCCGGCTCGGCAAGCCCTGCCAGATTGGGGGCAATCTCGATGAAGACACCATATTCTTCCACGCTGCGGACGATGCCGACCACCGTTTCACCGGCGGCAAAACAGGCGGCATTTTCACTCCAGGTGCCAAGCAGTTCCCGCAGGGTCAGGACAATCCGTCCCTGTACATCCCGCATCTTGATGGCACAAAGCAGCTGCTGCCCCTCCGAGACCCGATCCGCTGGGGAGGAAATGCGGGATACCGACAGGCAGTCGATCGGCAGAAGGGCGGAAATGCCGCATCCGATATCGCAGAAGGCACCGAAGCTTTCGATATGCGTGACGGTGCAGGGAATCACGCTGCCGGCTTCCAGTGTATCAAGATATTCGGTCCGGCAGGCCCGCTGCGCGGCGGCGCGGGAAAGCTGATAGACAATCTCGCCGTCTTCCCGCTCCATCCCGGTAATCAGAAAGCAGGTGGGCCGCCCCACCCGTGTCAGCACTGCCACATCCTTGATGACCTCGCCGTGCGGGGTGTCCAGACATTCTTCAAATGGCATGTACGCCCGGCAGCCGCACAGTTCAAAGCGCAGTCTGCGGCTGGTGTCAAAGGCAAGCGCAGTGCTCTGCAGGACCTCCTTTTTGATCATGCAGCGTTCCAATTCATCACGGCGGAGATGATTTGCATTACGGCAGAGACCTTCAGCACGATATTCTAACATTTCTTTTCCTCTTTTCTTCGGATTTGAAAAGGGCAGTTTGGTCTGCCCTGACGGTAAACATTTGTTTGCTTCAGATTTATGCATTTTCCCGCGGGGATATTTGCAAAACCAGCCGGGTGGTATATAATATATCTGTATGCCGCAAAACAGCTGGAAAGGGGCGGGAACGTCATGGATGTACAGGTCGGAGATGTGATTCAGACCAAAAAGCAGCACCCCTGCGGATCAAACCGCTTTGACGTGCTGCGCGTCGGCATGGATTTCAAAATCCGTTGCCAGGGCTGCGGCCGCGAGATTATGCTGCCGCGGGTCAAAATCGAGAAAAACATCCGGAAGGTACTGCGCGGTGAGGGCTGATTCTTCCGGCCGGGAAGAATTGTGTATCATCGGGAAGGATTTCTATGTTTGAAGAACTGCATGACATTGAGCGCCGCTATGAGGAACTGGCGCACGGAATGTCAGCCCCGGATCTGGCAGAAAACCCCACCGTCTTTGCACAGCGGATGCGCGAGTATAAGGAACTCACCCCGCTGATCGAGACCTATCGGGAATATGACAGACTCTGCAAGGAAACGTCGGAGCTTGAATCAGCCGCCGGTCAGTCTGACCTGGAGGATGAGTTCAAGGTTATGTTACAGCAGGAAATCTGCGAAAACGCACGAAATAAAACCCGTCTGGAATCAAAACTGCGTCTTCTGCTTTTGCCGAAGGATCTGGACGACGAAAAAAGCGGCATTCTGGAGATCCGGGCCGGTGCCGGCGGGGAGGAAGCTGCCCTGTTTGCCCACAGTCTGTGGCGGATGTATGCCATGTATGCCGCCAAAAACGGCTGGCGGACCAATGTGATCAGCCTCAACGAGACCGAGCTGGGCGGTGTGAAGGAACTCGTTCTGGCGGTGGAAGGCAGCGGCGTATTCAGCAAACTGAAATTTGAAAGCGGCGTGCATCGGGTTCAGCGTGTTCCGGAAACCGAGACACAGGGCCGCATTCACACCTCCACCGTCACAGTTGCGGTGATGCCGGAAGCGGAAGAGGTGGAGCTCTCTCTTGATCCCAAGGATCTGCGCATCGACACGTTCCGCTCCTCCGGTGCCGGCGGACAGCATATCAACAAGACTTCCAGCGCCATCCGGGTGACCTATCTGCCCACCGGTATGGTGGTGGAATGCCAGGACCAGCGCAGCCAGCGGGAAAACCGGGAACAGGCCCTGAAGGTGCTGCGCAGCCGTCTGCTCCAGCAAAAACAGGAACAGTACGATGCCGAATACAATGCCCGCAGGCACAGCCAGGTGGGCACCGGGGACCGCAGCGAGCGCATCCGCACCTACAATTTTCCCCAGGGTCGGGTGACGGACCACCGCATCGGTCTGACCATCCACAAACTGGATGAGGTCCTGGACGGAAACCTCGATCTCGTGGTGGAACCGCTGATTCTGGCTGATCAGGAGGCCAGGCTGCGTCAGCGGGAAAACAAAGAATCTGACAAAAACAGCAAGCTGTAGTTTGCTACAATCAAAAGGAAGCAAAATCCCATGGAAACCAAAGTATTGCCTGTCAATGACGAAAGCATTGCGCTGGCGGCGGAACTGCTGCAGCGCGGCGAACTGGTGGCATTGCCGACCGAGACGGTCTACGGCATTGCAGCCGACGCGCGCAACGGCGAGGCTGTCAAAAAAATCTTTGAAGCAAAGGGCCGGCCGCAGGACAATCCCCTGATTGTCCATATCTGCGGGCTGGAGATGCTCCACGGCATCGTTTCCGAGGTGCCGGAGCGGGCAAAAAAGCTGGCAGCGGCCTTCTGGCCAGGCCCGCTGACGATGGTGATGTCCCGGGGACCCGAAGTCTCCGAGGTGACCTGTGCCGGGTTGGATACGGTGGGCGTACGGATGCCGTCCCATCCGGTGGTGCAGGCGGTGATCCGCAAGTCTGGCGTGGCATTTGCCGCACCTTCGGCCAATCTGTCCGGCAAGCCGAGTCCCACCAATGCCGCCGATACCTATACCGACATGAATGGCCGCCTGCCGCTGATCCTGGATGGCGGCGAATGCACCTACGGGGTGGAATCGACGGTTGTTTCCCTGATGGGGGAGCATCCGATGCTTCTGCGTCCCGGTTACATCACCAAGGAACAGATGGAGCAGGCACTGGGGGAGGACGTGCTGGTTTCCCATGCCATCCTCGAAAAGCTGAACGAGGGGGAGGTCGCCAGATCCCCCGGCATGAAGTATAAGCATTATGCCCCCAAGGCGGATGTGACGATTCTGCACGGCAGTTTTTCGGCATACCGGAAATATCTGGCCGCCCATGCGGAGGATGGCGTCTGGGGACTTTGCTTTGATGGCGAGGCAGACAAGCTTCCGGTGCCCTGCATTGAATACGGGCGGCAGGATGACCCGGCCACCCAGGCACACCGCCTGTTTTCCGCTTTGCGGGAGCTGGACCGTGCCGGGGCCAAGGTGGTGTATGCCCGCTGCCCGGAGAAGGAGGGCGTTTCCATGGCGGTCTACAACCGGCTGATCCGCGCTGCGGCATTCCGGGTGGTGGAACTGTGATGGTGGTTGGTCTGACAGGACGTTCGGGCTGCGGCAAGTCCAGCGTCTCTGCTTTTTTGACCCGGCAGGGATATCCCTGTATCGATGCCGATGCCATTTCCCGCGAGATTTTGCAGCCCGGCTCTCCCTGTCTGCCGCGCTTGCAAAATGCCTTTGGTTCTGATATTGTAGATAGCGACGGTCAGCTCCGGCGCCGTGTGCTGGCCGACCGTGCATTTGCCACACCGCAGGGAACAAAACGCCTGACGGAAATCACCCATCCGGAAATTCTTGCCCGTGTCAGGTCCCGGGTGGATGCTGCACGCAAGGCAGGTGCCCTGCTCTGCTTTGTGGATGGGGCAGTGATTGTGGGCACCCCCTTTGAGGCGGAGTGCGACTGCCTGGTGGTGGTGACAGCGCCCTATGAACAGAGCGTTGCCCGCATCTGCAAGCGGGACGGCATTGCCCCGGAGATGGCGCGCCGCCGCCTGGACGCCCAGACCCCGGAGAAAACCCTGACAGAAGCGGCAAACCATATTCTGCACAACGACGGCACCCTGGCCGACCTGGAACAACAGTGCAGGGCATTACTGGATGTCCTGCGGAAGGAGGCACATGAAACCGACACAGTCTGTTTCTCAGGAAAGGCAAAAAACAAGGAAGTCACCTGAACATCTGCGCCATTTCTGGCTGCGCATTGCTGTCCTGCTGCTGTGTCTTTTGGCACTGGGAAGTCTGTACGTGGTTTTCACCCACGAGACCATAGAACAGTGGGAATATCCGCAGAAATATTCCGAATACGTGGAGTATTATGCGGACAAATACGGCATTGATGAAAAGATGCTGTATGCGGTCATCCGCACCGAAAGCAATTTTGACCCGGAAGCGGAATCCAGCGTGGGCGCCAGGGGACTGATGCAGATCACGGAAGTTACCTTTGACTGGATCAAGTCCAATATCGCCCCTGACGAGGATCTCACGTTTGAGGATCTCTTTGACCCGGAAACCAACATCCGTTTTGGTACCTACTTTTTCAGTTATTGCCTGAAACGGTATGACAACGATCTGGCGACAGCTGCGGCTGCTTACCACAGCGGCTGGGGAACGGTGGATGAGCTGCTGGAAAACAGCGAATACACCGACAACGGGACCACCCTGACCGAGTTCCCGTACAAACAGATGTCGCGGTATGTGGACAAAGTGACCTCTGCCTATTCCCGCTATTGCGAGATATATGACAGCTGACCATTTGCAGCTGCCTGTACATACAGAGCCGGTGCAAAGGAAGTTGCAGTGGCAGAGCATCAAGAAAGGAATGGAAAAAATGGATAAAGAAACACTGAAAAGCCTGCTCTACAAGAACGAGTCGGTGGCGGACCTGGCCCCGGAGGCCATGGCGGAGGCCGACGCATTCTGCGAGGGGTACAAGAAATTTCTGGATAACGGCAAGACCGAGCGCGAGGTCTGCACCTACAGCGAGACGCTGCTGAAGGAGGCAGGCTACCGTCCCTTTGTCCCCGGTATGGAGCTCAAGGCAGGGGACAAGGTCTATTTCATCAACCGCAAGAAATGTGTGCTGGCTGCCACCATCGGCAAGAAGAGCCTGGCGGAAGGCTTCCATCTGAACATTGCACATATCGATTCGCCGCGTCTGGACCTTCGGCCGCAGCCCCTGTATGAGGAAGCCGATCTGGCATTCCTGCGTACCCACTATTACGGCGGCATCCGCAAGTATCAGTGGCCCACCATTCCTCTGGCGCTGCACGGTGTGATCTATCGCGCGGACGGCAGCTGCGTGGATGTCTGCATTGGCGAGAAGGACGATGATCCGGTTTTCTGCATCACCGATCTGCTGCCGCATCTGGCAGCCAAGCAGGGCGAAAAGAAACTGGGCGAGGCCATCACCGGTGAGAATCTCAATGTGCTGATTGCTTCCCTCCCCGTGGAGGACAAGGATCTGGAACAGCGAGTCAAGCTGAATGTGCTGCAGATGCTCAACCAGGCTTACGGCATCACCGAGAAGGACTTCATCAATGCGGAAATTGAGGTTGTCCCCGCCTTCAAGGCGCGGGACATCGGTCTGGACCGTGCCATGATCGGCAGCTACGGCCACGATGACCGTGTGGATGCCTACCCGGCCCTGATGGCGGAAATGGCCGCCAAGGACCCTGCCTACACCACGGTCTGTGTCCTCACCGACAAGGAGGAAACCGGCTCCGACGGTGTCACCGGCCTGAACAGCATGTATACCTTCCACTTCCTGCAGCAGCTCTGCGCAGCGGAGGGTGTGGATTACATCACCGCATTCCAGGCAGCCAAGTGCCTGTCTGCCGATGTGACCGCAGCTTATGACCCGAACTACCCCGATGCCTTCGAGCCTGCCAATAGCACCTATGCCGGCAAGGGCATTGCTGTCTACAAGTACACCGGCGCCCGCGGCAAGTCCGGCACCAACGATGCCCCTGCCGAGATGGTCAGCTACCTGACCCGCCTGCTGGACCGCAACAGCATTGTCTGGCAGATCGGCGAGCTGGGCAAGATTGACCTGGGCGGCGGCGGCACCGTTGCCAAGTATGTTGCCAATCAGGACATTGATACCATCGACATCGGCGTTCCGGTTCTGGCCATGCATTCCCCCTACGAGGTTGTGTCCAAGGTGGACGTTTACATGGCTTATCTTACCTTCAAGGCGTTCTGCGAGGACGCTGAGTGATCCCGCCGCAAAAGGAGAGACCAGACTTCATGCCATATCGTTTGCTCAAACAGCAGGGCCATGCCCGCCGCGGCGTTTTCGAGACGGTGCACGGCACGGTACAGACCCCTGCTTTCATGAATGTTGCCACAGCCGGCGCCATCAAGGGCGGACTGTCTGCCTTTGACCTGAAGGACATCCGCGCGCAGGTCATGCTGTGCAATACCTATCATCTGCATCTGCGTCCCGGCGACAAGGTGGTTGCCGACATGGGCGGCCTGCACAAGTTCACCCGCTGGGATGGGCCTATCCTGACCGACAGCGGCGGATTTCAGGTATTCAGCCTGGCAAAGCTCCGCAACATCACCGAGGAGGGGGTAACCTTCCATTCTCATCTGGACGGGCACCAGATCTTCATGGGCCCGGAACAGAGCATGCAGATTCAGGCCAATCTGGGTTCCACCATCGCCATGGCCTTTGATGAGTGCGTCGAAAACCCCGCGGAGTATGAGTATGCCAAAAACAGCTGCGCCCGTACCGCCCGGTGGCTGCTGCGCTGCAAGGCAGAGATGGCCCGGCTGAAACAGGAAGGCCTGGCAGTCAATCCGGACCAGCTGCTGTTCGGCATCAACCAGGGATGCACCTATCTGGATCTTCGTGTGGAGCATATGAAGCAGATTGCGGAATACGACCTGGACGGCTACGCGCTGGGAGGCCTGGCTGTGGGAGAACCTGCCGATGTGATGTATGAGGTCATCAGCGCGGTGGAGGAACATGCCCCGAAGGACAAGATACGGTATCTGATGGGCGTGGGCACCCCCGGCAACATCATCGAAGCGGTCTACCGCGGCATCGACCTGTTTGACTGTGTGATGCCCAGCCGCAATGCCCGCCACGGCCATCTGTTTACCTGGGACGGCATCATCAACATCAAGAATCTGAAATATGAGCGGGACGAGCGCCCCATTGACCCGCACTGTGACTGCCCGGTCTGCCGGAATTTCTCCCGCGCTTATATCCGCCATCTGCAGAAAGCAGACGAAATGCTGGGCATGCGTCTGGCTGTCATGCACAACCTTTATTTCTACAATCATCTGATGGAGAAAATCCGCGAGGCGCTGGACAACGGAACCTATCAGCAGTTCCATGACACCTACGTCAAACGCCTGGATACGCGAATTTAAAGTGAAATCCCGCGGTTTTTTGCCGGGGAAAGGCTTGCACTGAGAGCTGGATTTTTGTATAATAAAGCAAATCGTTTGTTTAAGGAGCATTGAATATGGTTCAGTTTATGGAAACTTCGTCCAGCGGCGGCATGATTGGCATGATCGTTTCGCTGCTCATTCTGGTCGTTTTTATGTATCTGATCATCTACCTGCCGCAGAAGCGTCAGGACAAGAAAGATACTGCGATGCGCAACTCCATCGAGATCGGCGATGAAGTTACCACCATCGGCGGCGTGATCGGCCGTGTGACCGCCATCAAGGAGGACACCTTCGTGCTGGAGACCGGCAGCGATCGTGTCAAGATCCGCTTCCGCCGTTCGGCAATTTCTTCTGTGGAAAAACTGGACATGGGCAATGCGTCCAAGGATACCAAGAAGGATACCAAAGAGGCTCTGAAAAAGTAATCACCGACGTGAAATAAACATCCCCCTGATGCTTTCGCATCAGGGGGATGTTTTTTGTGTCAGTGGAAATTCCGGCTCTGTTCAGGGATACGCCAGACAGACAAGGTCAGGTGCTCTGTCCCAGCACAATGGCCTGTACGGCCTCCACCAGATCCATGGCATCCGACCGGCTGACCAGGGCAACGCTGCTGCCGTCCACCTCTGCCAGGCAAAGCTCGCCGTCATAACGGGTGATCCGGATGGTCACGGTGGGGAAGTCCTCGTTATCCAGATGCAGCGTCAGGCCGATTTCCTCCTGCCCGGTGGCGGCCTCATCGGTAAAGCTGTCGGCGGTCAGGTTTTCCAGTGCGGTGGTCACATCCGTCAGGTCAACTTCGCTGTCATTGTAGGAGTAGACCCGGTCATCGCCATCGCCGCTGGAGGTAATGGTATGGCTTTCGCCCTCCAGTGTGATGTCGAGCTGGTTGACGTCGGCAAAATCGCCCCAGAAAATCTGCTGGTGGCGCAGGGTATCATACCCGGCATCCATCATGGCGGTGAAATCATCGCCCGAGATCTGATAAATGATCTGGGACTCGCCCACGCGCAGATAGGCAGTGATGTCAGAAGTGTCGGTGTCCGAGTCCTCGTCCTCCTCTGCGGTTTCCAGTGTGGCGCGGTCGTCGGGGGCACGGGCGACGCTCACCACAAAGGTGTCGGATGTTTCTTCGTCCTCGTCATCGGTGGTACTGTAATCCACCGTCACCGTCAATTCAGGATCGTTCATGCCATACTCTTCCAGCTCATCCGCGGTGGCATTGTAGGTGACATAGGTGGACAGATCCACGCCGCTCAGACTGGACAGGTAGTTTTCCACCAGACTGGTGTCCAGAGGCTCGCCTTCCGGGTTGTAATAGACATCGTCGGACGAATAACTCTTGCCGCTGTCCTCCGAGTAGGTCACGGTATAGTTTTCGCTGCCAGCAAAGGTGATGTGGGACACCTGATCGAAGGTGGGAATCTCGTCATCCAGAATCAGATCGCTCAGCTCCACATCAAAGGTGTCCATCGGATCGGTGGATACCAGATAGACGTTCCCGTCACCGATATCCACATAGCGCTCCTCGTCCATCTGGCTGAAGTCGCCCAGCTTTATTTCGTAGCTCTGATCCCCGGCTGTCAGATCAATGGTACAGACCGGATCCTCCAGTCCGTACTGGCCGTAATCCTCCACATTCTCGATCAGGAAGGAGGCTCCGAACTCGGAGAACAGATCCAGCATCTCGGTGATCTTGTCCTCGTCCACAGGAAACGCCTCATCGCTGTCATACAACCAGGTGCCGTCCTTGTGGAACGCCAGGGTTTCGTCCTCGGTGGTCCAGGACAGGGCGGTGACATCGTCAGCGGAGAGGGACAGAATCACCGCATCGCTGTTCTGGATTTCTTCCTTGTATTCCTCGTAACGGCTGACGGCAAAGGTTGCCCCGCAGGCCACAGCCAGCACCGCCAGCAGAATCACAATGCGCTTATACCGTTTCATTCTGTACCTTCCTTTTCCTCAGGATCACCGCAATGCCGATGGTCAGGTATGCCAGCGGGAAGACGCCGATCATCAGTCCTTTCAGCACCGACGAGGTGGAGGAACTAATGGTCAGGTAATTGTAGTTCAGCGACTTGGAACGGATGGCAATGGCCTCTCGCTCGCCCACCAGCCAGGACAGGCTGTTCATGGCCAGATCCACATTGGCGCCGGACGAGTAAGCATTGTACATATCGTCCAGGAAGGCGGAGGAGCTGAACCAGACGATCTGTCCGCCGTCCGCTTCCTCAATGCTGACTGCCACGGTAAAGGGACCGTCGATGTCGCCGTCCTCCTTCTCGTAGGTGGTCAGACTGTATCCGTCCACCTTGCTGAAGGCGGAATCCGATGTGGTCAGCAGGGAGGTGACGGTGGCACTGGAGGAGGACCCCACGGTCAGGCCCTGGGAAATGGGCATCAGGACATAGTAGTTTTCTTCCATCAATGTGTCGGTGATGTCGCTGCTTGCCATGTCAGGCAGCAGCACGTAAGGCATGCCGAAGGCGTAATGCTCCCGGTCCTCCTCCACCACAATGCCCTCTGCGGTGGTGATGCCGTAGTTTTCCAAAAGACTGTACAGGTTGGTCAGGGATCCATCCTCTGTGGGACCGGCACTGACCATCAGCTTGCCGCCGCCGGCCACATAGTCGGACAGCATGGTCACTTCCTCCTCCGACAGATCGGTGGAGGGAGAATAAATCAGGATGCAGTCCGCTTCCTCGGGAATTTCATCCACAGTCAGAAGCGACAGGGTGTTGACCTCGTAGTTTTCCTTTTCCAGCTGGTCCGAGAAGGTGGAAGGCAGTTCGGATTCTCCATGACCTTCCAGTACATACAGCTGGGGCAGGTCCTCGGTGGTAACGTAGTCGATGGCCGAGGTGATGGCACCCTCCCCGTCGAACGAGGTACTGTAGCTGTAGGAGTAGACATTCGACTCGGTCACATAGATGTCGTTGTAGCTGATGTACCGGTACCGGTCGCCGCACTCCACCACAAGGCTGTTGTTGGGCACATCTTCATCGGTGTACTTCTCGGCAAAGGTGGGATAGACGTCAGGGTTTCGCTTCACCACAGAAATGTGGTCTGACAAGCTCTCATACTTGCCAAGCAGATTTTCAATCACATCATCCTCCTCGCCTGCCTGCACGATCCAATAGATGGTAATATCATCCTGCAATGCATTGACCACAACCTTCGTGTTGCTGGTGATGGAGTAGAGTTTGGTGGAGCTGATATCGTATTTTGTCGCTGTGGTGGGCAGGGCGGAGACGAAAAGGTTCACCACGATCAGAAGGGCAAGCACCACCGCCGAGATGACCAGCGAATAGGACCCCCCCAGCAGCGCAACCTGATGCTGTGCCGGTTCGGGACGGTTTGACTTTTTTGCATGCTTCATCAGTTATACCTCCGCTTTTCCAACGACTGCACCGACAAAAACAGGAAGAATACAGCCACCGAGAGATAGTAGGTGACGGCCGTTAGATCAAATACGCCGTTGACAAACACGTCCAACCGCTCAAACAGCGAAAGGGTGGTCATGATCTCGGGCAGCAGACCTTCAAACATGCTTCCATTTACGAAATAGGCCAGGACCACCACCGCCATCAGGGTAAAACCTACGGCGCAGGCCAGGGTGTCATTGCGTGTCAGATAATGGATCAGCAGTCCGACTCCGGCAGCCAGTACAAACAGTGTCAGGGCGGACCCGTTGGCGGTGGAGGAGACATACTCCGACAGCGTGACGCTGAAATAGTTGAACAGAATCACTGCCACGCAGACGCCTGCCGCAAAGCCCTGGTTGTCCGTCAGGGAGGAAATGAAGACACCCACGGCAATCAGTGCCGCTCCCATCAGGAAAAAGGCAATGATGGACCCGTAGCTGGTGGGCAGGTACACATCACCGTACTGGGCAAAGATGACCGGGTAGACCGAGATGATGCACAGGGGAATGGCAAACACCGTCAGCAAAGCCAGATATTTGCCCAGAATCACCTGCAGGGTGGAAATGGGCAGGGAATAAAGCAGCTGATCGGTTTTCTGTCGGCGTTCCTCGGCAATGACCCGCATGGTCAGAATGGGGACAATGATCGCATAGATGATGCTGGCAAAGCTGAGTACATACTCGAAATTGCTCACAGCGGCCTGCAGGTTATAGAGCATCGCGCCGATGCCCACGATCACCAGAAGAAATGCACCGAACACATAGGCGGTCAGCGACTGAAAATACATCCGGAGCTCATGCTTGAATACAGCTGTCATGGGATTACGCCTCCTTCCGCCCGGCGGGCTTTGCGGCAGCGCCGGATTCGGTCAGCTCGATGAACACATCTTCCAGAGTGCCTTTCTTGAGGGCCATTTCCAGAATAACGCAGTCGCTGGCGGCAAACGCCAGATAGACTGTCCGGGAAAGCTCATAGATATCCTGGTGATCGGTGCGGATGTGTGCCACCGTCCACCGGCCCGTGTTTTCCTCAATGGTCAGCTGGGAAATGGCAGTGACACTGGCCAGAATATGCCGCAGCGTGTCGGGGGCGGCATCGGTGGTCAGGCGGATCTCATTGGGGGCCAGAAGCCGTTTCTCCAGATTGGCCGGCGTGTCAAAGGCCACCAGCCTGCCCTTGGAGATCATCAGAATCTGGTCACAGATGGTCTGTACCTCCGACAGAATATGGGAACTGAACACCACCGTGTGGGTCTTGCCCAGCTCCTTGATCAGGTCGCGGATTTCAATGATCTGCAACGGGTCCAGGCCGACGGTGGGCTCGTCCAGAATAATGACCCTGGGGTTGCCCAGAAGTGCCTGGGCAATCCCCACCCTCTGCCGGTAGCCTTTGGAAAGGTTGGAGATACGCCGGTTCTTCATGGCGGTAATGCCGGTCTTTTCCATGACCTGTGTGACCTGCCGGGTCAATTCCTCCCGGTGTAGCCCCTTGGCTTCCCCCACAAAATGCAGATATTCCAGCGGAGTTTCATTCAGGTAAAGCGGCGGATGCTCCGGCAGATAGCCGATCAGACGTTTGGCTTTGTCCGGCTCCTCAAAGATGTCGTGTCCGTCGATCAATACATGTCCCGACGTTGCGGAAAGACAGCCGGTCATGATATTCATGGTGGTGGATTTCCCGGCGCCGTTGGGGCCAAGAAAGCCGTAAACGTGACCGTCGTCAATCTCGAAGGAGACATCATTCACAGCAAGAAAGCTGCCGTAATATTTGGTCAGATGTTGTACCGAAATCATCGCTTGCCTCCCACCTTTGCGCTCTTTTTCACATTCATTCATCCTTTCTTGTGGTTTGAAGGCCGCCGCAGGGTTGGGCGCCGGCGGCGTTCTGCGAAAAAGTATAGGGAAGAAAGATCAACTTCCGGTCAAATTTCACAGGCCTACACAAAGGTTTCGAAAAGTTTTCACGGTTTTCCTATCGGTTCATCTCAGGCGTCCGCTATCCTGTTGACAGGAGAAAAAGGAGTGTTTGACGATGTTTCGGATTCTGGTGGCGGAAGATGACAGGGGTACCCAGCGGCTGATGCAGGATACACTGGCCGATGCAGGGTATGAGCCGATTCTGGCGGCGGACGGACAGCAGGCGCTGGAACTGCTGGCCTGCCGGCATGTGGACCTGATGGTGGTGGATGTGATGATGCCCCGGCTGGACGGGTTTGCACTGTTGTCCCGGCTTCGCCGTTCAGGCAGTCAGATGCCGGTTCTTATCCTGACTGCAAAGGAGGCACAGGCGGACAAGCGGCAGGGTCTGCGCCTGGGGGCAGACGATTATATGACAAAGCCCGCGGACGAGGAAGAACTGCTTCTGCGGATCGGGGCACTGCTGCGCCGGGCACAGGCCATCAGCAGCCGGCGGCTGACGGTGGGAAACACCACCCTGATCTATGATGACCTGGCGGTGGAATGGGATGGCAAAATCACCGAATTACCTCGCAAGGAATTCCAGCTGCTGTATCGGCTTCTTTCCTGTCCCAACAAGACCTTCACCCGCCGTCAGCTGATGGATGAAATCTGGGATCTGGACACCGACAGCGACGAGCATACGGTCAATGTGCATATCAACCGGCTGCGGGACCGGTTCAAGGGCAATCCGGACTTTGCCATTGTCACGGTACGGGGGCTGGGCTACAAGGCGGTGCGGGTATGAGGCGGCTGCTGGATTCCACCCGATGGCGGTTTGTTGTCTGCGTGGCAGTCAGCAATCTGTTGTCGGGGCTGCTGTCACTGTTTCTCTGGATGCCGCTGGCCAGCCGGATTCTGCCGCCGGGCCACGTGCTGACACCCTGGATTCCCATGCTGTTTTCCATTGTGCTGGCCTTGCCCATCTCCTCCTTTGTCAGCCGTCGGTCTGCCAGACCGATACAGGATATGGTGGAAGCAACCAAAGCCATTTCCCGCGGGGACTATTCCGTGCGGGTGGCAGAAACCGGTACCGGAGACATTGCCGAGCTCCTGCGCAGCTTCAACCGTATGACTGCCGAACTGGGCAGCACCGAGATGATGCGCAATGACTTCATCAATACCTTTTCCCATGAGTTTAAAACCCCGATTGTCTCCATCCGCGGCTTTGCACGCCGATTGCGGAAGGGTGGGCTGACGATGCAGCAGCAAAACGAATACCTGGACTTTATTGCCGAGGAGTCAGAACGTCTGTCTCATCTTGCCAGCAATGTCCTGTTGATCTCCCGTTATGAGACGCAGAAGCTGGTGGGGGAACAGACGGTCTATGATATGGATGAGCAGATCCGCACCTGCGTGCTGCGGCTGGAAAGTCAGTGGTCGCCCCGAAACCTGATTTTTGAAGTGAATCTGCCGCATCTGCCCTGCCGCAACAACATGGAGATGATGGAGCATGTCTGGATGAACCTGATCGGAAACGCCATCAAATTCAGCAGGGACGGCGGTGTGATTTTTCTGGATGGGAAAAAGGAGAATGCCCGCATCACGGTAAGCATCCGGGATGAGGGCATTGGCATCCGGCCGGAAGATCAGAAACACATCTTCGATAAATTCTATCAGGGGGACAGCTCCCATGCGGCAGAGGGAAACGGCTTGGGGCTGGCACTGGTGCAGCGTATTGTGGAACTGAGCGGCGGTACCATTGAAGTGGAAAGCAGTCCGGGAAAGGGCAGTACATTTCGCCTGACACTGCCGCAGGACTGCGGGGCGGAGGACAGCCATACGCCCGGCTCCTGGCCCTGAAAGGCAGCCGGAAACGAAAAAGGAAGAAAAAACCTGCCGCTGTTTCCCTAGCAGGCGGCAGGATATTTTACAGTTTGTCTTGCAATCTGTACAGGCAGCGGATACAATAAATACAGTGCATTTTTTACAGCGCCGTTTTGACAAAAGCGGCTGCTGCGCCAGTCGGATTGTTCCGGCACCAATTTGTAGAGAAGGGAAGTATTCACCATGGCAAACGAAAAGCAATCTCTGGGCACCATCTGCGTGCAGGGCGGCTATACCCCCAAAAACGGCGAGCCCCGCCAGATCCCCATTATTCAGAGCACGACTTTCAAATATGACACGTCCGATGCAATGGGCAAGCTGTTTGACCTGGAGGCGGAAGGCTATTTCTATTCCCGTCTGCAGAACCCCACCTGTGATATGGTGGCCGCCAAAATCGCTCAGCTGGAAGGCGGCACGGCCGGCATGCTGACTTCCAGCGGCCAGGCTGCCAACTTCTTTGCCCTGTTCAATATCTGCAATGCGGGCGACCATATTGTTTCCTCCAGCTCCATCTACGGAGGCACCTTCAACCTGATTTCGGTCACCATGGCCAAGATGGGCATCAGCGCAACCTTTGTCTCTCCCGATGCCACCGATGAGGAACTGGATGCTGCCTTCCAGCCCAACACCAAGGCTGTTTTTGGCGAGACCATTGCAAACCCTGCCCTGACCGTGCTGGACATTGAGCGCTTTGCCAACGCAGCGCATCGCCATGGGGTCCCTCTGATTGTGGACAACACCTTTGCGACCCCGGTGAACTGCCGGCCCATCGAGTGGGGGGCTGACATCGTCACCCACTCCACCACCAAGTATATGGATGGCCACGGCGGCACGGTGGGCGGCGCCATTGTGGATGGCGGCAAGTTTGACTGGATGGCACATGCTGACAAGTTCCCCGGACTGACCACCCCCGACGAGAGCTACCACGGCATCACCTACGCCGAGCGGTTCGGCATGGGCGGCGCTTTCATCACCAAGGCAACGGCACAGCTGATGCGTGACTTTGGCTGTGTGCAGAGCCCCATCAACGCCTACATGATCAACCTGGGCCTGGAAAGCCTGCATGTCCGTATGGCTCGCCATTGCGAAAACGGACAGGCTGTGGCCGAATTCCTGGCCAATCATCCCAAGATTTCCTATGTGGATTATTGTGGCCTGCCGGGAGATGCCTACCATCAGGTGGCCAAGAAGTACCTGCCCAACGGCAGCTGCGGTGTGGTCAGCTTCGGCGTCAAGGGCGGCCGCGAGGCGGCCAAGGCCTTTATGGGCTATCTGAAGATGGCGGCCATCGAGACCCACGTGGCGGATGCCCGTACCTGCTGCCTGCATCCGGCCAGTACCACCCATCGCCAGATGAATGACGAGCAGCTGGCCGCCGCCGGTGTCAAGCCGGAAATGGTACGCATGAGCTGCGGCCTGGAGGATAAGGCAGACCTGATTGCGGATATCGCCCAGGCCCTGGACAAGATCTGAGCCAGTTGAAGCAGAAATGATTTCCGGCGAACAGGTATGACACCTCGGTTTTGGGGAGAAATCTGTTTGTCAAATTTCCCTGTATCGGTTTGCGTCGGTCGGCGCAGACAACATTGAATTTCTGTGCGTTTCGCACCAAAGGAGATCCCTGATGCCGCTCATCATCCCGCGGGAGCTGCCCGCCTACGAGGCATTGTCAAAGGAAAACGTTTTTGTCATGCGGCAGGAACGTGCCCAGAGTCAGGAGATCCGTCCCTTGCGGATTCTGATTCTCAACCTGATGCCCACCAAGATTGTCACCGAAACCCAGCTGGCCAGACTGCTGGCCAACAGTCCGCTGCAGGTACGGATCACTTTCCTGCAGACGGCCACCCATTCCACCACCCATACGCCGCAGGAACACATGAAGGCGTTTTACAAGACCTTTGATGAGGTCCGTAACGAGCGCTTTGACGGTATGATCATCACCGGCGCTCCGCTGGAGGATATGGACTACGAGCAGGTGGATTACTGGGACGAACTTTGTGAGATCATGGACTATTCCAAGTCCAACGTCTACTCCACCATTCATCTGTGTTGGGGCGCCCTGGCCGGGCTGTATTACCATTTTGGCGTGCGGAAGGTTCATCTGCCCAAAAAAATGTTTGGTGTGTTTGAGCATCGCGTCGTCCG
This sequence comes from uncultured Subdoligranulum sp., assembly GCA_904390925.1. Classification (GTDB taxonomy): domain Bacteria; phylum Bacillota; class Clostridia; order Oscillospirales; family Ruminococcaceae; genus Gemmiger. Next base: position 17,227 of record CAJFMB010000020.1, read on the forward strand.
GCCGTCCAATCCGTTGGTGCGCGGCTTTGATGAGGTCTTTTATGCGCCGCACAGCCGGTGGGCGGCATTGAATGAGGAGGACCTGAAAGCCTGCCCGGAACTGCGCATGCTGGCATACAGCGATGTGGCAGGACCGATGCTGCTTTCCACCGATTCGGGCCGGCAGATTTTTGTCATCGGCCATCCGGAATATGACAAGTATACGCTGGACGCCGAGTATCGGCGGGATATCGGCCGCGGCAAGGAGATCGCCGTGCCGGTGAACTATTACCCCGACGATGACCCAGACAAGCCTCCGATTTTCCGTTGGCGGGCGCATGGACATTTGCTCTACACAAACTGGCTGAACTATTATGTTTACCAGAATACCCCGTACAATCTGGATGATCTGCAGGCTGTGAAGGACAGCCGTACGGAAGCCGGAACCAAAAAGTAAAAATCGACTTAACCTACTTACAGAAAAAGACGCCGCCGAAGCAGCAATCCCTTGCTTCGGTGGCGTCTTTTTGGCTTTTAGATTACAGCAGCTGCAGGCCCGCGGATTCACATGCGGCCAGCGTGTCGGCATCCCACAGGCTGACCTGTACCTCTCCCACATGGGCTTTGCCCAGCAGCAGCATGCACAGACGGCTCTGGCCGATACCGCCGCCCATGGTCAGTGGCAGCCGGTTTTCCAGAAGCATCTTGTGGAAGGGCAGCTCCGCCCGTTCGGGACAACCGGCCTCCTCCAGCTGACGGCGCAGACTTTCGGCATTGACCCGGATGCCCATACTGGACAGTTCCAGTGCACAACCCAGCGTTTTGTGCCAGAACAGGATATCACCGTTCAGTGCCCAGTCATCGTAGTCGGGGGCGCGCCCGTCGTGCGGCTTGCCGCTCTTCAGCTTGCCGCCGATCTGCAGGATGCAGGCAGTCTTGTGTTCCTTCACAAAGATATTTTCCCGTTCCTTCGGTGTCAGATCAGGATAAAGATCCTCCAGCTCCTGGGCGGTGATGAAGGTTACCTCCCGGCTCAGACGGATCTTTTTCAGGGCCGGAAATTTCCAGCGCAGTTCATCCGCAGTGCCGCAGACCGCATCCACAATATCCTGGACAGTATCCTGCAAAAACTCCAGTGTGCGCTGCCGCTCGGTAATGACGCGCTCCCAGTCCCACTGGTCCACGTAGATGCTGTGCAGATTGTCCAGCTCCTCATCACGGCGGATGGCGTTCATGTCGGTCACAAGTCCCTGCCCGGCGCGGAAGCCGTATTTGCCCAGGGCATAGCGTTTCCATTTTGCCAGGCTGTGAACGACTTCGGCATTCTCGTTCAGGTAGGGAACGTCAAAGGTGACCGGGCGCTCCACGCCGTTCAGGTCATCGTTCAGGCCGCTGCCATGGGCGACGAACAGGGGCGCCGTCACCCGCTTCAGGTGCAGTGCCGAGCAAAGCTTTTCCTGAAAAATGGTTTTGATCAGACCGATGGCTTTCTGGGTATCATACAGGCCCAGCGTGCTTTTGTAGTTTTTGGGAATAACAGTTTTGGACATTCAGACTTCCCCCTCAGATAGATTCCGGTTCTTGGTTGCCGCAGAGCTGCTGCCCGACACTTTTGCCAGAAAGGCAGACAGTGTATTTATTATACAGCTGTAGCGCAGACACGTCAATTTGTACGCGATACGAGAACAGATCACGCCTTGGCAAACTGGCTCTCATAAAGGTTGGCATAAAAACCGCCCTTTGCCAGCAGTTCCTCGTGCTTGCCCCGCTCAATGATCTCGCCGTCCCGCATGACCAGAATGCAGTCGGCATGTTTGATAGTGGACAGACGGTGAGCCACCACAAAGCTGGTGCGGCCCTTCATCAGCTCCTCAAAGGCGCTCTGCACCAGAATTTCGGTGCGGGTGTCAATGGAAGAGGTTGCCTCGTCCAGAATCAGTACCGGCGGCCGCCGCAGCATGACACGGGCAATGCAGAGCAGCTGCTTCTGGCCCTGGCTGATATTTCCGCCATCCTCGGTGATGGGGGTATCGTACCCCTGGGGAAGGCGGCAGATAAAGCTGTGGGCTCGGGCCTGTTTGGCGGCGGCGATGATTTCCTTCCGGGTGGCATCCGGCTTGCCGTAGGCGATGTTCTCCGCCACGGTACCGGCCTTCAGCCAGGTTTCCTGCAAGACCATGCCGAAATTCGCCCGCAAGGAATCCCTCGTCAGCCCGTCAATGGGGGTGTTGTCCACCAGAAGCTGCCCGCCCTCGATTTCGTAAAAGCGCATCAGCAGGTTGACCAGTGTGGTTTTTCCGCAGCCGGTGGGACCGACCAGGGCAATCCGCTGGCCGGACTTTGCCTCCAGGCTCAGATCCTTGAACAGCATGACCTCCGGCGTATAACCGAAGCGGACATGTTCAAAGCGGACGCTGCCGGCACCTTCGGCCGTGTGATCCAGCACCCTGGCGTCGGAAGCGTCGGGACGGATGGGTGTCTCGTCGATCAGGTCGAATACCCGCTGGGCGCAAGCCAGCGCATTCTGCAGCTCGGTCATGACATCGGAAATATCATTGAACGGCTTGGTGTACTGGTTGGCGTAGTTCAGAAAGGCGGACAGGCTGCCGACGGTAATGGCACCGCCGATGGCCAGGAAGGCACCGATGACACCCACAGCGGCATACACCAGAGCGTTGACAAACCGGGTGGAGGGGTTGGTTAGCGAGGAGAAGAAAACCGCCCGGACACCACACTTCTGCAAATCCAGATTGATGCGCTCAAACCGCTTTTCGGCACGGGATTCGTATCCGAACGCCCGAACCAGATGTTCGTTGCCGACCAGTTCTTCCACCAGGGAGGTCATTTCGGCACGGGTTTCGCTCTGCACCTTGAACATGGAGTAGGTATGCGTCGCGATGAATCGGGCCACAAAAATGGACAGAGGGGTCAAAAACACCACGACCAGAGCGATGCGCCAGTCGATGGCCAGCATAAAGATCAGCGTGCCCAGAATGGTCAGCACACCGGTAAACAGCTGGGTGAATCCCATCAGCAGACCGTCAGAGAACTGCTCCACATCGGTGGTGATCCGGCTGATGGCATCGCCGGGGCGATGACTGTCGATGTAGGACAGGGGCAGCACCTGCAGATGGTTGAATGCCTGCACACGGATATCCCGTACCACCTGAAAGGTGATGCGGTTGTTCATCATGCTCATCAGCCACTGGGACACCGCTGTAATGGCAATGGTAATGGCCAGCTGAATGCCGATCTGGATCAGCCCCGAAAAATTCACATCGCCCGGGCCAAGGATCATATCCACACCCCGACCGCTGAGAATGGGAGCATACAGGGTGGAGGCCACCGTTATGGCAGCCAGCACCAGCACCAGCACCACCCGGAGGCGGTAGGGGGCGATCAAAGCCAGAACCCGGCGGATGGTATCCTTGCTGTTTGACTTGCGGGAAGATTTTGCTTGCTTGTTCATAGCGTGCGGGACACCTCCTCCTTGGAAAGCTGGCTCAGACAGATTTCACGGTAGACATCGCAGGTCTTGAGGAGTTCCGCGTGCGGAGCAAGCCCAGCGGGAACGCCGTCATCCAGAACCAGGATCTTATCGGCACGCTGTACGGCGGCGGCCCGCTGCGAAACGATAAATACCGTCATACCCTGTGTTTTTTCCTTGATGGCTTTGCGCAGGGCGGCGTCGGTGGCAAAGTCCAGTGCCGAAGCGCTGTCGTCCAGAATCAGGATGCGGGGCATGGGGACCAGCGCCCGGGCAATGGTCAGACGCTGCCGCTGACCACCGGAGAAGTTCCGGCCTGCCGTTTCCACCGGCTCATCCAGCCCCTTCGGCTTTTTGCGTACAAAGTCCGCCGCCTGGGCAATTTCCAGGGCCGCCCAGATTTCCGCATCGGTGGCATCCGGCTTGGCCCACCGCATATTGTCGCGGATGGTTCCGGTGAACAGGACGGCTTTTTGCGGCACAACGCCGATCATCTGCCGGAGCTGAGAAAAACCGTATTGGCGTACGTCGTGTCCGAACAGCGAAATATTGCCCTCCGTCGCATCGTAGAAGCGGGGAATCAGATTGACAAAGGTGGATTTGCCACTGCCGGTACCGCCGATCACACCGATGGTTTCCCCGGGCACCGCAGAAAGCGAAATATCGCTCAGGCTGGGGGCACCTGCACCGGAATAGGTAAAGCTCACATGGTCAAAGGCAACAGCAGGTGCGCCCTGCACAGGGGAAAGCACAGCTGCCGCCGGGTCCGGCATGGAAGTTTTGGTATTCAGCACTTCCGTGACGCGCAGGCTGCTGGCAATGGCACGGGTCACGCTGATGACCAGGTCAGCCATGCGCAGCAGGCTCAACAGAATCTGACTCAGGTAGTTGATCAGGGCGATGATTTCACCCTGGGACAAAGCGCCGGTATCCACCTGATGCCCGCCGTTCCAGAGCACGGCGATCACACCCAGATTGACGATCAGATAGGTCAGCGGGTTCATCAGTGCCGAAATCCGCCCGGCTGCCAGCTGCACATCCCGCAGCCTGTCATTGGCGGCGGCAAAATCCGCCATTTCATCCTTCTGACGGCTGAAGGCCCGCACCACGCGGGCGCCTACGTAATTCTCTCGGGTCAAAAGCGTAACCCGGTCCAGCGTGGTCTGAGACTGGTGATACACCGGCACCGTGGCCCGCATGATCAACCAGATGACCAGCGAAATGGCAGCAGTAATCAGCAAAAACCAGCCGGTCAGTGCCGGGCTGATGGAAAAGGCCATGATGATGGCACCAATCACGATGAATGGCGACCGAAGCAGCAGCCGCAAGGTCATATTCAGGCCGTTTTGAACCTGATTGACATCACTGGTCATTCGTGTGACCAGGGTCGGGGCACCGATGCGGTCCAGCTCGGTATAGGACAGGGTGTTGATGTGGGCAAACAGATCCTTGCGCAGTGCGGTGCCAAACCCCAGAGCAGCTTTGGCGGCAAAATACTGTGCGGTCAGGCTGGAGGCAAGGCCCACGGCCGCCAGCAGTACCAGTAAGGCACACTGGTGCCAGATGAATGTCAGATCATTGTTTTTGATGCCTTCATCCACAATGCGTGCCATGACGATGGGGACCAGCAGCTCAAAACAGGCCTCCAGCATTTTGAACAAAGGGGCAAGAACCGTTTGTACCTCGTACCCTTTGATGTAACGGAACAAACGACGCACAGGCAACCCGCCTTTCAAATCAATATTTTGTCAGAATCGTCTTATTATAGCATGCTGCCGGTGGTTTGTCATATCATTTGCCCGCTTTCGATGATTATTTACGCAGGGGGCGCCTATACTGTGTTTGGGTGCAGCCTGCACCTTGCGGATCTGCGGCATTGTACACAAAGGTGCCGTTTCATAGGGAGTAACCAGATATGTTTTATTTTCACAAAGGACTTTCCCGCCGTGTCTGCCGGACTGTTGGCCGGGCATTGACTCTGGCAGGGCATCAGGGGTGTGCGGCTGCCGATACAGGGCATCTTTTGCTTGCCATGCTGGAGACCGATACCGGCCCTGCGGCAGATTTTCTGCATGGCAAACGGATTACGCTGACAGCGCTGCAGGAATGTACCAGCAGGCGCAGCTGCACAGGGGCTTCCAAAAGTCTCGGCTGGCGTGACCTGGCTCCGGATACCCGAAAAGCGCTGGAGTTCGCCCAGCTGGGTGCGCAGGCGGCCCGTGCCCGGCGGGCTGAAAATGAGCATCTGCTCTGTGCCATGCTGGAAGACTGCGCTTCCACAGCCAGCGTCTGGCTGACGGAATTGGGCGTTGAAGTCCCGCAGGCTGCACGGGAATGCCGACAGTTGTCGGGACAGCTGGTACTGCCGGCCCAGCCCAAAATGAGTACCTCCCGGTCAAGCCGCCCCAGTGAAAAGTACGGCCGCGACCTGACCCGACTGGCACAGGAGGGAAGGCTGGACCCGGTACTTTGCCGGGATGAGGAACTGGAACGGATGATTGAGATTCTCTGCCGGCGTCAGAAAAACAACCCCTGTCTGCTGGGGGAGCCTGGTGTCGGCAAGAGTGCACTGGTGGAGGCATTGGCTCAGCGGATTGCCGACGGCAGTGTGACCCAGAGTCTGCGGGGCAAACGGGTCCTGGCACTGGACATGGCGTCCATGGTGGCCGGAACAAAGTACCGCGGTGATTTTGAGGAGCGGTTCAAAAATCTATTGGAAGAGCTTTACCGTGACCGCTCCACCGTTTTGTTCATTGATGAAATCCATCTGATTGCCGGCGCAGGGGCAGCCGAGGGCGCCATCGATGCAGCCAGCATCCTGAAACCCATGCTGGCCCGGGGCGAGATTCAGCTGATCGGCGCCACCACGCCGGAGGAATACCGCAAGACCATCGGCAAGGATTCGGCATTGGACCGCCGTTTTGGCCGCGTGATGGTGGAAGAGCCCGATCCTCAGGCGGCGGAGACTATCCTGACCGGGCTGATGCCCCGGTATGAACGATATCATGGCATTACCATTCCGCATAGTGCCATTCATGCCGCGGTGGAACTGAGTGTCCGATACCTTCCTGGGCGGTATCTGCCGGATAAGGCCATTGATCTGCTGGACGAGGCCGCCGCTGCGGCGCGGATCACCGGCCGGGGCGGAACTGAACTGACCCCCGAGGATGTTGCCCATGTGGTCAGTAAGGCAAGCGGCGTCCCGGCGGAACGGGTGGGGGAAGCTGAGCGGGAACGGCTGAACCAGCTGGAACAGCGGCTTTCGGAGGAAGTGATCGGCCAACCGCGGGCAGTCCGTGCGGTGGCAGCTGCCATCCGGCGCAGCCGTACCGGGCTGCGGGAGCCACACCGGCCCATCGGGGCGATGCTCTTCCTTGGTCCGACGGGGGTCGGGAAAACCCAGCTGGCCAGAAGTCTTGCCAAAAACTGGTTTGGCAGCGAGAAAGCACTGCTGCGTTTTGATATGAGCGAGTATATGGAAAGCCACACCGTTGCCCGGATGCTCGGTTCGCCGCCGGGATATGTGGGACATGAGGAAGGCGGACAACTCACCGAGGCGGTGCGCCGCAGACCGTACAGTGTGGTGCTGTTCGACGAGATCGAAAAGGCACACACCGACATTCAGAATGTGCTGTTGCAGATTCTGGAAGATGGCTGTCTGACCGACGCACAGGGACGCAAGGCGGATTTTTCCAATACCATTATCCTGATGACCTCCAATCTGGGAGCCCGCTGCCTGGCCGGGCAAAATGCACCCATGGGATTTGGCGCCATGCAGGAAGAAACCGATCGGCGGGGACAGAAAGCGCTCCAGGAGGCAAAAGACTTTTTCCGTCCGGAACTGATGGGCCGCCTGGACGAAGTGGTACTGTTTGACCCGCTGGGACCGGAACAGCTGACGCGCATTGCGGACCGGCTTCTCTGCGAACTGGAGCAACGGGCTGCCCAACAGGGGTACTGTCTGCATCACACCCCGGCGGTGCCGGCGGTTCTGGCCGGCCGGGAGACTCCCGCCTATGGTGCGCGGGAGCTGCGCAGAAAAGTGGGTCGCGCGGTGGAACAGGCACTGGCAGACCGCATTGCCGGCGGAGACACCAGGCCGGGAAATTCCTTTACCGCAGATGTGGATTCGGATGGAAAAGTGGTGCTTCTTAGCCAGGATATGGCCGCCTGTGTATAAAAACAGCCTCGCTATCATTGGATAGCGAGGCTGTTTTTTATAATGTGCCACAGGTTTAAACGGCAAACAGTTTGTGCTTTCGTGGAACAGGCGGACAGACGACGGGCAGATCTTTGCCGGGCAGTGCAAACAGCACGCAGGGCAAAAGAAAGACCAGCGGATTGGCGGACAGCAAAAATGGTTTGTTTTCCATGAACAGATAGGCAAGCAATGCAGTCATACACAGCAATTCGCCGGTGTGACGCCCTTTTGCCAGACGCCATAGCAGAATGAGAAATGCTGCCGCCACGACGACGGCGCCCAGAATTCCCTTGTTCATGGGTAACGCCAGATACATATTGTCGATGGCACTGTGTTCGTCACCGTCGGTGGGAAGTCCCCCGAACAGCGAAATCGGCGCGGACCAAAACACATTATGCCAGACCTCAAAACGCCCGGACAGAACGCTGTTCAGACGCTGAAAGAGCGAAGGAACATTGCGGGCCACCGGATCATACCACCAGCTGATCCAGACGCTGAATGCCGTAATCACCGGATACACCGCGAGCAACAGAATATGATAGACTTTGGACGCAAAGAATCGGGGGAGCATTCGTTGCGCAGCAAAGAGAACCAGCAGAAGCAGCATGGTACCGCCGGAGCCCCGGCAACCAGGCACAGTCAAGGTGTAGAGCGCCAAGGCCGCCAGCCCGGCCCAGTCAAACCATCGCAGTCTTGCCCATCGCAGCCAGGCCCAGGCAAAAAAGATGCCCAGGATACGGGCTCCATACCCGTTGTAATGACCATATCCAAAATCCCAGTTTCTGCAGTAATAGGTGAAGGGGATCAAAGTGGTAAATACATGAAGCAGCCGTACCAGCAAAAGGCAGATGACAGCTACAGCCAGGTAGACACGCAGCAGTCTGCGCAGGTCTGTATCCTTGGCAGACATCCCCAGCAAAGCAGCAAGAACAAACCATTCGTCCCCGCCATAGACAGTCACAAATCCGGAATATGCAAGGACCGCGAAGAGCAAAATCCACTGCCAGCGAGTTTCGTATCGGGTCAGTGCCACACACTTTACCAGAAGAAGAAGTATACCGCCGCCGGTCAGTGCCAGACGTGCCAACAGGCTGAAGGTTGGCAGCGTTGCCTGAATGTTGGAACTGAACACCTCGCTCAGGATCAGCAGCAAAGCCAGACCGATTTCCACGCAGCGCTGCGCAAGGCTGCGGCATTTTTCGTCGGACAGTTCAGAACAATGGAACCAAGGTACAAGCCGAATCAGCATCAAAGATATCCCCCTGATCGGTGAATGAAAGCACAAAACCGGGACGATTCGACGAAATGCGCCAAAGTCTACGGTCACAGTATGTCCCGGATGGTGCGTTTGTTATTCGTGGGCAGCAGTCTGACGGGAAAATTCCGGCAACTCCTGCAATACTTCCAGAAATTTGTCTGCCGCCTTGGAAAAGACCTGATATTTTTTCCAGACCAGATACATGCCAATGTCCAAGGAAGGACTCAAGGGACGGAAACAAAGACGGCTGCCGGTGGTGTTGATCAGCTTGTCCAAGGTCAAGGCGTAGCCCAGTCCTTCGTCCACCAGAAGGGAAGCGTTGTATAAAAGGTTGTAGGTGGCTACGATATTCAACTGGTTGGTGTTGCGGTGCAGCCAGTGGGTCAGTTCAGCACCTTTCTGCCGGCTCAGGATCAGCGGCTTGTCCCAGAGATCCTCCCGGGAGATGGACTCTTTTTGGGCCAACGGACAGTCACGTGGCATCAGCACGCCCCATACATCCCGCGCAGGCAGGGGGATGGAATCATATTTGGACAGATCTGGTGTTCCGATCAATACGCCAAAGTCAATCAGCCCTTTGTCCAGCTGTTCGGTTACGATCGGAGCATCTCCACTGATAAGGTGATACTGAATCTGTGGATATTGCCGGTGTAATGCCCTGGCGGCCCGGGCAAGAAGCCGGATTCCGTCGGTTTCCCCGCCACCGATGCAGACGTCTCCTGCAATGGTTTCATCCGAATCGATGATTTCGCTTTCGGTTTTATGTACCAGATCCAGAATCTCTTCGGCGCGTTTGCGCAGCAGCATGCCTTCCTCCGTGAGAGTGATTCGCCGGCTGCCGCGGATCATCAGTTGTTTGCCCAGTTCTTCTTCCAGTTCCTTCAGCTGACGGGAAAGTGTCGGCTGGGACAGATGGAGAGACTCGGCTGCACCGGAGATGCTTTGTTCTCTGGCAACCGCCAGGAAATATTGCAGCACGCGCAGTTCCATAGTTTCACCTCCACTTTTCCGTCCTCACTATATCACCCTGAAATTATACCTGTCAAGCATAGAATGATATTTGACATAGGTATTTGATATTGCAGATGAAATCCTTTACAATACAAATGCAGGAACCTGTCTGGACGGCCGCAGTGCGTGAAAGCCAGATGGATGGACCTGTGGCCGATATGATTTTTTGAAAGCTTATGCAGAAACCACCTGACATACCGTCTGCATCAGGAGAGACGTTGAGAGTATTATGATAGACAACCGAATTCTGGAACTGCTGATTGACTCTTTTCCCAAATTGCTGATACCCGGCCTGACCATGACCATTCCGCTTACTGCAATTTCCTTTTGTCTTGCCATGATCATTGCGGTCGTGGTGGCGATGATCCAGTTTGCACATGTGCGGGTGCTGGAGCAGATTTGCCGCTTTTACGTCTGGTTCATCCGTGGAACGCCGCTGCTGGTACAGCTGTTTGTGGTGTTTTATGGCCTGACGGATTTTAATATTATTCTGGAACCCTTTGCCGCTGCAGTCATTGTGTTTTCCCTGAACGAGGGGGCCTATGCGGCGGAAGCGGTCCGGGGCGCCCTGGAGTCCGTCCCGGCGGGTCAGATGGAGGCAGGACTCTGTGTGGGCATGAGCTATCTGCAAACCATGCGCCGGATTGTCCTGCCGCAGGCATTGCGCACTGCATTCCCGTCTTTGATGAATTCGCTGATTTCCATGCTCAAGGATACTTCTCTGGCATCTACCATCACGGTGGCGGAAATGTTTATGGCCACACAGAGAATCGCTGGCCGTACTTTTGAGTATATGCCGCTGTATCTGGAGGTTGCTGTGATTTATCTGCTGTTTACGACGGTATTCACCCGGCTGCAGCGTCTGGGAGAAAAGAAGCTCGGCGCTTACCAGGCAAAGGAGGTCGGTTAAATGCTGGAAGTACATGGTATCCGAAAATCCTTCGGCAGCCTGGAAGTGCTGAAGGGGGTTGACCTGACCGTCCAAAAAGGGGATGTGGTGGCGATTCTTGGCCCGAGCGGTTCCGGCAAGACAACGCTGCTGCGCTGCATCAACTTCCTTGAGAAGGCGGACGGGGGCACCATGACCTTTGACGGTGAAAGCTACCATTTTGGTCACGTTACCAAAAGGCAGATGAATGAAATGCGCCGAAAGACCGGCTTCGTATTTCAAAGTTACAATCTGTTTCTCAACAAAACCGCCCTGCAGAACGTCACCGAAGGACTGCTCATTGCCCGCAAAATGCCGAAAGAACAGGCAGAGGCGATTGGCCGCAATGCGTTGGAACGGGTCGGACTTTCTGACCGGTGCGGGTATTACCCCCACCAGCTTTCCGGCGGCCAGCAGCAGCGGGTGGCCATTGCCCGGGCCATTGCCACAAATCCGGAAATCGTTTTTTTTGATGAACCAACCAGTGCACTGGACCCGGAGCTGACCGGCGAGGTCTTGTCGGTGATGCGTCAGCTGGCCGACGATGGAATGACCATGCTGGTGGTTACCCATGAGATGGGCTTTGCCCGCAATGTCTCCAACAAGGTCGTTTTTATGGAAGGCGGCGTTGTGGTGGAGGCTGCGCCATCCAACGAATTTTTCCAGGCACCCAAGCAGGAACGCACCCGGGCTTTTCTGAACATGATTGAACAACATGGCATTTTTAACTAAAACACAAATCAGGAGGAAACACAGATGAAACGTCTCACTACACGTATTTTGGCTGGCCTGCTGGCGGCAGGCCTTTTGTCCCTGACCGCCTGCAGCAGTTCCGGGTCTTCCGCGACGGACTCGTCCAGTCCGGCCGGCGGTTCGGCAGAGGCCTCCGGGGAAAGCGGTGCCGATACCGAGGGGGATCTGCTTTCTCAGATCAAGGCTCGCGGGGAGATCATCGTCGCCACCGAGGGCACCTGGGCACCGTTTACCTATCACGACGAGAACGACGAACTGGTCGGCTACGATGTGGAGGTTGCCAAGGCAGTGGCCGACAAACTTGGCGTCACTGCCACCTTTGTGGAAGGCGAGTTTGACGGCCTGCTTGCCGGTGTGGAGGGCGGCCGCTATGATATGGTAGCCAATGGCGTCAATGTCACCCCAGAACGTGCCGAGGCCTACAGCTTCAGTGATCCGTACCTGTATGACAGCACAGTGGTCATCGTCCGGGATGACTATGATGGAATCCATAGCATGGAGGATCTGGCCGGCAAGACGACCGCCAACACCATTACCAGTACTTATGCCATGCTGGCGGAAGAATACGGTGCCACCACGCAGGGCGTGGACGATTTTGCCCAGACCATTGAATTGTTGAAGGGCGGCCGGATTGACGCAACCCTGAACTCTTCGGTTACCTTCAGCTATTTCCTGAGCCAGCAGCCGGATGCAGGCGTCAAGGTTGCCGTCAGCGATGCGCCCCAGGAACTGGCCCTGGCCATGAGCAACAGCGAAGATGCCGCCACGCTGGTGGAGGCCGTCAACCAGGCGCTGGGTGAACTGCGGGAATCCGGTGAGCTGGCCGCCCTGTCTGAGAAATACTTTGGCTCGGACCTGACCAACGCAGAGTAAAAGGAGCCATGCCATGGGACTGAACTGTTGTGATCCGCTGGCGCGCCGCGCAGTGGAACAGAATCTTCAGGATGCCGGGTGCTCTGCCGCAGATGTGGAACACATGTTGCAACTGATGGAAGAAGGAAAGACGACGGAACTTCTTCAGGCTTTGAAATGTCAGCGCTGCCGTCTGATTGAGGAATTGCACAAAAAGCAGCAAAAGGTGGATTGTCTGGATTACCTGATCTATCAGCTGAAAAAATGTGCCTGTCCCGGCAAGAGCAAGTGTCAGGATTCTGCGGTGGAAGAAAAGCAGGGATAATGGTCTTTGCTGTGCCACGGATAGGATGCCGGTACAGAAAAAAGGCAAAGGAGGAAACGACTGTGATTTATAAGGAGTTTCAGGATCTGAAATTGTCGGCATTGGGGTTTGGCACCATGCGGTTGCCGACGATTGACGGAAACGACAGCAAAATTGACGAGAAGGCTGCGGCAGAAATGTTTGACTATGCCATCCGCAACGGTGTCAATTATTTCGATACAGCCTGGGGCTATCATGACGGAAATTCGGAGATTGTTACCGGCAAAATTCTGGCCGGATATCCCCGTGACAGCTTTTATCTTGCGTCCAAGTTCCCTGGCTACGATCTGTCCAATATGGGTAAGGTACGGGAGATCTTTGAGGCTCAGTTGAACAAATGCCAGGTCGATCACTTTGATTTCTACCTGTTCCACAATGTTTATGAAAAAAACATTGACCCGTATCTGGATGAGAAAAACGGGATTCTGGAGTATCTTCTGGAACAAAAGAAAGCCGGACGGATTCGTGAACCGCCCCAGATTGTGCAGACAGCACAAAAAGAGCCCCTGGGCAGGAATATTCAGTTTTAGCAGGAGTGGCGCAGCGTCAGCGGCGCTACTCCTG
>CAJFMB010000021.1 GCA_904390925.1 uncultured Subdoligranulum sp.
GTTCAGCGTCGAGATCTTTGCCAACGACGGCGAGACCGCCGCCTCCATGGCCATCTTCACCCGGCAGGAGGCTTCCGCCATCAGCTTTGACGCCGAGGGGCCGGTGCGGATGGACGTGGAAAAATACGACATCAATATGGATCAGGCGCATTGATTGTTCGCAGCAACGCCTGATGGAAAAAGGCAGCAGTCCCGTGCGGGGCTGCTGCCTTTTTGATGGGCGGGCCGGTGCTTGCCCTGTCCCGCCGGTGCGGGGTATAATACAGATCAGAGAATTTTTCCAAGGAAAGGGAACCTGTATGAACATTACCATTGCTGTCTGTGACGACTCGGCCGCCGATCGGGACTGGCTGTCCGGGCAGGTGCACCGCTGGGCCGCCGAGCGGGGGCATACCGTCCGGCTGGCAGAGTACCCGTCCGCCGAGAGCTTTCTGTTTGCCTACGCCGAGGACAAGACGGTACAGGTTCTTTTGCTGGACATCGAGATGGGACAGATGGACGGTGTCACCATGGCGCGCACCCTGCGCAGGGACAACGACGGGGTGCAGATCGTCTTTATCACCGGATACTCCGACTACATTGCCGACGGCTACGAGGTGGAGGCGCTGCACTACCTGATGAAGCCGGTGGATGCGGCAAAGCTGTTTGCCGTGCTGGACCGGGCCGCCGAAAAGCTGCGCAGAAACGAGAAGTTTCTGACGCTGGAGCTGTCCGGTGAGACAGTCCGCCTGCCGGTCTACCAGATCCGCTGCGCCGAGGTACAGGGCAATTATGTGACGGTCCATGCCAGGGCAGACTACACCGTCAAGATGACGCTGAGCGAGCTGGAAACCCGGCTGGACGACAACTTTTTCCGGCTGGGCCGGTCGGCGCTGGTCAACCTGGGCTGTGTGGCCCGGGTGACCAGGACCGCCGTGACGCTGACCGACGGCAGCACGTTACCATTGCCCCGGGGTGCCTACGAGCGTATCAACCGGGCCATCATCAACAGGGGGTGAAGGGGATGGGGTTGTTTTCCCGACACATTGACCGGGCGCTGGCGGCTTACCAGCGGGAACTGATCGACACCCACTACCAGGAAGTAGAGAACATGTACCGCCAGATCCGCGGCTGGCGGCACGACTACCGCAACCACATCCAGATGATGAAGGCACTGGCCGCCAAGGGGGACCTGGATGGCATCCGGGCCTATCTGGACGAGCTGGACACCGACCTGAACACGGTGGACACCGTCATCAAGACCGGCAACGCCATGGCGGATGCCATCCTGAACAGCAAGATCTCGCTGGCAAAGTCCAAACACATTCCGGTGCAGGCGGACGCCCATATCCCGGTCAAGCTGCGCATGTCCGAGCTGGATCTCTGCGTGATCCTGGGCAACCTGTTTGACAACGCCATCGAGGCAAGCCTTTCCCTGCCGGAGGACCAGCGGCTGATCCGGGTCTACATGGACATGAAGGGCACCCAGCTGTACATCAGCTTTACCAACTTCACCGCCGCAGCCAAGCAGCAAAAGGTCGGGCGGCGGTTTGCCACCACCAAGGGGGCCGGGCACGGGTTCGGGCTGGTGCGCATCGACAACATCATCGACCGTCTGGACGGCTACCTGAGCCGCAACAGCGAGGACGGGGCCTTCACCACCGAGATCCTGATCCCCCAGGTCTGATGCAGTTCGTCCCCGGAAACTTGCAATTCGTCCCCGGAATCTCCCGGGGACCTTTTGTTATGTTAGGGTAAGGGCAAGAGGTGAACACATTTATGAAGCAATCCCAAAAGCCAAAATACAATATGTGGCAGAACACCCTTTTTCTGCTTTCCACCGCATGGCACAGTTACAAGAGCGTGCCGCTTTTGTGCGTGGGTATCGCATTGGCCACGGCGGGCGGGACCATCGCCCAGCTGCTGATCGCCCCGGCGGTGCTGCAACAGGTGGAGATACACGCTCCGCTGGAAACGCTGGTGGGGGTGATTCTGGCCTTTGGCGCGGCGCTGTTTGTGCTGTACGGCCTGAAAGCCTACCTGACGGAAAATGCCCTGTACGGCCGCATTGCCCTGCGCACCAGGCTGCTGATGCAGGCCGACAGTAAAATTGCGGACACGTCGTTTTCCAACCTGCTGGACACCAATTTTTTGAAATCCAGCGAAAAAGCGGTCACCGTCTGTTCCAGCAACGAGGAATCCACCGAGGCGATATGGACCACCCTGACCGACCTGTTGACCAACCTGATCGGCTTTGGCGTCTATCTGGCACTGCTGTCCGGGCTGCATCCGCTGCTGTTGGCGGTGGTGCTGGCCACCACGGTGGCAGGGTACCTGTTCAGCAACCACATCAACGCCTGGGTCTACCGGCACCGGGAAGAGGAGGAGGAATACTGGAACCGCTTTGGCTATCTGCAGCGGACGGCCACCGACCGGGCATTTGCCAAGGATATCCGCATCTTTGGTCTCAAGCCCTGGCTGGACCAGGTCCTGACCCGGCTGCAGCGGCTCTACCAGGACTACCTGAAACAACGGCAGCGGCACTATCTGTGGATCGACGTGGCCGACCTGGTGCTGGCCTTTGCCCGGGACGGCATTGCCTACGCCTACCTGATC
The DNA here is from genome assembly GCA_904390925.1 of uncultured Subdoligranulum sp. Taxonomy (GTDB): domain Bacteria; phylum Bacillota; class Clostridia; order Oscillospirales; family Ruminococcaceae; genus Gemmiger. The sequence goes on from CAJFMB010000021.1 coordinate 2,596, forward strand.
TGGCTGACACTGACCCAGGGGCTGCCGGTATCCCGGTTTTTGTTGTACTTTACGGCGGTCAGCGGCTTTACCCAGTGGGTGACCGGTATTTTGTCCAAGGGCACCGAGCTGCACCGTCAATCGCTGGATATTTCGCTGCTGCGGGAGATGCTGGACTGGCCGGAACCCTTCCGCTTTGCGGAGGGCAAGCCCCTGCCCTGCACCCCCGACATGCCCTGTGAGATCCGCTTTGACCATGTTTCCTACCGTTACCCCGAGGCAGAGCAGGACACCCTGCACGACATCGACCTGACCATCCATGCGGGGGAAAAGCTGGCCATCGTCGGCCTGAACGGCGCCGGCAAGACCACGCTGGTCCGGCTGGCCTGCGGCTTTCTGGACCCCACCGAGGGCCGGGTGCTTTTAAACGGGCAGGACATCCGCCAGTACAACCGCCGGGATTACTACGCGCTGTTTTCGGCGGTGTTCCAGGATTTTTCGGTGCTGGAAGCCAGCGTGGCCGTGAATGTGGCCCAGCGGGTGGAGGAGATTGACACCGTCCGGGTGTGGCAGTGCCTGGAGCTGGCCGGCCTGGCCGAGGCAGTGCACGCACTGCCCCAGGGGCTGGACACCAAACTGGGCCGCAAGGTCTACGAGGACGGCGTGGAGCTGTCCGGCGGGCAGACCCAGCGGCTGATGCTGGCGCGGGCCCTGTACAAAAACGGGCCGGTGCTGGTGCTGGACGAACCTACCGCCGCCCTGGACCCCCTTGCCGAGGATGACATTTACCGCAAATACAGCCAGATGACCGTCGGGCGGACTTCCCTGTTCATCAGCCACCGGCTGGCATCCACCTGGTTTTGCGACCGCATCCTGTTTTTGGAGCAGGGCCGTATCACCGAGCAGGGCACCCATGAGAGCCTGCTGGCGGCAAACGGCGGCTACGCCAATCTGTTTGCGGTGCAGAGCAAATACTACCAGGAAGGGGGCAGTGATGATGGCAACAACAACGGATAAGGACAAGCAGACAAAGCAGAGCTTTGCCCATTACTGGAAGCAGAACTTGCGGGCCTGGAGGATGTGGTACCGGCAAAGCCCCGGCTTTTTTGCCGCCACGCTGCTCAGCTCCACCTGCGGGGCGCTGGCCCCCTATCTGACCATCTGGCTGTCGGCACAGATTATCAGCGAGCTGGCCGGCGGGCGGGACCCCCGGCGGCTGGCCAGCTGGGCGGCGCTGACGGTGGGGGTCACCGCCCTGCTGGCACTGGCGGGCGGCGCCCTGAACCGCTGGCGGGAATACGAGCGCTCCCGGCTGATGGCGGTGCGGTTCAAACCGCTGGCCGACAAGATGATGACGCTGGACTATGCCGAGGTCGACCGGCAGGAGGTCCAGGACCTGTATTCCCAGATTCTGCAAAACGACAACTGGGGTGGCTATGGCATGTACCAGACGCTGCAGCTCTTCCCGGATTTCTGCAAGGGGGCTGTGCAGGTGGCGGGCGGCGTCGGCTTTACCCTGTCGCTGTTTTTGACCGACCTGCCAGCAGACAGCCCGCTGGCTTTTCTGAACAGTCCGCTGGCGCTGTTTGTGGTGCTGGCGTTCATGGTGCTGGTGGTGGTGCTTTCCTCCCTTTGCGACAACAAAGCCACCCTGATGCTTACCAAAAAGACGGAAGCCTTCACCTTCGGCAACCGGATTTTCAGCTTTTACGGGTTCCAGATGGTGCGCGACCGCAAACGCGCCGGCGACCTGCGGATCTACCGGCAGCTGAAAAACGTCGGCATGCCGCTGATGTCCGTTCCCTCCTCCCTGCCATTCGTGCCTGGCTCCTCCATTGCCAAACTGTCCAAAGGCCGGGTCGGCCTGCTGTTCGGGTTGTGCCAGTCGCTGACCGCGGTGATGACCTGCGCCGTCTACCTGTTTGTCTGCCTGAAATCCTGGGGCGGCGCCTTTGACGTGGGCCTGGTCACCCGGTATGTGGGTTCCGCCACCCAGCTGTTCGGCGGCATCTCGCTGTTGCTGCTGACCCTGAGCCAGGTGCGGGTCAACGGCACCTTTCTGGACACCACCTTCCGCTTCCTGGACCTGCCCAACCACATGTACCAGGGTTCCCTGACCACCGAGAAGCGCTCCGACCGCAACTACCAGGTGGAGTTCAAGGACGTATCCTTCCGCTATCCCGGCACCGACCGCTGGGCGCTGCGCCATGTGAACGTGAAGTTCCGCATCGGCAGCCGTCTGGCGGTGGTGGGCCCCAACGGCAGCGGCAAGACCACCTTCATCAAGCTGCTCTGCCGCCTGTACGACCCCACCGAGGGGGAAATTCTCTTGAACGGCATCGACATCCGCAAGTACCGGTATGAGGATTACATGGACATCTTCTCGGTGGTGTTCCAGGACTTCCGGCTGCTGGCCCTGCCTTTGGGTGAGAACGTGGCCGGCGCCGCCGAATACGACCGGGACCTGGCCGAGCGCTGTCTGCGGGGCGCCGGGTTCGGGGAGCGGCTGGACACCATGCCCAAGGGGCTGGACACCGTTTTGTACAAGGAACTGGACCAGGACGGCGTGGCGGTTTCCGGCGGCGAGGCCCAGAAGATCGCCATTGCCCGGGCGCTGTACAAGGATGCCCCCTTTATCGTTCTGGACGAACCCACCGCGGCCCTCGACCCCATTGCCGAGGCGGACATCTACGCCAAGTTCGACGCCATTGCCGGGGACAAGACCGCCATCTATATCAGTCACCGGCTGTCCAGCTGCAAGTTCTGCGATGCCATCGCGGTGTTTGACCAGGGTGCCATCGTCCAGACCGGTACCCACGACACACTGGTGGCTGACGAAAACGGCCTTTACCACAAACTGTGGCAGGCCCAGGCCCAGTACTACACCAACACCTGAAAAAGCGGGGCGCTGTATCCAAAGGATAACAGCGCCCCGCTTTTTTTGTATCGGTTACGCAAGGTCGTAGTACAAAACCTGCCGCTTGCCCTGTTGCAGATACACCCGGGGGACCCGGCGGGAGATGCCGCAGACAATCTCGTAGCTGATGGTCCCGGCCTTGTCGGCCACCGTCTCGGCGGTGTCGGCGCCGGGGGCCGCATCAGGGCCAAAGACCAGCACCTCGTCCCCCATCTTGACCTGGGGAATGTCGGTCACGTCCACAATCGTCTGGTCCATGCAGACCCGGCCCAGAACCGGCGCAGGCTTGCCGTGGATGGTCATGACCCCCTTGTTGGAGCAAAGCCGCGGGTAGCCGTCGGCGTATCCCACACTGACAGTGGCAACCCGCATGGGGCGGCCCGCCGTGAAGGTCCGGCCGTAGCTGACGCTCTGGCCCGGTTGCAGCCATTTCAGGTGGGTGACCACCGCTTTCAGGCGCATGACCTGGCGCAGCATCCCCACCGGGACCTGGTCGCTGGGGGCAAGGCCGTAGAGGATGATGCCCGCCCGCACCATGTTGCCCCGCCACTCCGGATGGGTCAGCTGGGCGGCGCTGTTGGCACAGTGGACCACCCCGGTGTCAAACCCATCCGCCTGCAGCCGGGCGGCGGTCCTGGCAAACAGGTCATGCTGCTGTTCGGTGCAGGCGACCTTGTCCGGCTCGGTGCTGTCCGCCACCGCAAAGTGCTGGAACAGCCCCGTCACCTTCAGGCCGGGCAGCGCATAGCACTGTTCCATCGCCCGGATGGCAGCCTCGGAATCGGTGCGCACCGCAAAGCCGATGCGGCCCATGCCGGTATCGGCCTTCAGGTGGCATTCCACCCGGCAGCCTGCCGCCATCGCCGCTGCGGACAGGGCCTCGGCATACTGGGTGGAGAACAATGCCTGGGTGATGTGCAGCCCGGCCAGCTCGTCGGCAAAGTCGGGGTCGGTGTAGCCCAGAATCAGGATTGGTTTGTCAATGCCGTGGCGGCGCAGTTCCCTGGCCTCCGCCAGGCAGCTGACGGCAAAGGCTGCCGCCCCTGCCGCCTGCAGCGCATCCGCTGCGGCACAGCTGCCATGGCCGTAGGCATTGGCCTTGACCACGCAGCAGACATCGCCGCCCACATGGCGGTGAATCCAGCGAAAATTTTCCGTCAGGGCGTCAAGATCAACTTCCGCCCAGCAGTGCTTTTCGAATTTCACAGGGATACGCCTCCCCCACTGTGTCAATCAGAGGTGCGGCCGCGGGTTCTGTCCGCGGCCTGAATATATGGTCCGCGGATCAGAGAGGTGCTTCCGGCAGAATGCGGAAGGCCACCTCGTGTCCGTTGATGAGCTGCGCGCGACGGCAGAAGAAAACCCGCCCGCGGCAGTCCGCCCGCAGCTGCTCCAGCAGCTGACCGGTACAGGGGTTGAGAATTTCACCCAGCAGCCCATTTTCCTCCACCGGGTCGCCGGGATGGCGCCGGCAGAGCATCAGGCCGCCGGCATGGGAAAGCACGTCGTGCAGCGTGTTTTCCCGCAGAATCCGGGGTGCCGCCGCTGCCGGGAAATACTGCCGGCGCAAAAGCCCCTTGACCGCCAGGAACCGCAGGATGGATTCCACCGCCAGCTGAGCGGCGGATTCGTCGATGCAGTCGGTGGAGGTGCTGTAAAGCGAAAATGCCTGGGTGTCCCAGATCTGCCAGTTGTAGTTCAGGGTGGTGGTGTCGTAGCTGCGGGGGGTACGCAGCACAATGTAGGGCAGGCCGAAGTCGGCAGCCTCCTCAATGTGCTGGTAGCCGGTGTCCATCATCCGCACATGGGGCAGATGGTCGCCGGGCAGGTAGAAGCTGGTCAGGTGCACGCCGTACCGGTATCCCTGCAGCGCCGTGAAGATCCGCGCCGCAATGCGCTGGGTGGTCTCGCCCTGGTCATAGCCGGGGAACATCCGGTTGATGTCGGTGTTGTCGGCGGCCCAGAACCGGCGCCCCACGTTCATCGAGAACTGGTTGGCGCAGGGAATGACCAGGATTCCGCAGTCGGGGGAAAGCTGGCCTGCCGCCTCGGCGGATTTCAGGGCGCGGATCAGCTGGCCGCTGATGTACATCTGCTGGATTTCATTGCCCCGCAGGGAACCCATCACCGCCAGGCTTTTCTGGCCGGGATTGCCGAACCGCCAGGCCCGCACCTGCAGCGCCGGACGGTAGGGGGTGTCGATGGTAAACAGGACTTCCTCTTTCATTGCACGGCCGCCCCCTTTCCGTTTTCGTCCAGAATCCGGGCGATCAGGGAACCCTCATAGACCACCGGGTATTCCCGCAGGGTGAACAGCAGGCCGTCGGCCGGGCTGAGCAACGTCTGCAGGACCTCGCCGGTGAGGGGGTCCGCCACAATGCCCAGCGGCTGGCCGCGGGTCACCTGTGCGGTGTGCTCGGCGGCGGGGATAAAGATGCCCGGGCAGGGCGAATTCACAAAGGAGACATGATGGTCGGTGCTGATGATGGGCTCCCGCACCGGGTCCACCGGTCCGGTCCAGATGCCCATCGATGACATCAGGCTGAGAAGCCCCTGCAGAAGCTGGTCGCCGTAGGTCCGGGTCAGGCGGTTGCCCACACCCATCTCCACCACCAGGGTGGGGGTGTCCAGCGCGTTGAGGCTGTAGGCCAGGGTGGATTCCAGCACGGTGGCGGCGGCATGGACCCAGATAAAGTCCATGTTCAGCTGCCGGGCCATGGGCACCAGCAGCGGGGCGGTATTGACGTTGATGCGCACCTGGGGGATCTCCCGCAGATAGATGTTGCTGGCGTGGATGTCCACCACCGCGTCAGCCCCCTGCAGATCCGCCACCAGGCGGGCGGCGATGTACTCCGACATGGAGCCGTTCTCGCTGCCGGGGAAGGTGCGGTTCATGTCCAGGTCACACAGCGGAATGCCGCGGGTCATGGTGCTGATGCCCAGCGGGTTCATTGCCGGGTACAGATCCACCGTGCCGTGCAGGTATTCCGGGTGCTGCTGCAACAGACGGTTCAGCTGAAAGACCACATACTGGCCTTCCAGCTCATCCCCGTGGGTACCGGTGACAACGCAGAAGCGTTTGTCCCCGCTGCCCAGCCGATTTTTCCGAATGGTCAGTTCCTCGTCCACCGCAAGCGGCAGACGTACAACTTCCTGTATCATACTTAGCTATACGGTCCTTTCTGCGCAGGGGGTGGGGTCCCTCTGCGGATGTTGGGGGAGGCTGCTGTCTCCCTGTTCCGGGTCCGGGCAGCATCACTGCTGCGCCGATACCCGCATGAACACCGTTTGCTGCTGGTCGGCATTGCCCACAAAGACGCCCCGCTCGATGGGGCAGTCCCCGAAGTCCCGCCCGATGCCAAAGCGCAGATAGCCCTCGTCGGTCCACTGCAGCCGGGTGGGGTCGATGCCGGTCCAGATGCCGTCCAGCCAGACCTCGCACCAGGCATGGCTGGCGCCCTCGCCCTCCGGCAGACCGTTGACATACCGGGCAGCCAGGCCGGCCTTCCGGGCCAGGGCCAGATAGATATGGGCAAAGTCCTGGCAGACCCCCTGCCCTGCCGCAAAGGCCTGTGCCGCGGTGGTGGCCACACCGGTGGCGCCGGGCACATAGGCAATGCGGTCATGCACCGCCTGGGCCAGCGCCCAGGCCAGCTGCCGCGGGGTGTCCGGCAAGGACAGCGACGCAAGCCAGCCGGTCATGTCCGGGTCGGGCCGGGTGTAGGCGGACTCCATCCGGAACACCGGGTGGCAGGGCTCCGGCTGCCGGCGGGTATCGTCCCGCAGCGCCGTGCCCCGGGCGGTGTAGTGAAAGCTGGCGTGGGGGTCCTGGATACAGCCGGCCTGCAGCAGGTTGCCGAACCCGTCCCGCTGCACCGAAAAGGGCACCGCCGGGTCCAGCACCAGTTCCGCGTCAAGGATCTGCTGGCCGGGCAGCTGCGGCGGCAGGCAGCGCAGCACAAAGCTGTGCCGGGTCACCGGGCGGCTGAATTCCAGCAGGATATCGTAGGTAAAATGGAGCAGACGGCTCATGGCACGAACAGTCCTTCCACGGCATCCAGCAGTTCCCGGTCGGACACCGGCTGCTGTTCCAGCGTGCGGCGTTCCAGCACCGCCAGTGTCTCCGGGTTGGGGGTCAGGTCGGTCTTGTACAGGCGGTTGGTCAGCTTTTGCAGCTCCCGCTCCAGACGTTCGGTCTTCCAGTCCAGACGCAGCATCAGACTCAGGCGCTCCACCAGGCCGCCGGCCTTGGTGATGTTGCGGGCGTCCTCGGCATCCACCGAGTCGTCAAAGCTGCCGCGGAATGCCATGATGTCGTCCAGCACCCACTGCAGCGCCACGGCCGGGGCCTCGCTGCGGGCGGCCTGTTCCATGGCGGACTGGGCCATCTGCAGGTAGGCCAGCGTGGGAGAAGTGATGGTCTCCCGCAGGACAATGCCGTTGCCCAGCATGGCATCCACGCAGGAGGCAACCGAGCCCATATCCTCGGTGTCGAAGAGATAACGGCGGCAGAAATCCGCCGCGTCAGTGTAGGGGCAGGGCAGCCCCAGGCGGCGGCAGAAATCCGCATAGTCCACCGGCTGGTCATCAATCAGCCGGTCCAGCTGCTGCATCATATACTGAATGGTGGTGTACACCCGCTCAGAGTAGCGTCCCAGCCAGAACAGCCAGTTCTGTTTGCTCAGCGTGACAGTATCCATGTATCCTTGAATCCTCCTCCCTGCGACGAATTGACGATGAAGCTGTCGGGATTGCGGGAGAACCGGGTCAGGCCGCTGGGCCAGACCGCCGTCCCGTCGGCGCTGGAAAGCACAAAGGCGCGCAGGTCCGCCTTGCGATCCACCTGCTGTCCCTCATCCATGATGGGCAGATCCTGGAAGTCGATGACCTCCTGGGCAATGAAACGCCGCGGCTGGGCCAGAACCGTCTGGCGCAGATCCTCCAGCTTTTCCTTGGACAGCTTGCTGCCGAACACCACGCCGTAGCCGCCCGCCTCGGCCACATCCTTGACCACCAGGCTGTCCAGATGGTCGAGAATGTATTTCATATCCTGTTCGTCGATGGGCAGATAGGTGGGGGCGTTTTGCAGGATGGGTTCCTCGCCCAGGTAGTAGCGGATCATCTTGGGTACAAAGTAATAGATGCCCTTGTCGTCCGCCACGCCGTTGCCGAAGGCGTTGATCACCGCCACGTTGCCCGCCCGGTAGGCGGTCATCAGGTTGGGAATGCCGATCAGCGACGACGGCTCGAAGCAGAGCGGGTCCATATATTCGTCGGAGACACGGCGGTAGATGGCGCCCACCTTCTCGTCCCCGTGGATAGAGCGGTAGTACAGGGTGCTGTCCCGCACATACAGGTCGCTGGCCTCGGCCAGCACCGCGCCGGACTTTTCCGCCAGGTAGGAATGTTCAAAATAGGCTGCATTGTACCGTCCCGGCGTAAAGACCACCCGGATGCCGCCGGTGCTGACACTTTCCATGGTATGACGCAGTAGGTCGCCGTAGTTGCGGTTGTCGATGATGTGGCTGCGGTGGAAGGTCTCGGGGCTGCAGCGGCGGCAGAGGCCCCGGGCAATCAGCGGGTAGGATGCGCCGGACGGGATGCGCAGGTTGTCCTCCAGCACATACCAGACGCCGTCCTTGCCCTTGACCAGGTCAATACCGGAAATGTGACTGTAAATCCCGCCGGGGGGAAGGATGCCCTCGCACTGGGGCATGTAACCCGGGGAACGGTAGACAAAATCCTGTGGCACAATGCCGTCGGCCAGGATCTTCTTTTCCCCGTAGATGTCCCGCAAAAAGCAGTTGAGCGCGTTGACCCGCTGGGCCAGGCCCTTTTCCAGGGTGGTCCACTCGTCCGCCTGGATCACGCGGGGGATGGGGTCGAAGGGGAACAGCCGTTCACGGAATTCCCCGTTCTTGTAAATGCCGAACTTGACGCCGTACCGTGCCAGCTGTTGATTGATCTGCCGTTCATGCCGGATCAGGTCATTCATATAAAGCCCTCCTTACACAAAAGGACAAGGCATCGGCGCCTGTCGGCGCCGATGCCTTGTCCTTTAACAAATATTATAGAAGTTGCAACGGTTCCTGTCAAGCAGATTGACAAAAAACATCCATTCTTCATTGGTTTTCGACCCTGGCGCCGCCGGGGCATTGTATGCGGGGGACCAAAACTGCTATAATGGCAGTCAGAGAAAACAACCGGGAGGTGTCCCCATGCCCACATCCATGTATGATTACGAGATCCAGCACCTGCAGCAGCTGCGGCCGCATCTGGCCGACTGCACCGTGCTGCTGAAAACCGACGGTGCCTTTCCGCTGTCCGCTCCCTGCCGGATCGCCGCCTACGGCAACGGCGTGCGCCACACCATCAAGGGCGGCACCGGCTCCGGCGAGGTCAATTCCCGCAGCTTTGTCACGGCGGAAGAGGGTCTGACCCGCGCCGGCTTCACCGTGACCAGCGGCCGCTGGCTGGACGGCTACGACGCGGTGCGCATCAGAGCCCGCAGGGATTTTCTGCGCCGGATGAAGGCGGAGGCCCGCCAGGCCGGGGTCAATGTGCTGATCTACGGCATGGGCCGGGTGATGCCGGAACCCGACTACACCCTGCCGCTGGACGCCGACGGCGAGGCCGCCGTCTATGTGCTGGCCCGCATCTCCGGCGAGGGCAGCGACCGCACCCCGGCCAAGGGCGACATCCGCCTGACCGACACCGAGGTGCGGGACATCCTGGCGCTGAACGAGCGGTATCGGCAGTTTCTGCTGGTGTTGAACGTGGGCGGCGTGGTGGACCTGAGCCCGGTGCAAACGGTGCGCAACATTCTGGTGTTGTCCCAGCTGGGGGACGCCACCGGCGACGTGCTGGCGGATCTGCTTCTGGGGCGGGCGGTGCCCTCCGGCAAGCTGACCACCACCTGGGCCGCCTGGGAGGAGTACCCCGCCTTTGCCGAGTTCGGCGACCCCGACGACACCCGCTACACCGAGGGCATCTATGTGGGGTACCGCTACTTTGACACGGTGGGAAAGCGGCCGCTGTTCCCCTTCGGGCACGGGCTGTCCTACACCAGTTTCCGGATGACGCCGGGGACCGTGACCGCCGAAAACGGGGAAATCGCCGTGACGGCGGAGGTCTGCAACACCGGCCGCTATCCCGGCCGGGAGACGGCGCAGGCATATCTTTCCTCCCCGGCGGGGCGGCTGGACAAGCCCTTCCAGGCGCTGGCGGGCTTTGCCAAGACCCGGACGCTGGCGCCGGGCGAGACCCAGACCCTCTGCATCCGGTTCCGGCCGGAGGAGCTGGCCTCCTTTGACCCGGCAGCCGGGGCCTTTGTGCTGGAGGCCGGGGACTACATCCTGCGGCTGGGGTGCAGCAGCGCCGACACCCGGCCGGTGGCCCGGCTGCGGCTGGAGACGGAGGTCCCGACCGCCCGGGTGGAAGCCGACCTGGGGCAGCCGGATTTTGCCGACTGGGTGCCGGACCCCCGCCCGGCCGAGGAGCTGCCCGCACTGCCGGTGGTGGTGCTGGACCCGGGCAGTCTGGTCTCCCCCGGTATTTCCCCTGCCCCTGACCCGGAGCCGGACGAGGCGCTGCGTCAACTGACCGACGACCAGCTGATTCTGGCCGCGATCGGCGCCTTTGATCCCCGGGGCGGGCTGCGGAGCATCATCGGCAATGCGGCCAGCCAGGTGGCGGGCGCCGCCGGGGAAACCACCTCCGCCCTGACCGGGGCGGGGTTTGCCCCGCTGGTGATGGCGGACGGCCCTGCCGGCCTGCGGCTGACCCCGCAGTTTTACCGGGACCAGGACGGCGCCCACGGGTTGGGCCAGGGGTCGCTCCCCCAGTCGGTGCTGGAACTGCTGCCGGCGCCGCTGCGCTGGCTGGCACAGCGTCTGTCCGGCACCGGCCGCCCGCCCAAAGGGGCCCGGGTGGAGGAACAGTATGCCGCCGCGCTGCCCATCGGCACGGCGCTGGCCCAGAGCTGGGACACCGACTTTGCCCGGCTGTGCGGCGACCTGGTGGGCAGCGAGATGGAGCGGTTCGGGGTGCAGATCTGGCTGGCCCCGGCGCTGAACATCCACCGCAGCATCCGCTGCGGCCGCAACTTTGAATACTATTCCGAGGACCCGCTGATCAGCGGCCGCATGGCGGCAGCGGTGACCCGCGGAGTGCAGCAGCATCCCGGCTGTGCCGTGACCATCAAGCACTTTGCCGTCAACAACCAGGAGGACAACCGCTACGGAAACAACAGTCTGGTTTCCGCCCGTGCACTGCGGGAGATCTACCTGAAAGGCTTTGGCATCTGTGTGCGGGAGGCCGCCCCGCTGGCGCTGATGACCTCCTACAATCTGCTCAACGGCGTGCACACCGCCCAGCATCCCGGCCTGATCGAGGGGGTGCTGCGCCGGGAGTGGGGTTACACCGGCGTGGTGATGACCGACTGGATTGTGGGCATGATGATCCGCAAGCAGGACAAGCATCCCCGTGTTGACCCGGGCGAGTCGGCTGCGGCGGGCGGCAACCTGTTCATGCCCGGCTGCCGGGGAGACTTTGACGCCATGAAGCAGGCACTGGCCGACGGGCGGCTGACCCGCGACCAGCTGCTGCGCAGCGCCGCACGGGTGCTGGCCCTCTGCAAAACCCTGAAAGGCTGACCTTACAATATAATCCAATAGAGAAAGAGCGGACCGTCCGGCAGGGCGGTCCGCTCTTTCCTGTGTATAGGGGGAAGGTTATTTCGGTTTGTTTTCCGGGCGCTCCCGCAGCTTGTAGCGCATCAGCTTGCCGGTGGCGGTGTGGGGCAGCTCCTGAACCAGATGGTAGTTCCGCGGCCACTTGTAAGAGGACAGGGTGGGCTGCTGCTGGCAGTAGCGTTTCAGCTCGTCCACCGTCAGGCTGTCGTCCGCGGGGATGACGTAGGCGGTGACCACCTCGCCCCGCAGCTTGTCCGGCACACCGATGACCGCGCTCTCCACCACCTTGGGGTGGGCGTTGAGGATCTCCTCGATCTGGGCGGGATAAATGTTCTCGCCCGCCGAGACGATCATGTCGTCCTTGCGGCCGGACACGGTGATGAACTCGTCCTCGTCCCAGGTGCCCATGTCGCCGGTGTACAGCCAGCCCTTGTAAAACTTGGTCCGGGTCATCGGCTCGTTGTTGTAGTAGCAGAAGGCACTCTTGGCCGGGGAGGAAATGATGATCTCGCCCCGGGTCTCGCCGTCCCGGGGAACCGTCTCCTCCGGCTCGGTGCGGCTGCCGTCCTCGTGGACCGCCACCACCCGCACATCGTCGTCGGTGCAGGACCGGCCGGCGGAACCTGCCATCTCCGGCAGGTCGAAGGGACGCAGGAAGGTATTCCAGAAAGACTCGGTGGTGCCGTAACCGTTGAAGATGTTGGGGGTCAGCAGCTTCATGTACTTTTCGCAGGCGGTCTTTTCAAAGGGGGCGCCCATGGTGACAATGCCCTTCAGCGAGGACAGGTCGGCGTGGATGCGCTCCTGCATGCGGGCCAGCATGGCAATGATGGTGGGCACACCGATCAGGAAGGTGATCTTGTACTGCTCGGCGTATTCCAGGCAGCGGCGGGGGGCAAAGTCCCGCAGGATCACCACCTCGCCGCCGGCATACAGCGTGGGGCAGGGCCCGCCCGAATGGATGCCGCCCCGGTGGAACCAGGGGGTCATGTTCAGGGTGCGGTCGGTGGGACCCAGGGGGAAGTGCATCATCACGTCGTGGGCGGAGAGCACCTCATTGATATTGTTCACCGGCACACCCTTGGGGCAGCCGGTGGTGCCGGAGGTGTACAGCCGGGTGGTCTCGTCGTAGATATGGGGGTCAAAGTCGATGGGCGGGTCGGTGTCCGGCTGATCCGCCACATAGTCCCGGTAGCTGTGCTGGCCGGCCGGCGTATCGATGGTGACCTTGGTGTTCACCACCACCTGCACCAGCGGCTTGTTCCGGCACAGTTCCAGTGCCTGGCCGGAAAGCTCGGCGAACTCGGAATCGTAGAAGAAAGCCTTGGGCTTGCTGTCGTCAATGACCAGGGCGATCTCGCCTGCACCCTGCCGGTAGTTCACCGGGCAGGCGATGGCGCCCACCTTGTGGGCCGCCAGGTAGCAGAAGACAAATTCCGGGGAGTTGAGCAGGGTGAACATCACCACGTCATTTTTGCCCACGCCGTCCGCCCGCAGTGCGTTGGCAAGGCGGTTGGCCTCGGCGTTGAGCTGGCGGTAGGTCCAGCGCCGCCCGGTGAGCGGGTCGAACACGGCGGGACGGCTGCCGAACCGGGACACGTTGCGCAGAAAGCCGTTCAGATAGGTGAACCGGGTCTCGAAGGTATCCCGGAACATGGTGACATCATAGGTGTATTCGTGCATGTGAGCTGCCTCATTTCCGGGGTGGAATCGGCGGGATTCACCCCTCGTATCGGGAAAGAATGATGCTGGAATTCTGGCCGCCGAAGCCCAGCGAGTTGGTCATGGCCGCATGGATCTGCGCCTTGCGGGCCACATTGGGCACATAGTCCAGATCACAGTCGGGGTCGGGGGTATCCAGGTGCAGGGTGGGCGGCAGGATGCCCTCCTGGATGGCCTTGATGCAGGCGATGGCCTCGGTCAGGCCGCCGGCGCCCATCAGGTGGCCGGTGGCGGACTTGGTGGCGGAGATGGGCGGGACCGATTTCCGGTCGCCAAAAACCGCCTTGATGGCCAGCGTCTCGGCCTTGTCGCCCAGTTTGGTGGAGGTGCCGTGGGCGTTGATGTAGCCGATGTCGGAGGGCTGCATGCCGGCGCGGGCCAGGGCACGCTTCATGCAGGCGGCAGCACCTGCGCCGTCGGGGCAGGGTGCGGTGACGTGATGGGCGTCGGAGGTGTTGGCGTAGCCGGCCAGCACCGCGTGAATCCTGGCACCGCGGGCCAGGGCGTGCTCCAGCGTCTCGATGACCAGGGCGCCGCCGCCCTCACCGATGACAAAGCCGTCCCGGTCCAGATCAAAGGGCCGGCAGGCCTGTTCGGGGTCGTCGTTGCGGCGGGACAGTGCCTTGGCCTGGGCCAAGCCGGCCACCACGATGGAGCAGAGAATGCTCTCGCCGCCCACCGCCAGGACCGCGTCCGCCTCGCCGCTGCGCAGCAGCATGGCGGCGGTCATGATGGCGTCGCCGCCCGCCGAGCAGGCGGTGTTGAGGGTGAAGCTGGGTCCGCGGATGCCGTGGACAATGGCGATCTGTGCCGCAGCAATGTTGCCGATGGTCATGGGCACAAAGCGGGGGCCCACCTTGTGGCCGGCGTCGTAGGCAGCCTGGGTGTCGGCCACGGTGGTGACGCCATCCATGGCGGTGCCCATGACGATGCCCACCCGGTCGGATTCCTGCTCGATGGCCAGGCCGCTGTCGGTGATGGCTTCCTCGGCGGCAGCGTAGGCGAACTGCATAAAGGGCGACATGGTGCGCGCCAGCGTTTTCGGCATGAAATCGGCGGGGTCAAAGCCCTTCAGCTCCGCAGCAATCTGCACCGGAAGATCGGAAGCGTCAAACCGGGTGATCCGTCCGACGCCGCATTTGCCGGTGATCAGTCCGTCCCAGTAGGCTTTGACGCCAAGGCCCACCGGCGTGATGGCTCCCATTCCCGTGATAACCAAAGTATTCGCGTTCAAGCTTGTCCCTCCATCATCTGTGATCTGCGTTCTTTCCATCCGGCAAAAGCGGATGCCCCGGCCCCTTTTGCAGGCGCAAAAAAGCCGGCACGGTGCCGGTTTCCGCCCCAAAGCGGAAGGCCTGTGCCTGCACAAAAAAGCTCCGCGGTTATTTTACCAGAAAAATCGGAAAATGGAAAGAAGCAACCGCGAAACACTTTGTGGAAAGTGTGCAAAGATCGGTTTTACATTTTGTGCAAACAGCGGATTTTTTCGCCGCCTGACCCGGCAGTCTGCCGGATGCTGTCCCCCGCCCGGGACCCCGGTCCGGCCTGTCGGAACCCTGGCGGGTACAGGTGGCATGCCGCAGTATTCCAGTGTTTTCAGTATAGCAAAAATACCGACGTACGGCAATATTCCCCGCATTTTTTTTACTTATTTATATAGGCAACCACCCCGGCAGGCGGGCGCTTTCCGTAGAAATGTTGCCCAGGCAACTTTCTTTGTGCCGAAAAATAGCCTATACTAGGAATACACCCGGCAGGGTGTCCTGTTTTGTTGCCTGCGTGCAGACGGCACGCCGGATGTTTCAAATCAACGTTCCTTGTCTTGAAGGAGGTCCTACCGATGCATAACTATCCCCAATGGGAAGGCTTTGAAGGCCGCATCTGGAAAGAGGAAGTCAATGTCCGCGACTTCATCCAGAAAAACTATCGTCCCTACGACGGTGACGAGTCCTTCCTGGCCGGTCCCACCGACGCCACCAACAAACTTTGGGGCGCTTTGCAGGTCCTGCAGAAGGAAGAGCGCGCCAAGGGCGGCGTGCTGGATATGGAGACTGAGGTTGTTTCCGGCCTGACGGCCTACGGCCCCGGCTACATCGATCCCGAACTGAAGGATCTGGAAAAGGTGGTCGGTCTGCAGACCGACAAGCCGCTCAAGCGCGCCTTCATGCCCTACGGCGGCATCAAGATGGCGGAGCAGGCCTGCACCACCTACGGCTACCAGCCCAGCGAGAAGCTGCACGAGATCTTCACCAAATATGCCCGCACCCACAACACCGCTGTGTTTGACGCCTACACCCCCGAGATGAAGCGCGCCCGCCACAGCCACATCATCACCGGCCTGCCCGACACCTACGGCCGCGGCCGTATTGTGGGCGACTACCGCCGCGTGGCGCTGTACGGCATCGACGCCCTGATCGCCTGGAAGCGTGAGGACTTTGACAACTGCGGCGACGGCACCATGACCGACGACGTGATCCGTCTGCGGGAGGAAATTGCCCTGCAGATCCACGCCCTGGAAGGCATGAAGGAGATGGCCGCCATCTACGGCTTTGACATCTCCCAGCCCGCCAAGAACGCCCGCGAGGCTGTCCAGTGGCTGTACTTCGGCTACCTGGCCGCCATCAAGACCCAGAACGGCGCCGCCATGAGTGTGGGCCGCATCTCCACCTTCCTGGACATCTATATCCAGCGGGATCTGGACAACGGCACCCTCACCGAGACCGAGGCCCAGGAGCTGATCGACCACATGGTCATGAAGTTCCGCATGGTCAAGTTTGCCCGTATCCCCAGCTACAACCAGCTGTTCAGCGGTGACCCGGTCTGGGCCACCCTGGAGGTTGCCGGCATCGGCATGGACGGCCGTTCGATGGTCACCAAGAACGACTTCCGCTTCCTGCACACCCTGGAGAACATGGGGCCCGCACCCGAGCCCAACCTGACGGTGCTCTACTCCAGCGCCCTGCCCGAGACCTTCAAGAAGTACGCCGCCGCCGTCTCCATCAAGACCAGCTCGGTCCAGTACGAGAACGACGACGTGATGAAGCCGGTCTGGGGCGACGACTACTCCATCTGCTGCTGCGTGTCTGCCACCCAGACCGGCAAGGAGATGCAGTTCTTCGGTGCCCGTGCCAACCTGGCCAAGTGCCTGCTGTACGCCATCAACGGCGGCATGGACGAGAAGCTGCATACCCAGGTGGGCCCCAACTACGCCCCCATCACCAGCGAGTACCTGGACTATGACGAGGTCATGAAGAAGTACGACGTGATGATGGACTGGCTGGCCGGCCTGTACGTCAATGTGCTGAACCTGATCCAGTACATGCACGACAAGTACTACTACGAGGCCGCCGAGATGGCCCTGATCGACACCGACGTGCGCCGCACCTTTGCCACCGGCATTGCCGGCTTCAGCCACGTGGTGGACAGCCTGTGCGCCATCAAGTACGCCAAGGTCAAGACCGTCCGCGACGAGACCGGTCTGGTCATCGGCTACGAGACCGAGGGCGACTTCCCCAAGTACGGCAACGACGACGACCGTGCCGACCAGATTGCGGTCTGGCTGCTCAAGACCTTCATCACCAAGGTCAAGCGCCGCCACACCTACCGCAACTCCGAGCCCACCACCTCCATCCTGACCATCACCTCCAACGTGGTCTACGGCAAAGCCACCGGTGCCACCCCCGACGGACGCAAGGAGTACACCCCCTTCGCCCCGGGTGCCAACCCCAGCTACGGCGCCGAGACCCACGGTCTGCTGGCCAGCCTGAACTCGGTGGCCAAGCTGCCCTACCACTGGGCACTGGACGGCATCTCCAACACCCAGACCATCAACCCCGACGCGCTGGGCCATTCGGCCGGCGAGCGGGTGGACAATCTGGTCCAGGTGATGGACGGCTACTTTGACCAGGGTGCACACCACCTGAACGTCAACGTCTTCGGCACCGAAAAGCTGATCGACGCCATGGAGCATCCCGAGAAGGAAGAGTACGCCAACTTTACCATCCGTGTTTCCGGCTACGCGGTCAAGTTCATCGACCTGACCCGTGAGCAGCAGCTGGATGTCATTGCCCGTACCTGCCACAAGAAGCTGTAAGAGTTCCCCGCCGGTTCCGGCCCGGGAATGCCGAGAAAGCCCCCTCCCGCGGGAGGGGGCTTTCTCAAATCCTGCCGGTTTGCCGCACTGATACAAGGAGGTTTTCATGTCCGCTGCGAATGAATCCATGACCCCCATGGGATACGTCCATTCGGTGGAGACCTTCGGCCTGGTGGACGGGCCGGGGGTGCGCTACGTGCTGTTTCTGCAGGGGTGCCGCATGCGGTGCAAATACTGCCACAACCCCGAGACCTGGGCCTTCAGCCAGGAAAACGCCCAGACGCCCCAACAGGCTTTTGACGACGCCTACCGCTACCACAACTACTGGAAAAACAACGGCGGGCTGACGGTTTCCGGCGGCGAGCCGCTGCTGCAGATCGACTTTCTCACCGAGCTGTTCCGCCTGGCCAAAGCCAGGGGCGTGCACACCACGCTGGACACCTGCGGCCAGCCCTTCACCACCGAGGAGCCCTTCTATTCCAAGTTCTGCAAGCTGATGAAGTACACCGACCTGGTGATGCTGGACATCAAGGAGTGGGACAGCGAAAAGCACCGTCAGCTCACCGGCCATCCCAACGGGAACATTCTGGAGATGGCCCGCTGGCTGTCCGACCACGGCAAGGATATGTGGATCCGCCACGTGCTGGTCCCCGGCCTGACCGACGAGGAGGACGCCCTGCGGGAAATCCGGGGTTTTCTGGACAGCCTGAAAACCGTGCGCCGGGTGGAGATTCTGCCCTACCACACGCTGGGACTGTTCAAGTGGGACAACCTGGGCATCGACTACCCGCTGGCCGGGGTCCCCACCCCCACCGATGAGCAGGTCCGCCGGGCGGAGGAGCTGCTGGGCATCCCTCACCCTGACGAAACCTGAGCATTCCTACCAAAAGACCGGCGCGCTGCCTTGTGCAGTGTGCCGGTTTTTATTGGGTCGATTTATTCTGCCAGCGAAAAGACGGCGGTCACATCGCCGCTGCCCAGCGCCTCCGCCCAGCCGGTCAGGTCGTCCACACGGCCCAGGCGGGTGTAGCTCCAGGAATTGCTGCCGTAGAAAATCACTACCTGGTCCCCCTGGTACAGCACGATGTCGCCGGCGGTGGTGGTGGTCTGCCGGTCGTCGGCAGGCAGGCTGTCGCCCAGCGAGCCGACCTTTTCAAAGCCGGCATAGTCGCTCATCTGCACCGTGACGGGCTCTTGCTGCATCCATTCGGCCAGGGCGGCCGCGGCATCGGTGTCCGCCAGGGTGGCGGTGAATTCGGTTCCATTGACAGTGACGGTCATTTTCATATTGTTTTCCTCCTCGGGGGTGGACTGCTGGGGCAGGGCGGTGGGGTCCCGGGTGGCCACAGGGCTGGCCGCCGGGGTGGGGTCCGGGGTGGCGGCGGGTTCGCCGGCGCCGCACCCTGTCAGCAGCGCCGCTGACAGGCAGGCGGCGCAGAGCATGGCGTGCAGTCGTGTCATGGGCAAATCCTCCTGTTGTGGCTGTTGTGCCGCAGCGGTTTTCCTTCTATTTACTGTATCACCTGCCGGCCGGATGCACAAATACCTGGTTTCAATGGGGACCCATACCTGCCGCCTATGGCTTCGCCCCGCCTGACTTTATTTGCCGGGATTGGCCGGGCACCCTTGCAACCGGGCGGCGGATGTGGTAGGCTGAACTTAATTCAGAAGAAGACCCCCATTCCCGTCCGTATCCGGCAGCCACACACAAAAGGAGCCACTCCGCCCATCCGGGTTGTGTCGGATGCCGGTTCTGCCCATCCGAAAGGAGCAATTATCATGCAGTATCAGCAAACACTGGACCTCTGGCTGTCCCGCGCCGGGGAGGACCCCGACCTGACCGCCGAGCTGGAATCCGTCCGCAATGACGCCGATGCCGTCACCGACCGGTTCTACCGGGATCTGGAATTCGGCACCGGCGGGCTGCGGGGCGTCATCGGCGCCGGCACCAACCGGATGAACATCTACACCATCCGCCGGGCCACCCAGGGCCTGGCCGACTACATCAACGCCGAGGGCCTGCCCAGGCAGGTGGCCATCGGTCACGACAGCCGCATCAAGGGCGAGCTGTTCAGCCGGGAGGCTGCCCGGGTGCTGGCCGCCAACGGCATCACCGCCTGGCTGTATCCCCGGCTGGAGCCCACCCCGGCGCTGTCCTGGGCGGTGCGGTATCTGGGCTGCGGCGCGGGTATCTGCGTCACGGCCAGCCACAACCCCGCCAAGTACAACGGCTACAAGGTCTACGGCGCCGACGGCTGCCAGATCACGCTGGAGGCTGCCGCCAAGGTGCTGGCCGCCATTGAGCAGCATGACTATTTTGACGACCCGAAACTTGTGGACTATGACGAAGCCGTTGCCGCCGGCAGCATCCGGTACATTGACGACAAGTGCCTGTCCGACTTTGTGGACGCGGTGCTGGCACTGCGTCCCGGCAACGACGTGAGCAAGCTGAAGCTGGTCTACACCCCGCTGAACGGCAGCGGCCTGGAGCCGGTCAAGCTGCTGTTGTCCCGCATGGGAGTGACCCAGGTGACGGTGGTACCGGAGCAGGAAAAGCCGGACGGCAACTTCCCCACCTGCCCCTATCCCAACCCCGAGATCCGCGAGGCGATGGAAACCGGCCTGAAGCTGTGCGACACCGTACACCCCGACCTGATGATCGGCACCGACCCCGACTGCGACCGGATGGGCGCGGCGGTGCCGGACGGCAAGGGCGGCTACCGGCTGATCACCGGCAACGAGATGGGCGTGCTGCTGTTTGACTACATCTGCCGCACCCGGATCGCCAACGGCACCATGCCCAAAGACCCGGTGGCGGTGACCACCATTGTCTCCACCGACATGGCCACCCCCATTGCCAAAAAGTACGGCGTGGAGCTGCGCCGCACCCTGACCGGCTTCAAGTTCATCGGCGAGCAGATCGGCAAGCTGGAGGCCGAGGGCCATGTGGAGCGGTATATCTTCGGCTTTGAGGAGAGCTACGGCTACCTGTCCGGCGGCCATGTGCGGGACAAGGATGCCGTCAATGCGGTGATGCTGGCCTGCGAGGCCGCCGCCTGGTATGCCGCCCAGGGCATGAGCCTGCTGGATGCGGTGAACGCTCTTTATAAGGAATACGGCTTCTATCGCAACGCGCTGAAGAGCTACACCTTTGAGGGTGAAAGCGGCATGCACATCATGCAGGGCATCATGGCAAAGCTGCGCGCCGGCGCCCCGGCCGAGATCGCCGGGTACAAGGTGGCGGGCGTCACCGACTACGAGACCGAGGGCACCGGCCTGCCCAAAGCCGACGTACTGGAGTACCGGCTGGAAAACGGTGCCAAGCTGATGGTTCGGCCCTCCGGCACCGAGCCCAAGATCAAGGTATATCTGTCCGCCGTGGCGGGCAGCGAGGCAGCCGCCGACGCCATCAACGAGCAGATGGGCGCAGCCGCCGACCTGTGGATGCAGGCGTAACTTTGTAAGATTGTAACAGGGAAAGCCCCCGGGTTCTGTGAAGCTTCACAGAACCCGGGGGCTTTTTGCGTCCGGATCATTCCACCAGCTGCCCGTTCACATCCCGTTCGATGACCCGGGTCAGGATGTAGCTGACCTCACAGGCGGCGGTGGGGTTGGCCAGACGGAACAGAATCCGCCAGGCCAGCCGGGTGCCGATGGTGGGGGTCTGGGTTTCCACCGTGGTGATGCGGTTGGCAACATTGGAATACTCAGTGTTGTTGTCAAAGCCGGTCAGAGGGATTTTGCCCTCCCGGGGGATGCCCCGCTCGTCAAAATACTGCTGGATATAGTGGGCGATGTAGTCGCTGGCGCAGACGTAGGCGTCCGGCTGGGCGGGCAGCGCGTCAAGGAACTCACTGATTTCCTCGTAATGGGTGTGCAGGCCCAGCGGTCCGGTCAGACAGAGGGACTTATCCGGTGTTAACCCGCGTTCCCGGTGGGCCTCCAGAAAGCCGGTATACCGGTCGGTGTTGGTCTGGGCATAGTCCACATCGCCGATAAAACTCAGGCGACGGTAGCCCTGGTCCAGCAGCCGGCCGGTGATCTGCTGCAGGGCATGCCGGCCTTCCAGCAGCAGCAGGTCACCGCGCAGGTCGGGGACATTGAACCCGGGCACCGTATCCAGAAAGACTTTGGGCAGCGGAAGCGCGGCCAGAAGCTGCAACAATGGACGCGAGTAAATGTTAAGTACAATAATCCCTGCCACCGACCCGTCGGTGAGCGCGGGGGGCAGACAATACCCCTCCTCCCCGAAGCTGGGCAGGTAGGTGTACATCAGGTTCCAGCCGTGCAGCGTCAGTTCCCGGGCCAGGCGGTGGACGATCTGCATCCAGAACAGCGAGCTTTCGGGGCGGGACACCACAACCGAAACATTGCGCACTGTGGTGGGCATGGCCGACTGTGCCGCAGCTGCCGCAGCCGATCCCCCCTTTACATACCCCATTTCCTGCGCTTTTTTCAGGATCTGACGGCGCAGTGCCTCGGATACGCCCGGCCGGTTGTTCAGTGCCTTCCACACAGTAATGCGGGAAGTGTTCAGCGCATCGGCAATTTCCTGCATGGTGGGTTTAGCCATAGGGGAAAAACTCCTTTCGCATGTTAAAATTTCAAGGATTCCGCAACAACTTTTTACATTGTACTTATTATATAGGATAATTCTGAAAAATGCAAGAAATTGTTAAATAGTGTTAAGTCGCAGTCAATTTTGAACATTCTGTCAAGATGTGGTCGTGTTATACAATTTTTTTTCGCTAAAAAATGACGAATTATTACAGACAACAAATCGATGCACTTTTTGTACAGGTTGACGATTGACAATTGCATGACAACAAGTTAATATTAAATTAACAATTTTGGTGTGCAGCGGAAACGCTGGTTAACATGTTATCTTTTATTGTTAACTTTTCCGCTGAGGAGAAAGGAGACGCCTATGAAAAACGAAACTGCGGCGGTATCCACCCAGGTCAAAAAGCGCAAAAAGTTCACCTGGACGCGCGACGACTCTGAGTTGGCTCTGCTGGGCTTACCCACAACAATATGGTTTGCGGTGTTTGCCTACTTGCCAATGTTCGGCCTGATCATTGCCTTCAAGGACTTTAAGCTTCAGCGGGGGGCCGGGTTCCTGCAAAGCTTGTTTGCCAGCGAGTGGAATGGTCTGGATAACTTCAAGTTCTTCCTGAGCAACAATACCTTTGGTATTTTGCTGCGCAACACTCTTTTGTACAATCTGGTATTCATCGTTCTGAACCTGGTCATCCCGGTGGCCCTGGCCATCATCATCAACCAGCTGTACTCCAAGATCGCCTCCAAGTGCTACCAGACCCTGATGTTCTTCCCCTACTTCATGTCCTGGGTCGTGGTCAGCTACTTCGTCTACGCCTTCCTGAGCCCGAAAGGCGGCTTTGCCAACCTGATCATTGAGGCATTTGGCGGCGAGGACGTCATGTGGTATTCAGCACCGCAGTACTGGCCCTTCATCCTGGTGTTCATGTCCACCTGGAAGTCGATGGGCTACAACATGGTCGTCTATCTGGCGTCCATCACCGGCATTGACACCAGCCTGTACGAGGCCGCCATCCTGGACGGCGCCACCAAGTGGCAGCAGGCCAAGTACATCACCATCCCGGCCATCCGACCCATGATCATCATGATGTTCATCTTGAACATCGGCCACATCTTCTACTCCGACTTCGGCCTGTTCTACCAGGTTACCCAGCATCTGCCCCAGCCGTTGAGTGACGTGGCCAGCACCTTTGATACGTATATCTTTATGGCCCTGCAAACCGGCAACTCCAAGATCGGTCAGACAGCCGCCGCCAGCCTGTTCCAGTCGGTATGCTGCTGCATCACCGTTCTGATCACCAACGCGATTGTGTCCAAGATTGACCCCGACAGCGCGATCATCTGATCCAACAGACCGCCAGAAAAGGGACGTCCCTTTTCTCATCTGTGATAGCCATCACAGATGATGGCGTCCTATAAGGAGGGAAACCAATGTCATCTTTTTCCGAAAAGCGTGCCGTCCGCAAGGCAGAAAAACGGATCGAGCGCGAGGAGGCCGAGGCCGGGTTTAAGCTGAATAAGATCAAACCGGTCACCAACGGCCTGTTCAATGTACTGTTTATTCTTCTGTCCTTTATTTGTATTTTCCCCTTCTTTTTCGTGTTAATGATTTCGCTCTCCTCGGAGGCATCTATCCGCGCCAACGGTTATGCTCTGATCCCGTCTGAGTTCTCGCTGGCCGCGTACGAGTTCCTGTGGAACGAGCGCGGAACGATTCTGCGTTCGTTGCTGGTCTCTGTGGGCGTCACTCTGCTGGGCACCGTTATCGGTGTGATCCTGACCACATTGATGGGGTACGTGCTCAGCCGCCCGCAGTTCAAGATGCGGGGCTTCCTGCAGTGGGTGGTCTTCATCCCCATGATCTTCACCGGCGGCATGGTGGCCAACTTCGTGGTCATCTGTAATATGCTGCACATTGATGACACCATCTGGTGTCTGGTTCTGCCGCTGGCGGTTTCCAGCTGGAACGTCACCATCAGCAAGACCTTCTTCCGCCAGACCATCCCCGATTCCATCATCGAGTCGGCCAAGATTGACGGCGCCTCCCAGCTGACCATCTTTGCCCGCATTGTGGTGCCCATCTCCAAGCCGGTGTTTGCCACCATCGCCCTGTTCCTGACCTTCAGCTACTGGAACGACTGGCTCCAGGCTGCGCTGTACATCAACAATGATGCGCTGATCGGGCTGCAGCCCCTGCTGAACAGGATGATGGGCCAGCTGGATTATCTGGCAAACAACCCCACTGCCGGCCTGAGCCTGCAGCAGTACCGCGCTTCGATGCCGTCGGAGTCGGTCCGCATGGCCATCGCCACAGTCATCGTCATCCCCATCGCCTGCGCCTACCCCTTCTTCCAGAAATACTTCATTTCCGGTCTGACCGTCGGCGCCGTCAAGGGCTGATCCCTTCCTTCCCTTTTTTCGACTTTCGGCAGGATTATGACACCTGCCTGTAAGTAAATCCACCCATTTTTCCAAAATGAAAAGGAGAAACAGCATGAAAAGACTGAACAAAGTGCTCGCGTTCGGCATGGCTGGCGCCATGGCGCTGAGCCTGGCTGCCTGCGGCGGGACCACCTCCTCCGGCAGCACCTCCGGCACCGGCGAGACCGCCGGCACCACCAGCTCCAGCGATGAGGTCGTCACCCTGAAGTGGGTCATGGTCGGCAACGGCCAGCCCTCCAACTACGACGCCTGGCTGGAGCAGATCAACCCCTACCTGGAGGACAAGATCGGCGTCAACATCGACGTTCAGGTTGTCAGCTGGGAGGCCTGGGACCAGCGCCGCAGTGCTATCGTCAACACCGCCGGTGAGTATGACATCCTGTTCACCAACACCAATACCTACACCAACGATGTGGGCATCGGCGCCTTCCTGGACATCACCGACCTGCTTCAGGAGTACGCCCCCGACCTGTGGGCTTCCATCCCCGAGGATTACTGGGATGCCTGCCGCGTGAATGGCCAGATCTACGCTGTCCCCACCATGAAGGACTCCTCCATCTCCCAGTATGTAGTCTGGGACAAGGCTGCCATGGAAGCTGCCGGCTATGACGGCTCCACCATGAAAGACCTGACCGATCCCGAGCTGACCGCGGCGCTGTCCAGCCAGGGCCTGAAGGATTATCTGGCCGAGAACAACTATGATGACACTGCATGGCCGCTGTCCAGCTCCGCCGCCACCTATCTGACCTTCCAGTACGATACCATGGGCGCCGGCCTGATCGCCATGGGCGTTCGGTACGATGATACCGAGGGCAAAGTTGTTTCCATTTTCGAGCAGCCCGATATTGTGAAGTATCTGGATCTGCTGCGTGAATGGTACAATGACGGCATTATCAATGCCGACGCCAACGTTAAGGGCGAGGACAACTCCTACAAACCCGCCGCTGTCGCACAGGGCTGGCCCAAGGCCGCCGTCACCACCTGGGGCCCGAACATGGGCGTCGAGGCTGTGGCTTACAAGTGGGGCCCGACCATCATCTCCAACGATTCCGTCCGCGGCTCTCTGAACTGCATCTCCAACAACTGTGAGCATCCCGACAAGGCTCTGGAGTTCCTGCAGCTGGTCAACACCGATTCCTACGTCCGTGACCTGCTGTACTACGGCGTCCAGGGCGATAACTGGGATTACACCGATGACACCAAGGAATGGGTCCACAAGAACAACGCTGACTGGTCCATGGCCGGCTACACCCAGGGCAGCTTCTTCACCGTCACCCCGACCGACGACTTCGACTTCAACCAGTACGACGAGGTTGCGAAGCTGAACGAGGAGGCCGAGCCCTCCGTCCTGCTGGGCTTCAGCATGGATACCACCCCTGTTGCTGACCAGCTGGCACAGTGCATTGCCATTGCCGAGAGCTATAAGAGCGAGCTGCTGACCGGTGCCTGTGGTCAGTTTGACACCCCCGAGGAAATGGTCGATGAGATGGTTGCTGAAATGAATCAGGTGGGCTTCCAGGAAATCATGGCCGAGGCACAGCGCCAGGTCGACGAGTTCCTGGCTGCCAACCCCGCTTCCTCTGAGAGCGCTGAGTAATCTTTCTCTTCTCTTTCATCCCCTCTCTTCCCGATCCATCTGAACACCCGCCCTGTCAGGGGGTCCTGACAGGGCGGGCGGACCGGGACCTTTGAATCCAACGTTTTCTATCCCAGAATGTGGCCGTCGCTTAGTGCGGGCAGGAGAAACATGCCGGGAGCGGCGCAGTAGCTGCCGTTCCCCCTATCGGATCAGACCGGTCGGCTGTTTTTCCGGCCTGGCTCAGGCGGCGGCCATACTTTGTTTGGGATGTTGTTAAAAAATCAACAATCTTTCGTACTTTTTTCTTTTCTTTCGTCGGGGCCGACGGGGGCCATTGTTTTGCCAGATTTGAAACAGATCGGTAAATCGTATCTTTTTCAAGTTGCAGGCAATCGGTTTCTTTGTCCCGTGACCGGAATGGCCCCATGGAAAAAATACGGAAAAATTCTTTCTTCCGCCCCCCTTGACGGGGAGCAAACGGCATGATATACCCTATGTGTCGCAGCGGGATTGCCGGACTGCCGTACAGAGAATGTCATGTCAGAATCACTTTGCAGACACATCAGCTTCTGTACTTTTTGCCACTACCAGCACACCGTTTCACAAACAAAAGGAGGCAACCCAAATGGCCAAGATTATCGGCAAACCGCTGCCCAATATTCCCTGGCAGGACCCGCCTGCCGTGACCCGCACCCCGCTGTGGCGCTATGACGGCAACCCCATCATCGGCCGCGACGGCAACAAGCGGTCCAACAGCGTTTTCAACAGCGCTGTGGTCCCCTTCGGCGACGGCTTTGCGGGTGTGTTCCGCTGTGACAGCCTGTCCATCAGCATGGACATTTTCGCCGGCTTCAGCAAGGACGGCATCCACTGGACCATCGACGACGAGCCCATCCATCTGGTGGGCGACGACCCGGAGGTCACCAACCGGGAATACCGCTACGATCCCCGCGTCTGCGAGATTGACGGCAAGTACTACGTTTCCTGGTGCAACGGCTACCACGGCCCCACCATCGGCCTGGCCTGGACCGAGGACTTCAAGACCTTCCACCAGCTGGAAAACGCCTTCCTGCCCTACAAC
>CAJFMB010000022.1 GCA_904390925.1 uncultured Subdoligranulum sp.
CATCAAGCTGCACAAGCGCCTGGCCACCACCTTCATCTACGTTACCCATGACCAGACCGAGGCCATGACCATGGGCGACCGCATCGTCGTCATGAAGGATGGCGTCATCCAGCAGGTCGATACCCCGCAGAACCTGTACGATTATCCCTGCAACCTGTTCGTCGCAGGCTTCATCGGCAGCCCGCAGATGAACTTCATGGACGCCACCGTCAAGAAGGACGGCGACGCCTACTCGGTGGATGTTTCCGGCACCGTGCTGCCCCTGCCCAAGGAGAAGACCGCCGACGGCAAGCTGGACGCTTACGTGGGCAAGCAGGTCAAGATCGGCATCCGTCCTGAGGACATGAAGGATGACGACGAGTTCCTGGCCAAGCATCCCAACACCCGCATGGAGGCCGAGGTTGAGGTTTCCGAGCTGATGGGCGCTGAGATCTACCTGTACATGACCTTCAAGGGCCAGAACATGATGGCCCGCGTGGCGCCCACCTCCAAGGCACGCCGCGGCGACAAGGTCACCCTGGCTGTTGACCCGCACAAGATCCATATCTTTGACGCGGAGACCGAGCTGACTGTCCTGAACTGATCTGACCCAATCAACGGCTCAACGGCATTTTGCCGTGACGTCGTAACACAAAGAGGCCCCGACAACTTGTCGGGGTCTCTTTGTTGTGTGCAAACATCCAAATGGTTATTTCAAAACGGAAATATACATATTGTATAAAATGGGCGGGTCATACCGCGGCATCCTCCCGGATCTCGGTGCCGGGGAAGTAGTAGGCCAGAATGTCCTGCCAGCTGCTGCCCCCTGCCGCCATGGCCCGGGCGCCGGCCTGGCTCAGGCCCACCCCGTGGCCGTAGCCCCGGGTTGTCACGGTGAAGGACCCGTCCTGCCAGGCAATGGCAAAGCAGGCCGACCGCAGGTTCAGCGCGCTGCGCACCTGGGTGCCGCCGGCGGAGACACCGCACAGCGTGATGGTGTCCACATACCCGGCATCGTCCCAGACGGTGTCGCCCACCCAGCTGTCCGGGTTGCCGGAGGTCTGGATGCCCAGCCCGGAGTACAGCGCGTCGGACATCTGCTGGGCGGTGTACTGGATGCTCACCTCGTACCCGTCGGCCTGGGCGTCCCAGGCGGAATCCACCCCCTGCAGGTAGGGCAGCGACTCGGCCCAGACCCGCTGGCTGGCCTGGGTATGGCCGCTGCTGATGGCATGGTAGCAGGCGGCGGCCGGTTCCCCATCATAGAGCACCAGCGCCCGGAGCACCTGGTCGGCCAGCTCCCCCAGCCGCTGCCAGTTGGCGTCAAAGTCGCTGCCCCACCGGCTTTGCAGCACCTCGCCGCTGGTCCAGCCGCTGCACTGGGCACTGTTCACCGAGATGGCGGTCCCGCTGCCGTCGGAATGGTTCAGCTGGTACAACGCCCAGCTGTGGCTGGCCACCATCTGGGCCTGCAGGGCGTCGTCCGGCCAGTCGATGGGCATCTCGCAGGCGGCAGCCCCCATCAGGTATTCCCGGGCGGGCACGCTGACGGCCTGACCGGAAGCCTCGTCCCACAAAAGAACCGCCTGGGGCTCGGCAAGGGGCGTGGGGGCCGGGGTGGCTGCGGTCTGACCGGGGGTTGGGGAGACCTGCTCCGCCGTGTCGGACCCGGGGGAAAACAGCGGGATCAGGCAGAGAAACGGCGCCGCGGCGGCCAGCCCGGTCAGCAGCACCGCACTGAAAATTGTGCGTCTGGTTGCAGTTTTCATGGTTTGCCTCCAGGCGGCTTGCAATTTGCCGCCCACACCGGTAAAATAAGTACGTATCTTTCCGGTCGGGAAGCCTGTCCCGACCGGCGGGGGAAAGTTCCCCTGTTGTATCTGTATGCGCTGCCTGCCCCGGATATGTCTGCCGGGACGGACGGCTCCGGAGGGTTCTGCCATGAACAAACGCACTGCGGTGGTTCTGTCTTTGATCTTGTGCCTGGTGCTGGGGGCGCTGCGCGTTGCGGACCTGTGTTTTCTGTCCGACCCCGCCACCGGGTTTGCCCGGGTGGGGGAAAGCTGGCACCGCTACCTGATCGTTGCGGCAGCGGCGGTGGTTCTGTTTCTGCTCTCCCGCGGGGCGTCGGTGCGGCCGCTGCCCTTCAAGCACTGCCGCCCGGCGCTGGGCTGCGCCATGCTGCTCACCGCTGCGCTGCTGTTTGAAACCTCGGTCAGCACGCTGCTGACCCAGCTGGACGGCTTTGCCACGCTGCGCGGGGTGCTGCTGCTGGCCAACGGGCTGTGGTTTGCCGGGTTCGGCGTCCAGGCCTTTTTTGCCCCGCCCACCAAGTCGCCGCCGGCGGCCCTCTGCCTGGGCGGCCTGGCCGCGCCCATCTGGGTGGCCATCGAGCGCTTTGCCATCCGTCCATCCTCGCTGGCCCGCACCGGCCACGTGCTGGGGGTGCTGAGCATTCTGGCCGCGCTGTGCTGCGTGGATTATCTGCTCAAGATGATTTTCCTGCCGGGGGCACCCTTCGGCAAGGCCATGACCTTCACCGGCATGCTGGCCTTTCTGCTCTGCACCTGCATGGAACTGCCGGAAACCATGATCTCCTACGCCTCCGGCGGCGCCACACTGCTGGACCTGGTCCAGTCCGGCTGCTGGGCGTCGGTGGGGCTGTGCGGGCTGGTGGGGGCGATCTATGCCTCCGGCGAGGACCGCAAGGATCTGCCGCTCTTCAAAATCCCGGCGGACGGCCAGTGAGGGTATACCTCCCGGCTATGCCGAACCATCGCAAGCAGGTATTTTACACCGGGGCCTCCGCCGCGGTACAATAGAAAACGGAAAGGCCGCGCAGGGCTGTTCTTGCGCGGCCATATTTTTACCGGATACAGACAGGAGGTTTTGGGATGCAATACCGCACACTGCCCCACGGCGGCGAACAGATCAGCGTGCTGGGGCTTGGGTCCAGCGCCATCGGCCAGGCCAGCGACCGGGAGATGGAGGCCACCGTCGCCCTGGCGCTGGAAAACGGCATCAACTACTTTGACATGGCCTCGGCCGACGCGGCACCCTTTGCGGCATACGGCAATGCCATCTCGGGTGCCGGCATGCGGGACAAGGTCTTTTTCCAGATCCATTTCGGTGCCGAGTATTTCACCGGGAAATACGGCTGGACGCTGGATCTGGACACCATCAAGCGGTCGGTGGACTGGCAGCTGACCCAACTGAAAACCGACTACATCGACTTCGGGTTCCTCCACTGCATTGACGAGGCGGAGGACTACCGGAAGGCCCGGGAGGCCGGCACCATCGACTACCTGCAGGAGCTGAAACGGCAGGGCGTGGTGCGCCACATCGGCATGAGCTCCCACACCCCGGCGGTGGCGGCCCAGGTGCTGGACGACGGCCTGCTGGACATGCTGATGTTCAGCATCAACCCGGCCTACGACTACCAGAAAGGGGAGTACGGCCTGGGCGGCCTGGACCAGCGGATGGCGCTCTACCGCCGCTGCCAGGCCGAGGGCGTGGGCATCTCGGTGATGAAGGCCTTTGCCGCCGGTCAGCTGCTGGACGCGGCGCGGTCGCCCTTTGGTCTGGCGCTGACCCGGTACCAGTGTCTGCAGTATGCGCTGGACCGGCCGGGCGTGGTGACGGTGCTGCCCGGGGTGCGTGACCGCAGGGACCTGGAAGCGCTGCTGGGCTTTTTTGAGGCGCCGGCATCCCAGCGGGATTACTCGGTGCTGGGCGGGGTGGCTCCCCGCGCGGCCGAGGGGGTCTGCACCTACTGCAACCACTGCCAGCCCTGCCCCGTGGGCCTGGATGTGGGCCTGATCAACAAGTATTACGACCTGGCAAAGATGGGGGACAAGCTGGCCCGGGAACATTACCGTACCCTGGAACGGCATGCCTCCGACTGTATGGCCTGCGGCCACTGCGACAGCCGGTGCCCCTTCCATGTGCACCAGATGCAGCGCATGCAGGAAATTGCCGGCTGGTTCGGTCTGTGACAGCATACCAAAAGCGGCGGGTGCCCATCGGGCACCCGCCGCTTTTTCTGCGTATGGAATCGGAATCAGGCCGCAGCCGGGGCACCGCCCGTCAGCTGCTGCACCGCAAAGACGCCCAGCACAATGACGCCCAGCACAATGCGGTACCAGCCGAACACCGTGAAGCTGTGATTCTTCACATAGTTCATCAGGAAACGGATGGCGGCAATCGAGACCAGGAAGGCCACCACGCAGCCCACCAGCAGAATGACGATCTCCTCGCCGGTGATGGCGTTGCCGTCGGCGAAGAACTTGACGATCTTCAGCAGGCTGGCGCCGGCCATGACCGGAATGGCCAGGAAGAAGGTGAACTGGGATGCCACCGGCCGGGACAATCCGCAGATCATGCCGCCCAGGATGGTGGCGCCGCTGCGGGAGGTACCGGGAATCAGCGACAGCACCTGCCATCCGCCGATGGCCAGGGCATTTTTGTAGGTGATGCGGGACAGCTTGGTGGTGGTGGCGGGATGGGGCCGGCGCTCGATCAGCAGGAAGGCGACGCCGTAGACAATCAGCATCAAAGCCACCACAATGCTGTTGTACAGATGTTCGTCCATCCAGTCATCCAGCAGGATGCCCAGCACGGCGGCGGGCAGGCAGGCGGCGATGATCTTGAACCAGAGGTGCATCACCGGCCAGCGCACATGGCGGCTGAATCCGGTATTGCGGCCGTTGTCGATGCAGAAAGGCCACAGCTTCTGGAAATACAGCACCACCACGGCCAGGATGGCACCCAGCTGGATGACCACCCGGAACATCTCGATGAACTCCTTGGACAGCTGGAACTGCAGCACCTGCTCGGCCAGAATCATGTGGCCGGTGCTGGAAATGGGCAGCCACTCGGTGATGCCCTCGATAACGCCGTAGATGACGGCTTTCAGAATTTCAAGAATATACTCCATTGGTATCCCCCTCCAGAAAGTCAACCCTATTGTATCACATTTTTCGGCAAAAAAAAGCCCGCCGCTGCCCCGGGCAGCACTCTCCGGGCGGATTTTTTTCTCCGAAAAGCCGAAAGTCTCTGCCCATACAACGCCGGTCCGGGGAAAAATTTGGCATTGCAGCCGATAAAATTCCGGTTTGCCACATCCCGGCCCGCAAAACCCCGCGCCGGCCATTGCCGTTTGCCCGCAAAGCTCCTATAATAAAAGGAAAGTGCAGCCCGGCTGCACTGGCAGGGCGCGGCGACAACCCGAAAAAACGGGACAAAAACGGCCGCGCCCGGGGGGAAAGGAAAAATGTACAAGACTGTTTTGTTTGATCTGGACGGCACGCTGCTGAACACCATCGACGACCTGGCCGACGCCGGCAACCGGATGTGCGCCGCCCGCGGCTGGCCCACCCACACCTCGGACCAGTTCCGGTATCTGGTGGGCAACGGCATTCCCAAGCTGATCGAGCGTCTGGCCCCGGAGGGCCACAACACGCCCGCCGAGCTGGAGGAAGCCTACCATGCCTTTGACGAAATCTACGACGCCCACATGTTTGACAAGACCCGCCCTTACCCGGGCATGCCCGACCTGCTGGCCGAGCTGGCCGCGGCAGGGGTGAAGATGGCGGTCTTCTCCAACAAGGACGACGCCCTGGCCCGGCGGGTGGTGGCCCACTACTTTGACACCAGCCTGTTTGCGCTGGTGCGGGGCGCCCTGCCCGACGTGCCCAAAAAGCCCGCGCCGGAAGGCACCCTGGCCCTGATGCAGGCGGTGGGGGCCGACCCGGCCTCCACCCTGTATGTGGGGGACAGCAACGTGGATGTGCTCACCGGCAAAAACGCCGGGCTGCCCTGCTGCGGCGTGCTGTGGGGCTTCCGCACCGAGCAGGAGCTGCGGGACGCCGGCGCCACCTATCTGGCCGCCGACACCCGACAGCTGAAACAGGTGGTGCTGGGGCAGCACTGACCCGCCCCGCATCCCGGACATTGGAATCAGACAGCGCCAAGGGCTGCTGTGCAAGGAGGTTTTTTGCATGATCCCGCAAAATTACATTGATATGCTGGGGGCCAAGTCGGTGATCCGTACCCTGAGCGAGTGGGCCACCGCCCGCGGCCAGGAAATCGGCTATGACAATGTGTTCGACTACTCGCTGGGCAACCCCAGTGTGCCCTGCCCGGAGCATTTCACCCGGACCATGATCCGGCTGCTCCAGACCGAACAGCCGGTGACGCTGCACGGCTACAGCCCCTCGCTGACCATCCCGTCGGTGCGCCGGGCGGTGGCGGACAGCCTCAACCGCCGGTTCGGCATGCACTACGGTCCCGAGCATATCTTCATGACCAGCGGCGCCGCCGGTGCCCTGGCCCATGCGCTGCGCTGCGTCTGCCAGCCGGGGCAGGAGGTCCTGGTGCCTGCCCCCTTCTTCCCCGAGTACAAGCCCTACATTGAGGGCGCCGGCCTTGTGATGCGCACCATCCCGCCCCGGGTGGAGGACTTCCAGATCGACCTGGAGGCGATGGACGCCGCCATCAACGAGAACACCGCCGCGGTGCTGATCAACACCCCCAACAACCCCTCCGGCGCCGTCTACACCGCCGACACCATGCGGGCGCTGGCCGACCTGCTCACCGCCGCCTCCGCCCGGATCGGCCGCCACATCTTCCTGATTTCCGACGAGCCCTACCGGGAAATTCTCTTCGGCGGACAGCCGATTGTCTACCCGGCCAAATTCTACGCGGATACCCTGACCTGCTATTCCTTCTCCAAGAGCCTGAGCCTGCCCGGCGAGCGCATCGGCTATGTGGCCGCCAACCCCGCCTGCGAGCAGGCCGACCTGATCGTGCCGGTCTGCGGGCAGATCTCCCGGGGGACCGGCCACAACTGCCCGGCCTCCATCATCCAGCTGGCGGTGGCCGAGTGCATCGACGAGACCAGCGACCTGACCGTCTACGAGCGCAACATGGAGCTGATCTATGTTGAGCTGAAAAAACTGGGCTTTGATGTGGTCAAGCCGGACGGCACCTTCTACATCTTCCCCAAATCGCTGGAGCCGGACGCGGTGGCCTTCTGCCAGAAAGCCACCCGGTACGACCTGGTGCTGGTGCCGGGCGATTCCTTCGGCTGCCCGGGCCACTTCCGCATGGCCTACTGCATCGACACCGAAAAGGTGCAGCGCAGCTTTGCCGCGCTGGACCGCTTTGTCCGGGAAGAATACGGCGCCTGAATCCGATCGGTACGGCCCTGCCCGCTGCGGCAGGGCCGTTTTTTGCAATGTGACAAAACTGTAAGGATGGCCCCGGGTTTTGTAAGCCGGAACGATGGCGCCGGGCTGCCGGGCGGTGGTATCCTTTGGGTGCAGGGCGCGGGAAAGACCCTCCGGGCCGCAACCCGCCGCTGCCATACAAATCCCACCTTCGTATATAAAGGAGCAAACTATGGCATTGCTTGAGATCCGGCACCTGGAAAAAACCTATTCCACCCGTTTCGGCGGGACCAAGGTGCAGGCCCTGGCCGACGTGAACTTTACGGTCGAGCAGGGCGAATATCTGGCCATCATGGGCGAATCCGGCGCCGGCAAGACGACGCTGCTGAACATTCTGGCGGCGCTGGACCGGCCCACCGGCGGCGCGGTGCTGCTCAACGGCAGCGACATCACCCGCCTGGGGGAAAAGGCGCTGTCCGCCTTCCGCCGGGATCACCTGGGCTTTGTCTTTCAGGACTTCAACCTGCTGGACACCTTCTCCATCAAGGACAACATCTTCCTGCCGCTGGTGCTGGCCGGCACCCCCTACCGGGACATGGAGGTCCGTCTTGGCCCCATTGCCCGGCAGCTGGGCATTGTGGAGATCCTGGAAAAATACCCCTATGAGGTTTCCGGCGGCCAGAAACAGCGGACCGCGGTGGCCCGGGCGCTGATCACCTCCCCCGAGCTGATTCTCGCCGACGAGCCCACCGGCGCCCTGGATTCCCGCTCCTCCGACAGCCTGCTGCAGCTGTTCGGCGAGATCAACGCCGGCGGCCAGACCATCCTGATGGTCACCCACAGCGTGCGGGCCGCCAGCCATGCGGGCCGGGTGCTGTTTCTGCAAGACGGCCAGGTCTACCACCAGCTTTACCGGGGCCGCCTGACCACCGAGCAGATGTTTGCCCGCATCTCCGACACCCTCACCGCACTTTCCGGGGGTGAGGACCATGACTAAACTGGCACTCTATTTCCGGCTGGCCGGACAGAACCTGATCAAAAACCGGCAGTATCAGTTCCCCTTCTTCCTCACCGGCGCCGGCTGCGCGGCCATGTGCTACCTGATACGGTTTTTGAACTACAACAAGGGCATCAACGAGATGTACGGCGCTGTCTATGTGGCGCAGATGCTCGCCCTGGGCAGCATCATCATGGGCTTTCTGATGATCTGGATCATGGCCTATGCCAACGGCTTTGTCATCCGGCGGCGGGGCAGGGAACTGGCGCTGTACAACATCCTCGGCATGCAGAAGGGCAATGTGGCGGTGGTGCTGGGCCTGGAAATGCTGGCCCTCTGTGCCGGGTGCATCCTGGCCGGTGTGGCGGTGGGGGCGCTGTTCTCCAAGCTGGCGCTGATGCTTCTGCTGCGGCTGATGCAGTTTGAGGTCCCCTTCGGCTTTTCCTTCAGCCTGGCCGGCGCCTGGCAGACGGCAGTGATCATGGGGATCTTGTTTTTCTGCCTCTACCTGTTTGACCTGCGCCAGGTCTGGAAGGCCAGCCCCATCGACCTGCTCCACTCCGACCAGGTGGGGGAGCGCCAGCCCAAAAGCAACTGGCTGCTGGCCCTGTTCGGCCTGGTGGCTCTGGGCGCCGGATATTACATCGCCGCCGCCACCACCGACCTGCTGATGATCATTCTGCTGTTTTTCCTGGCGGTGGCGCTGGTCATTGTGGGCACCCACTGCCTGTTCGGTGCCGGCAGCGTGGTGGTGCTCAAGCTGCTGCGCAAAAACAGGAAATTCTACTATCAGCCCCGGCATTTCACCGCGGTTTCCGGCATGATCTACCGCATGAACCAGAACGCCCGCGGCCTGGCCAACATCTGCATCCTGGCCACCACCGTGCTGGTCAGCGTGGCCACCACCGTCTGCCTGTATGCGGGCATCGGCACTACGCTGGACAACATGTACCCCAACGCCATCGGCTTGAGCGGCCCCTGTGACGGGGAGCTCTACCGGGAAAGCGACTTTGACGACTGGAATGCCCGCCTGGAGGAAGTGGCGGCCGGATACGGCGTCACCCCGGACCAGTATGCCGGGTTCCCGCTGCTGCTGGTGGACACCCACTACGCCGAGGGGACGTTTGTGGCGGACGTGCCCATCGACCAGGTCGAACCGTCCGGCTGGACCCTGCAAATGATGCCGGCCTCCGACTATACCCGCCTGACCGGCGAGCAGGTTTCGCTGCAGCCCGGCCAGGTGCTGGCCTGCGGCCTGCCGGAGGGGCTTTCCGACTTTACGGTGGGCGGTGTGCCGATGACCGCAGTGGGGCAGTGCAGTGCCTTTCCGCCGGTGGACGGCCAGTACATCGGCGACAATGTGGTCTGCCTGGTGGTGGCCGACTGGGATACCCTCAACGGGCTGGTCAGCAGCATTGACACCACCGGCAACGGGTATCTGCCGCCGGTCTGGTACTTTGTCGTCTGCAACCCCGACGGCCTCACCGACGACCAGGTGCAGCACTGCGCCGCAGATATGCTGCACGCCGCCGACCCGCTGCCCGACGGACTGAAACGGGTGGTCGCCTTCACCCGGTCGTATATGCGGGACCAGATGTACAGCATGAACGGCAGCTTTGTCTTTCTGGGCATCTTCCTGGCGGTGATGTTCACCATGGCCACCGTGCTGATCATCTATTACAAGCAGCTCAGCGAGGGCTACGAGGACCGCAGCCGCTTCCTGATCCTGCAAAAGGTGGGCATGAGCGCCGCCGAGGTGCGGGCCACCATCCGCAGCCAGGTGCTGATGATCTTTTTCCTGCCGCTGATTATGGCGGCAATCCATCTGGCGGCGGCCTTCCCCATGCTGTTCCGCATGGTTTCCGCCTTCGGCACGGCGGACAAGGGACTTTTCATCGCCTGCTGCGGCATCACGCTGGCGGCCTTTGCGGCCTGCTACATCGTCGTTTATCTGCTGACCGCCAAAAAATATTACCGGATCGTCAAAATGTGAGGGCTGTCCGCTCCCCGGCAGGGGAGACGCCTTACCCTGGCAGAGGCCGGGCGGGAACTTCCCGCCCGGCTTTTTTTGTTTCCGGTGCCAAACCGGGGAAATCTGTGGTATAATAGCTGCATTGTCTGATCCGGTATTCCTCCGGGCGGAATGCACAAATCCCGGCCCGGAAATCCAGCAATAAGGAGAAATTACCATGACCTTTGCCGAAATGCCTTATCAGCGCCCCGACCTGGACGCGCTGAAAACCCAGTACAATGCCCTGACCGACCGCCTGCGCGCCGCCGACAGCTATGAGGCTGCCAAGGCTGCTTTCCTGGAAAAGGAGACGCTGGAAAAGCACATCAGCACCCAGGAGACGCTGGCCAGCATCCGCCACAGCATTGACACCCGGGACGAGTTCTACAACGCCGAGAAGAAGTTCTGGAACGTGGCCGGCCCCGAGCTGGAAACCTGCCGGGACGCCTTCACCCAGGCCATGCTGGAATCTGCCTACCGCCCCGATTTTGAAAAGGAATACGGCACCCTGATGTTTGTCAACGCCGAGCTGGCCCGCAAGGCCTTCTCGCCCGAGATCGTGCCCGAGATGCAGCAGGAGAACGACCTGGCCCAGGAGTACGAAAAGCTGCTGGCCAGCGCCCAGATCCCCTTCGAGGGCGGCGTCTACACCCTGTCCCAGCTGTCGCCCTACAAGACCGACGCCGACGATGCCCGCCGCCTGGCTGCCTGGCAGGCCGAGGGCCGCTGGTACAAGGAAAACCAGCCCCAGATGGACGAGATCTATGACAAGCTGGTGCATCTGCGGGACGCCATGGGCCGCAAGCTGGGCTATGACGGCTACACCACCCTGGGCTACGCCCGGATGCAGCGCAACTGCTACACCAAGGAGGACGTGGAAAAGTTCCGCGCCGCCGTGGTCAAGTACCTGGTGCCGCTGGCCGACCGCATCGAGCGGGCCCAGGCCAAGCGGCTGGGGGTGCCGTATCCCCTGAGCTTTGCCGACGAGGCGCTGGCCTTCCGTTCCGGCAACCCCCGCCCGGCGGGCGACGCCGACGCCATCCTGGCCCAGGGCAAGCGCTTCTATGACGAGCTCTCCCCCGAGACCAGCGAGTTCTTCAACACCATGCTGGACGGCAAGCTGCTGGACGTGCTGTCCACCCCTGGCAAGGAGAGCGGCGGTTACTGCACCTCCATCCCCGACTACCGGGTTCCCTTCATCTTTGCCAACTTCAACGGCACCCAGCATGACGTGGAGGTGGTCACCCACGAGGCCGGCCACGCCTTTGCCGCCTACACCAACCGCGACCGCATCCCCATGCAGTATATCTGGCCCACCATGGAAGCCTGCGAGGTCCATTCCATGTCGATGGAGTTCTTTGCCTGGCCCTGGGCGGACGGCTTCTTCGGCGCCGATGCCCGCAAGTTCCGTTACAGCCACCTGGCCAGTGCCCTGACCTTCATCCCCTACGGCACCATGGTGGACCACTTCCAGCACATCGTCTTTGAAAAGCCCGACATGACCCCGGCCGAGCGCCATGGCGTCTGGAAAAAGCTGCTGGGCGTCTACATGCCCTGGATGCGCCTGGACGGCGAGATCCCCTTCTACAGCGAAGGTCAGGGCTGGCAGCGTCAGCATCATATCTACTCCAGCCCCTTCTATTATATTGATTACTGCCTGGCACAGACTGTCTCGCTGGAATTCTGGGCCATGCTGCAGAAGGACCGCAAGAACGCCTGGGACCACTATATGGCCTACACCCGCCAGGGCGGCACATGCGTTTTCACCGAGCTTTTGAAGAACGCCGGACTGGAAAATCCTTTCGACGAGAACTGCCTGCGCAGTGTCTGCGAGGAGGCCGGCCGCTGGCTGGACAACTACGACCTGACCGGCATTGAGTGAGAAGGCCCGGCGTCCTGCGGAAAAATTCCGATAGAAAAAGTCGGACTGTTTGCAGATTGTGGACAGAAATGTGAAACTTTTTGAAATACGTGATGAATATAACTGAATTCTGCAGCCATTCTTTGTATATTGTTTCAGCATTTCTGAAATAACCTTGACCTTTTGACGAATTCTTGCTAAAATATAAAAGCTATTCATAAAACCGTTACAGTTTCAACATGATTTTCTAACAGAAACAGTGGCAAGCAACCTGTTGCTGAGAAAAACACAGTCGGGCTGTGGCGGCGATATAGCCAAGAGTAGCATTATGAGGAAGGAGACACACACGTGAAAGCAAAACAGATTGCATCCCTGCTCCTGGCAGGAACGATGGCAGTCTCTCTGGCAGCCTGCGGCGGCCAGGGTGCTGTCACCAACAATGCGGATGACTCCGCATCCACCAACACCGGTGCAACCAGCGACACCGCGACTTCTGAGACCAGCGCTGAAGCAACCAGCACTCGTCCCACCGAGCCCACCGGCCAGCTGGTCATCGGCACCATCACCCCGGTCGAGAACGACTTCTACGATGCCGGCATGAACAACGCCGCCACCAACTACGCCATGTACAGCCTGATCAACGGCTACAGCGCAGTTGCCTTCACCAAGGATGGCAAGTTTGAGTTCGACCCCACCGTCGTTGCTTCCCACGAGGAGACTGAGAACGAGGATGGCACCAAGACCTACACCGTCACCATCAACGACGGCCTGGTCTGGAGCGACGGCACCCCCATCACCGCCAAGGACTACGTCTTTGCCGCCCTGCTGGAGAACAGCGACGAGATGGGCAGCATTGACGGTTACAGCAACACCGGCCTGTCCGTTCTGGTCGGCTGGCCCGAGTACTCCTCCGGCGAGACCGATACCTTCGCCGGCGTGCACCTGGTTGACGATATGACCTACTCGGTCACCATCGCCGCTGAGGAGCTGCCCAACCACTACGACATCACCTACGCCAGCCTGATGCCCCGTCCGATGAGCGTGATCGCTCCGGACTGCGATGTTGAGGATACCGAGGATGGCGCCCGCATCACCGGCGACTTCAGCGCCGAGCTGCTGCAGAAGACCATCAACGATCCCGCCACCGGCTACCGCTATCATCCCAACCCGACCTGCGGTCCCTACACCCTGACCAGCTACGACACCTCCAGCCGTGAGGCTGTGCTGACCGTCAACCCCAACTACGCCGGCGATTACCGCGGTGTCAAGCCCGTCATCGAGAACCTGGTCATCCGTACCGTCTCCAGCGACACCATGATGAACGAGCTGGAAGCTGGTTCCGTTGACCTGCTGTTCCAGTGCTCCGGCGGCGATACCATCAATGCCGGCCTCGACCTGGTGGAAGAGGGTACTGTTGCTGACAGCTCCTACTACCGCAACGGTTACGGCAAGCTGGAGTTTGACTGCAGCATCTTCCCCACTGACAGCGCGAACGTCCGCAAGGCCATCGCCTACTGCCTGGACCGCAACGAGTTCGCCCGCCAGTACACCGGCGGCTACGGCGCTGTTGTCAACGCCGCTTACGGCCTGGCCCAGTGGGAGTATCAGGACTCCATCGACTGGCTGGCTGAGAACCTGGACAGCTACGAGGTCAACATCGACGCTGCCAAGCAGCTGCTGGAAGAGGACGGCTGGACCCTGAACGCTGACGGTTCCGAGTATTCCGGCACCGGCACCCGTTACAAGGAAGTGGACGGCGAGATCGTTCCTCTGCAGATCACCTGGGCCAACTCCGAGGGCAACCCCGTCTCCGACCTGCTGGCCACCATGCTGCCCACCAACATGGCTGAGGCCGGCATGGAGCTGGTGCCCACCACCATGGACGTTTCCACCCTGTTCAGCTGCATCGACCATCAGGGCGACGCCACCTACAACATGTACAACCTGGCTACCGGCTTCGCCACCGCCAACTCTCCCTGGTACTACTACACCAGCGACGAGGCTTACATGGGCGGCGGCTACAACGCCAACTGGATCAAGGATCCTGAGCTGGAGGCTGCCGCCAATGCTCTGAAGAGCATCCCCTATGACGATACCGAGACCTGGCTGACCGCCTGGCGCGAGTACATCAAGGTCTGGAACGACAAGATGCCTGACATCCCCCTGTACTCTGATGAGTACTACGACTTCTACAACACCAAGCTGCAGGGCTGGGATCCTTCTTCCATCTGGGGTTGGGAGCTGGCTGTCCTGGATGCCTGGGTTGCCGAATAATCTCGACATTTTGAACCTGTAAAATTGAACTCTTAGTTCCGGCGGTCCCCCTCTTGCCGGGGGGCCGCCGGCTTTTTTAGGAAATGGGGGGATAACGAATGGGCAAAGGCCGATACCTGGTCAAACGACTTGTCTATATCGTTTTCGTATTCTTTATCATCTCAATTTTGATGTTTTTCATCTACAAATCCATGCCCGGTGATCCTGTCACCATGATGCTGGGCGACTCGAAGAACAATATGCGGCCGGACGATTATCTTGAGCTGTATAACCGCACCCGCCAGCAGCTTGGCCTGGACAAGCCCCTGGTGATCCAGTATCTGATCTGGATCGGCAACATGCTCACCGGCAATTTTGGCTATTCCACCCAGTACAAGCAGCAGGTTATCCAGGTCATCGGCACCCCGATGCTCAACACCCTGATGCTCAACGCCGCGTCCATGGTCGTGGTGTTTGCCATCTCGATCCCGCTGGGCATTGCCACCGCCGTGCACAAGAACACTGTCTTTGACAAGTTTGTGCAGGTTATCACGATTGTGGGCTACAGTTTGCCCAGCTTCATCATCGCA
The DNA here is from genome assembly GCA_904390925.1 of uncultured Subdoligranulum sp. GTDB lineage: Bacteria > Bacillota > Clostridia > Oscillospirales > Ruminococcaceae > Gemmiger. The sequence goes on from CAJFMB010000022.1 coordinate 14,861, forward strand.
CTGCTGTTCATCTTCGCCTTCGCGGTCAAGATCCCGATCTTCCCCATCAGCGGTATCCGCAGCCCGGGCTTTACGGGCACCGGAATGGCATTTGTGCTGGATACGCTGTGGCACATGGCGCTGCCTGTCATCGTCATGTCCATCTCCGGTATCGGCAGCATCACCCGCTATGTCCGCGCCGAGATGATCGACGTGCTGCGCATGGACTATATCAAGACGGCGCGGGCCAAGGGCCTGAAGGAAAAGACGGTCATCTACGTCCATGCCTTCCGCAACGCCCTGATCCCCATCGTCACCATCGCCACGGCCTGGGTGGTCTCGCTGTTCGGCGGCTCCATCGTCATCGAGAGCGTCTTCCTCTGGAACGGCCTTGGCAAAATGCTGATCGACTCGCTGATGCAGCGCGACTTTGCGCTGGTCCTGACGCTGCAGATGTTCTACGTCATTCTGTCTCTGGCCGGCAACGTCATCATGGACGTGGCCTACACCATCGTCGACCCGCGGGTCCGGCTTGAAAACTAAGGAGGTTCCTGACTATGGCAAAGAAAAAGAAAGACGCCGGCAGGAAATCCACCGCGGCTGCGGCAGCCGAGCGTATGTTTGTGGGCGGTATGCCCCAGGAGGACCAGGACGACGAGCTGATGCAGAGCCCCATGCGGATGGTGGTTGGCAGCTTTATCAAGGACAAGATCGCCATGATCGGTCTGTGCCTGTTTGTCATCATCTTCCTGTGCTGCATGATCCTGCCCTTCTTCTTCCCGATTGAACTGAACTATCAGGATGTCACCCAGGCCAATGTTGCGCCCGGCTTTGGCATGACCAGCGTTCCCGCCGGACTGAAGGACAACGCCCAGGCCATTTCCACCGGCAGCACCTTCTCGGTGGGCATCGACAAGGAAGGCAACGTCTATGAATGGGGCACCTTCCCCACCGAAAAGCTGAAGAACATTCCCTCCAGCTCCGAGATGGGCAAGCTGACCATGATTTCCGCCGGCCTGGACCACGTGGTTGCCGTCAATGAGGACAATCAGATCTTCACCTGGGGCAACGACCGTATGGGCCTGGCAAACCTGCCCATCGAACTGAAGATGAACACCTCGCCCATCAAGCAGATTTCGGCCGGCTACCAGTTCTCGCTGGCATTGACCGAGTCGGGCCGCCTCTACAACTGGGGCAGCGCCTACCTGCTGAACATCTCCTTCCCCGAAGGGGTCCAGGGCAACATTGCCCAGTTTGAGGACAACACCAACATCGTCTTGGCGCTGACCAACGACGGCGAGGTGGTCCCCCTGTCCAACAAGGCGTCCTCCTACACCAACGTCCCGGAGGAAGTCCAGGGCAACACCATCGACATCGCCCTGTCCGACGAGAGCGCCGCCGCCCTGACCAGCGACGGCCGCGTCTACACCTGGGGCAACAACGTCAACGGCTCGATGAATGTGCCGGAAGAGATCCAGGGCCATGTCACCGAGATCGAGGGCGGCCGTTATCATTTCGTCGCCATTCTGGATGACGGCACCGTAACCAGCTGGGGCAACGACAACTTCGGCCAGACCAATGTGCCTTCCATCGACGGCACCGCAGCCACCATCTCGGCCGGCTACTATGGCAGCTACGTCATCACCGAGGACGGCCATGCGCAGGGATGGGGCCTGGACGGCTACCTGATGGGTACCGACCAGCTGGGCCGCGATATGTTCCGCCGCCTGCTGGTGGGCGGTCGTATGACCATGACCGTCGGCTTCATCGCCGTCATCATCTCCACCGTCATCGGCGTGTTGGTGGGCGGTATCTCCGGCTACAAGGGCGGCAAGGTGGACAACCTGATGATGCGTCTGACGGAAATTGTCTCCTCCATTCCCTTCCTGCCGTTCTGTATCATCCTGTCCAGTATTCTGGGCAACAGCATTGACCAGACCCAGAAGATCATCCTGATTATGGTCATCCTGGGTCTGCTGTCCTGGCCCGGCATCGCCCGTCTGGTCCGCGGCAGCGTTCTGGCCGAGCGTGAGCAGGAATTTGTCACCGCCGCCAAGGCACTGGGCGTCAAGGAGTTCGGCATCATTCTGCGCCACATCCTGCCCAACATCATCACCGTCATCATCGTCAACGCCACGCTGGACTTTGCCACCTGCATGCTGACCGAGTCCTCCCTGTCCTTCATCGGCTTCGGCGTTACCGAGCCCAACGCCACCTGGGGCAACATGCTCAACGGTGCGCAGAACGGCCAGGTCATTGAAAACTACTGGTGGCGCTGGTTGTTCCCGTCCATCGCGTTCGGCATCTGCACCATCAGCATCAACTGTGTGGGCGACGGTCTGCGCGATGCCATTGACCCGAAATCGAAGGAGAGGTGATTGACGTATGAGTTTGCTGGAGGTTAAAAATCTTCATACCTTCTTTAAGACCAAAAAGGGTATCGTCAAGGCGGTCAACGACGTCACCTACTCTCTGGACGAGGGCAAGACGCTGGGCATCGTCGGCGAATCCGGCAGCGGCAAGTCTGTCTCTGCCATGAGCATCATCAAGCTGCTGGACGGCAACGGCTGGATCGACAGCGGTGATGTCACCTTCAACGGCAGGGACATTCTCCACTGCACCGAGAAGGAAATGTACCACATCCGCGGCAACGAGATCTCGGTCATTTTCCAGGAGCCCATGACATCTCTGAACCCCGTGTTCACGGTGGAACGTCAGATCGGTGAGGTTCTGCAAATCCATCAGAACATGACCAAAAAGCAGGCCTACGCCAAGGCGGCGTCGCTGCTGGCGGATGTCAAGATCCCCAACCCCGAGCGTGTGGCCAAGCAGTATCCCTTCCAGCTGTCCGGCGGTATGCGTCAGCGTGTCATGATCGCCATGGCCCTGGCCTGCAAGCCCAAGCTGCTGATTGCGGACGAGCCCACCACCGCCCTGGACGTGACCATCCAGGCCCAGATCCTGAAACTGATGAACGACCTGAAGCGCCAGATGGGCACTTCCATCCTGTTCATCACCCATGACCTGGGTGTTATCCACGAGATGGCCGACGAGGTCGCCGTCATGTACTGCGGCCAGATCGTCGAAAAGGCCGACGCCCACGAGATCTTCCACAAGTCGGTTTACTCCCATCCCTACACCGAGGGCCTGATGATCTCGATTCCCCGGCTGAACACCCCCAAGGGCAAAAAGCTGGATGCCATCCCCGGTGCGGTGCCCAACCCCCTGTACTTGCCCAAGGGCTGCAAGTTTGCACCCCGCTGCAAGTACTGCACCCAAAAGTGCCTGGAGGAGGAGCCGCCTTTGAGCGAAGTCGGTCCCAACCATCTGGTACGTTGCTTCTATGCGGAAAAGGCGGTGAGACAACAGAATGCAAAGTGAGAACAACAACCGCAAGGTACTGCTGGAAGTCCGCGATGTGAAGCAGTATTTTCCGGTAAAAAAGACCAAACTCCGTGAAAAGCAGCGCTATGTCCGGGCCAACGACGGCATCACGCTGGACATCTACGAGGGCGAGACCCTGGGCCTGGTCGGCGAGTCCGGCTGCGGCAAGTCCACGCTGGGCCGTACCATTCTGCAGCTGTATCCCCAGACTCATGGTGACATTATCTACCACAAGGACGGCAAGGAAATCGACCTGAAAAAGCAGACGCCGGAACAGATGCGTGTTCTGCGCAAGGACCTGCAGCTGATTTTCCAGGATCCGTACTCCTCGCTGAACCCCCGTATGACGGTGGGCCAGATCATCGGCGAAGGCCTGGTCTCCCATGGCATCTTCAAGAAGAATGATCCTGCCATGAAGGAATACATCTTCCAGGTCATGGAAGAATGCGGCTTGGCCACCTATATGTTCAACCGGTATCCCCACCAGTTCTCCGGCGGCCAGCGCCAGCGTATCGGCATTGCCCGCAGTCTTGCCCTGCGTCCCAAGTTCGTGGTCTGTGACGAGGCGGTCTCGGCACTGGACGTGTCGATCCAGTCCCAGATCCTGAACCTGCTGTCCGATCTGAAGGCAAAGGCCGGCCTGACCTACCTGTTCATCACCCATGACCTGAGCGTTGTCAAGTACATCAGCGACCGCATCGCCGTCATGTACCTGGGCAACCTGGTGGAGCTGGCCGATGCCGAGGAGCTGTTCAACGACACGCTGCACCCCTACACCGAGGCGCTGCTCTCCGCCATCCCCACCACCGAGGAAAACAACGGTGGCCGGGAGCGGATCCTGCTGGAAGGCGATATCCCCAGCCCGGTCAACCCGCCCGAGGGCTGCAAGTTCCACACCCGCTGCCGCTACTGCCAGGAAAAGTGCAAGCACGAGGTGCCCGAGTGGCGTGAAATCAGCAAGAACCACTATGTGGCCTGCCATTTCCCGCTGCACGAGAACAACGCCCCCACCGGCGAGGTTGTGGAGTAATCCCGTCCGTCGGACCTGTGAGAAAGGAAAACAGCCATGTTCTTTCGCAAAAAGCTCAAGCGCGTGTTGACCGACCCCAAAAAGGCCGAGGAGCGCTTTGCCAAAACCATGGAGGAGATGCCGCCGGAAAAAGGGGATCGCCTTGCCATGATTCTGGCCGCGCTGATCGTCTTTGTTCCGGCCATTCTGGTGATTTTCGCCGTGTTTGGCGTGGTGCTGTATTTCTTCTTCTTCCGTCATTTCTGACGTTGTAATCTGTCTTCTATCCTCAACTCATAATATCAGGGCCGGCTCCGGCTGCGAAATTTCGCAGCCGGGGCCGGTCTTTTGTGTTGCGGCAGAATCTATTGACAATAATCCGGTTCCGTACTATACTGCTCTGTGGAACTGGTACGAAACCGGATTATACATTGGGGGCAGGGGCACTGCCGCCCGCACAAAGGAGGATCTCCGCCTTGCAACAGGAGCAACGGACCCGGCTGCTGCGCCGGATGATGCTTGCCATCAACCGCATTGACGGCGCCTATTATCTGTTTGCCCGGCGCCGGGGCATTCACGAAAACACCCTGGCGCTGCTCTACGCGCTGGATGACGGCACACCCCACAGCCAGAAACAGGTCTGTGAGGAATGGCTCATCCCCAAAACCACCATCAACACCATTGTCCGCCAGCTGGAAGGGGAGGGGCTTCTGACCCTGCAGGCGGGGGAGCACGGGCGGGAAAAGACCATCTGCCTGACGCCGGCCGGGGTCACCTATGCGCGGGCGATCTTGCAGGATGTCTATGCCGCCGAGAATGCCGCCATCGACGCGGCGCTGGAACAGTTTTCCCCCGATTTTGTCCAGGCACTGGAACACTTCACCGACGAACTCTGCGCCCGGTTTGAATCCCGGCCCGGCGCACAGCCCAAGGAGTAACGACAGATGGATCAGCAGACGATGTTTTTGAAAACGCCGCCCGCAAAGCTCTTCTTTCTGGCTGCCCTGCCCGGCGCCATCGGCATGCTGGCGTCGGCGCTCTATCAGCTGGCGGACGGCATCCTGGTGGGGCAGTTCCTGGACAGCACCGCCTTTGCCGCACTCAACCTGGCCATGCCCTTTGTCATCATCAACTTTTCGCTGGCCGACCTGATCGGCGTCGGCTCCTCGGTGCCCATCTCCATCGCGCTGGGGCAGGGCAAGGACCGGCAGGCCAACAATTACTTCACCTGCGCCTGCCTGATGATCGTCTCCGCCGGTGTGCTGGTGGGGGCATTGATGTACTTCGCCGCGCCGGGCCTGATCGTCCTGATGGGCGCCGACGGCCGGTTTGCCACACTGGCGGTGCAATATCTGCGGGTGTATGCCATCTGCTCCCCGGTGACCACCATTATTTTCGCCACCGACAACTATCTGCGCATCTGCGGCCGCATCAAGGGCAGCATGTGCCTGAACATCTTCATGTCCGCCCTCAGCGCCGGACTGGAATTCCTTTTTCTGGCGGTGTTCCGCTGGGGCATCTGGGCGGCGGCGCTGGCCACCTGCACCGGCATGATGGTCTGTGTGGTCATTGCGCTGACCCCCTTTGCGCTGGGAAAAATGAAGCTGCACTTCTGCCGTCCCCAGTTCTCCCCCGAGCTGCTGGGCCGGATTATCCGCTGCGGCCTGCCTACCTTTCTGAACAATGTGGCCGGACGCATCACCAGCATCCTGATGAACCTGCTGCTGGTGCGGCTGGGCGGGGAGATCGCCGTCTCGGTCTACGGCGTGCTGATGTATGCCGACGGCTTTATCCAGCCGCTGTTGTACGGCACCTGCGACTCGCTGCAGCCGGCGGTGGGCTACAACTGGGGTGCCGGCCGGTTCAGCCGTTCCCGCGCCATCGAAAGCTGGTGCCTGCGGGCAGCGATGCTGCTCTGTGCCGCGGCGCTGGCGGTGATGGCACTGTTCCCGGGCCAGATTGCCGCGCTGTTTCTCTCCTCCACCGGTGACGAGGCGATGGCCATGGCCACCGGGGCGGTGCGGCTGTTCAGCCTGACCTACCTGACCCGGTGGTTCGGCTTCTGGGTGCAGAGCTACCTGCTGGCGGTGGAAAAGGCGGTGCAGGCCACCATCATCTCGGTGTCCACGGCGCTGATTTTCCCGGTCCTGCTGATCCTGGTGCTCTGGCCGCTGGGATTGACCGGGCTGTGGCTGAACTTTGCCGGCACGGCGGTGCTGGCCGCCGTCTTGGCCGCGGTGCTGCTGCGGCGGGAATGGCCCGACCTCTCCCGCGCCGACCAGCCGGTACAGCGGCAATAATCGTTTCAAAACAACCGGCGGACAGTCCAAACGACTGCCCGCCGGTTTTGCGTCAGCACAGTGCGGTGATGGTGCAGCTGCCCAGCCCCATCAGCCGGAAGGCCGCATAGGCTTCCGCCTGTTGCAGGGCGGCGGCCCGGTCGGCGTCGGAGGGCGCCTGCCAGAAGGTAAGGTTCAGCTGCAGCTTTCCCCGCAGGGTTTTGCTTTTCCAGATGCCGGCAATTTTCCCCTGCCGCAGAAGCACGCCGGGGTTGCCCACCTGCCGCCAGACCTGCCGCTGCAACCGCCGGTCGGGCAGCAGCAGCGCCCGGTCCCGCTGGTCCAGGTAGGGGTCGTGGGCGCCCAACAGCAGCAGCTGGCCGGGTTCCGGGCCGGGCAGGTCGGCCAGGGCCGCCACGTCCTCGGCCAGCATCCAGCGCTTTTTGCCCGCCACCTGCACCGCAACCGCGTCGGGCAGAATGGCCTGCCACATCCGCTGCCCCTGGGCCGGGCTGCAGCCCAGCCAGTCCATCAGGTCCTGACGGCTGGCAGGCCCGTAACAGTGCAGAAACCGCCGCACCAGCTCATGACAGGCGGCGTCCGGGTCAACGGCCGGCAGCGGCCGGCCCAGCCAATGCACCGGGGCGGTAAAGGTGGGGTGGGTGCCCTGCCGCATCCCGAACACCACCTGCCCGCCAAAGGCACAGGGCCGCAGCAGGAAGGAAACCACCACCCCGCCCACCGTCTGGCGGCCGGGACTGCCGTACATCGACGGCGCGTCCCACAGCACACGCTTGTCCGGCGGCAGCATCGGCCGCACCCGGTCGGCCAGGCAGCGGTCCAGCATCTCCTTGGACTGGATGGTGTCCTGCTCCAGCACCGCGGCTGCCCGGCGGACCAGCGCCAGCAGCGGGGCAAATTCCATCCCCAGAAAGTCCAGCGCCAGCCCGATGCCCTTTGTGTAGATCCAGGGTTCCTCGCCGGGGCGGGCCTCCAGCGGAGTCAGAAATACCCCCGCATCCCTGGTGGGAAAGACCACCGGCGCGCCCCGCCAGCTCCAGGCCTGCAGCAGCGTCCGGTCGTGGTAGAGGGCCTCATGCAGCGCGGCAATGCTGGTCTCCGCCACCCGCAGAAAGGCGGCGGTTTCCCAGGCACCGGGCGGCGAGTTCTGCAGCCCGCAGGCGCCCGCGGCTTCGGCCAGCTGCCCCGGCGGCAGCGGCGTGTCCAGATGGTGGGCATGCAGACGATGGGCAAGGATCTGCCCGGATGTCAGTTCCATCACAACCCGCTTCCTTTCGGTACAGCCCCGCAGTTTGGATGATTTTTGCCGTTTTCCGGGAAAAAACCGCCGCAAACCCGCACCCGGCAACAAAAATGCAGAGGAAACGCCGGGCGGTTGCGTCCACGGGGGCAGCAAGGGCAGGGGCCGAAAATCCATTCTAAAACCCGCCGGTTTGTGCTACACTAGAAACCGTTGCGGGCCGCAAACGGGGCCTCTGTCAATGATACTAAAGATAAAGAGATGATCTTGTGGAAGTTGCATATCTTCTGCCCGGCCAGGAGCGCTGTGTGCCCTTTGCTGCCGGAAAGAACGGGCAGAGACGAGTGGAATACTCCTATCGCACCCAGCACGGCGAACTGTTTTCCTGCGTTTGCCGCAATGTGGAGGAAGCCCGCACCCTTTGCGAGGACTGGATGGCCCGCCGCGAACGGTATTGATGCCCCAGGCGGCAGCACCCTGCCGCAGATACAAGCGAACAGCCCGCCCCGGCAAGCTGCCGGGACGGGCTGTCTGTTTCAGTGGGGAGCTTCCCGGCGCAGTTTGACCCACGCCCGCACAAAGACGATGACCGACTGGGCCAGCGCCACCGTACAGATGACCGGCCCGGTCCACAGCAGCATTTGATGGTCCAGTGTCGGGTCAGTGCCGAAGCGGGCCAGCATGGCGGTCTCCAGTGAGAAGAGCGAAACCAGCGCCGTTGTGGTGGAAACTGACTGGGCCGCCGCCAGCAGCGGGCTTTCAAACCGGCGGAAGCGCACCGTGTTGATGACCGCCATGGTCAGTGAGTAGAAGGAAAAGGCCGCCGCGGCGTAGATCAGGTATCCCGGATAGTCGTAGCTGCGGCCGTCCACCAGAATCTGCCGGGCAATGCCCAGCAGCGCCAGATTGACCGCCAGCAAAAAGCCGCCGGTGGTGCGCAGTACCTTCAGCTCTGCCTGGCGGCTGTGGGGCATGGCCGGGGACATCCGCCGCGCCAGAAACAGCCGCACCGCACACAGCAAAAGGTAATACAGCCCCAGTACCCCGTACCAGAAGGAGCTGAACAGCACCGCCGACACAATGCGCAGCAGCGCATACCCGGCATTGACCGCAAAGGTGACAAACAGTCCTGCCCGGACCCGGAAGTATTCGTCATGGATCAGCCGCCCTGCCAGGGGGCGGGCCTTCACCCGGCGGCCCAGGTGGGGAAGTCCCCGTACCAGCGCCGCCACCAGCACCGTCAGCCCGCAGGCGGACAGCAGGTAGCTGGCATAGCCGAAGAGGGTGTCCTGCAACCCTTCGCCAAAGGTCAGCACCAGGCTGCCGGTGCCCAGCAAAACCCACAGAATCACCCAGGGCGTTCCGGGAAACAGCAATTGCAGCAGCCATTGTTTCAGCCGTTTGATGCTGCATCCCTCCCTGTCTGTTCTGTTTGGCGGGGCCTGCACCTCCGGCGGGCGCCCGCAGTTCTCTTGTAAAAAGTATACTGCCTGGCGGGCAATTGTGCAAGCGACGCGGGGCAAAAAGGAGGATTTCCTGCCTGGACAAAACAGGGTTTCCACCCCGTCCTGCCGCCTTGACAAGCGGGTGGGAAGTGTGTACAATAGGGATAAACAAAATGATAAAAGGGGTGACTGTTCCAATGAAACACATTCTCTCTCTCAATACCCGTGATATGGCCAAGAGCGTCGAGAACGGCGGTTGCGGCGAGTGCCAGACCTCCTGCCAGAGCGCTTGCAAGACCAGCTGCGGCATTGCCAATCAGCCGTGCGAGAAGGCCGACAAGGAGTAATTTCTCGCCTGAAAACCTGTAAAAACGGCTAAGTGCCGGGATGCATCCGCATTCCGGCGATTTTTGTGTGGGTACGCCTGTTTTGCCGCGTGCCGCCGCCCCTTCCCCTGGCGCGGGGGATGAATTTTCAAGGAGTTTTGCAGCATCATGATCCATCAGTTTCAGTTAAACGGCTACAACATTGTCGTTGACGTGTACAGCGGCAGCGTGCATGCGGTGGACCCGCTGGCCTACGACGCCATCGCCCTGATCGACGCCGGCGACAGCCGGGAGCAGGCCGCCGCCAAGCTGGCGAAAAAGTACGCCGATCACCCCGAGGTGACCGATGCCGACATCGCCGATGCCCTGGACGACATCGACGAGCTGACCGCCGCCGGCAAACTGTTTGCCCCCGACGCCTACGCCGACAAGGCGTTTGATTTCAAAAAGCGGTCCAACGTGGTCAAGGCGCTCTGCCTGCATGTGGCCCACACCTGCAACCTGAACTGCCATTACTGCTTTGCCGCCCAGGGCAAGTTCCACGGCGAGGCCAGCCTGATGAGCTTCGAGACCGGCAAGCGGGCACTGGACTTCCTGGTGGAGCATTCCGGCACCCGGCGCAACCTGGAAGTGGACTTTTTCGGCGGCGAACCGCTGATGAACTTTGAGGTCTGCAAGCAGCTGGTGGCCTACGCCCGCAGCATCGAGAAGGCTGCCGGCAAGAATTTCCGCTTCACCCTGACCACCAACGGCATCGGCATCACCGACGAGGTCATCGAGTGGGCCAACCGGGAATGCTACAACGTGGTGCTGTCGCTGGACGGCCGCAAGGAGGTCAACGACCGCTTCCGCAAGGACCTGGCCGGCAACGGTAGCTATGACCGCATTGTGCCCAAGTTCCAGAAGCTGGTCAAGGCCCGCGGTGACAAGAACTATTATATGCGGGGCACCTTCACCCACTATAACACCGACTTCACCAACGACCTGTTCCACATGGCCGACGACCTGGGCTTCACCGAGCTGTCGATGGAGCCGGTGGTGGGGGCCTCTGGCAGCCCCGAGGCGCTGACCGAGGAGGATCTGCCGGTGCTGTTTGACCAGTACGAGATCCTGGCCAAGGACATGCTGCGCCGGGAAAAGGCGGGCAAGCCCATCACCTTCTACCATTACATGATCGACCTGGCCCATGGCCCCTGCATCTACAAGCGGATCTCCGGCTGCGGGTCGGGCACCGAGTACATGGCCGTCACCCCCTGGGGTGACCTGTACCCCTGCCACCAGTTTGTGGGCGACCCCGACTACAAGCTGGGCAACGTCTGGGACGGCGTCACCAACACCGCCCTGCGGGACGAGTTCAAGCTCTGCAACGTCTATGCCCGTCCCGACTGCGCCGACTGCTGGGCCCGCCTTTACTGCGCCGGCGGCTGTGCCGCCAACGCCCTGCACGCCACCGGCGACATCCACGGCGTGTATGAGTACGGCTGCAAGCTGTTCCGCAAGCGCATCGAGTGCGCCCTGATGCTCAAGGTTGCCGAGGCGATGGACCCGGAACTGGGCGGCGCCAAAATCGGCGATGCCCCGGTGGCAGAAAGCGACGACTGCGACAGCTGCGGCGGCTGCGACTGATCCGGGAGCCGTTCTCAAAAACGGAAGAACGCGGCGGGACAGCCCGCTCCCTTGCGGGAAAAATCGCCGCAAAACGAGGGACAGACCCCCGTTTTTTGTAAAAACCTGTTGCGATACCACAGGGTTTGTGTGTATAATAAACCTGTAGCAGTATCTGCAGGCGGCAGGAACGGCCGGCAGTGACCGGTCCGGTCTGTGCTGTTCCCACACCATGAAAAAAATCCGGTCATCTGGAGGAAGCGTTATGACGAAAGCTGAAGTGTTGCAGCTGAAAATGACTGCGACCCGCGTGCGTATGGGCATTGTCGAGGCCACGCACAGCGCAAAAAGCGGGCATCCGGGCGGCAGCCTTTCCGCCGCTGACGTGCTGACCTATCTGTATTTTAACGTGATGAATGTGGATACCGAGAATCCGCAGGACCCCCTGCGCGATCGGTTTGTGCTGTCCAAGGGACATGCAGCGCCGGCGCTCTACGCAGTTCTGGCCGAGCGCGGCTTTTTCCCGGTCCGTGACCTGACCACGCTGCGCCATGACGGCAGCTACCTGCAGGGTCACCCCAACATGAACAGTGTGCCGGGCGTGGACATGTCCACCGGCAGCCTGGGCCAGGGCGTCTCCGCTGCCTGCGGCATGGCACTGGCCGCCCGCCTGCAGGGCTCCAATGCCAACGTCTTCACCCTGCTGGGTGACGGCGAGCTGGACGAGGGCGAATGCTGGGAGGCCTTCATGCTGGCCAACCACTACAAGCTGGACAACCTCTGCGTCATGGTGGACGTGAACAATCTGCAGATTGACGGCGCCACCAACAATGTCATGTCCACCGAGCCGCTGGACCAGAAGATGGATGCCTTCGGCTTCAACACCATTGTCTGCAACGGCAACTCGATGACCGAGCTGGAGCAGGCCTTCATCCTGTTTGACCGCGCCCACGGCAGCGGCAAGCCCACCTGCTTCCTGCTGCACACCACCAAGGGCCTGGGCGTCAGCTTCATGGAAAACCAGGTGGACTGGCACGGCAAGGGCCCCAGCGATGAAGATTACGACAAGGCCATGGCTGAGCTTCGTCAGGCCTACGACCTGTTGGAGAAGGAGGCGCAGCGCTGATGTCGGATACCAAGAAGATTGCCACGCGCGACAGCTACGGCCGCGCACTGCTGGAACTGGCGGATGCCGGCTGCAATGACCTGGTGGTTCTGGACGCAGACCTGTCGGTTTCCACCAAGACCTGTCTGTTCCGCGACGCTTACCCCAACCGTTTCTTTGAGTGCGGCATTGCCGAGCAGAACATGGTGGGTGTGGCCGCCGGCCTGTCCACCTTCGGCTATGTGCCGTTTGCCTCCTCCTTTGCGATGTTTGCGGCCGGCCGTGCCTTCGAGCAGATCCGCAACTCCATCGGTTACCCCCACCTGAATGTCAAGATCGGCGCCACCCACGGTGGCCTGTCTGTGGGCGAGGACGGCGCTTCCCACCAGTGCATCGAGGACTTTGCCCTGATGCGTGCCATCCCCGGCATGGTGGTGCTCTGCCCCGCCGACGATGTGGAGGCCCGCGCCATTGTCAAGGCGGCCTACCGCTACAAGGGACCTGTCTACATGCGCTTCTGCCGCCTGCCGGTCCCGGTGTTCCATGACGAGCTGAACTACCATTTCGAGATCGGCAAGGGCGAACAGCTCACCGATGGCTTTGATCTGGCAGTCATCTCCACCGGCCTGATGACCGGCGAGGTGCTCAAGGCTGCCCTGACCCTGAAAAAGCAGGGCATTGCAGTCCGGGTCATCAACATGGCGTCCATCAAGCCGCTGGACGAGGAACTGGTTCTCCGCGCCGCCCGGGACTGCAAGAAGGTCCTGACGGTGGAGGAGCACAGCATCATCGGCGGCCTGGGCGAGGCAGTCTGCTCTCTGCTCAGCGAAAAGCTGCCCACGCCGGTGCGCCGCATCGGTGTGCCCGACCAGTTCGGCCATTCCGGTACCGGCTGGCAGGTGCTGGCGGATTTCGGCCTGGATGCCGACCATCTGCTGGAAGTCATGCGCGATATGATCAAAAACGGCTGATTTCATTTTCTGCCGCCGCCCGCCGGGCGGCGGCAGCTTTGCGTTCCGGACGGGATTGTGCTACAATACCGGTACATCTCCGGCACCATTCCCCATACAGAAAGATTAACTATTAAAAGTCAACCCCAAAAATGAATGGTGGTGGTGAAAAAGAGATGGCTCAAGAAAGGTATAGCAAAGCTGAGGTCTTGTCAGACC
>CAJFMB010000023.1 GCA_904390925.1 uncultured Subdoligranulum sp.
AGAAGAACCAAGAAAGGCGCCACCCTTTCGAACGGGTGGACGACGACTTGGGGGCCTTACCCCCAAGACCCCCGCCGACGATAGACGGCAGGCCATCCCACTCCCGGCTGCTCCCGGCCTTACCTTGCAGGCCGGGTGAAACGTTTTTGGTGGCGGCGGTAAAGCCGTACTTTTCCTTTGCAGGTTAGTCAACCTGATATTGCACTCTTGCCGTCGTGGTAAGACCTGCACCCCCGGCCCGCAGGGTGGGCCGGGTAGAAGCCGGTTGGGCGATATGAGCAAGCTTCCCGCAGTGCGGGGTCCAGGGGGCTTTGCTCCCTGGTCGGCGTCCACCGCGTCGAAACGGTGGCACCTTTCTTGCTTACTTCTTTCAGTGATGAAAGAAGTAAGGCCCTGCGGTGGCTCACCGTAAAATATTCCACCAGAAACAAAAATCAAAAAAGCATTTTTTGCTTCCTTTTTGGGTGTCTAAAAAGGAAGCAGGAACCGGCAAGCTGCCGGAAATCTTTCGACGAAAGAAGAATACCCCGGCTGGCAGCCGGTAAAAGAAAAACTACCAGCCAAACCAAACCTTTCCTGGATCTTCTTTCGCCAGCGAAAGAAGATCCAGCCGGCGTCCCGCCGGATTTCATCCGGCAGGGATGCCAAAAGTTCCCTGATTGGTGTTTAGGGGAACCCCCAAACAGCTATCAGGCCTTTTGGACATCCCGGGCCGCCAGCATGGCGCATTCGGCCTCAATCACCCGGGCCAGGCCCTCCTCGATGGAGACCTTCGGCGTCCAGCCATACAGCTCCTTGGCGTGGGAGTTGTCGCACAGCGAATATTTGTTGACCTCGTGGTCCAGGATCTCCGGCCGGATGCCGTAGGCGCCGCCGTACAGTTCCGGGTACTTGGCCCAGTAATGGGCAGAATCCCAGTACTGGGCCGGGATGTCCTTGTGCATCAGGCGGCAGGCAATGGCGTAGAGCTCCCGCACCGAATAGTTGGTGTTGCTGGAGACATTCACCGCGTCAAAGCCCTTGCGGTCGGTGACCCGCAGCGCCAGGTCGATCAGGTCATCCACATAGATGTAATCCCGGCGCTGGTTGCCGTCGGAATGGAACTCCGGCACCCGGTCATAGTACAGCTCCCGGATCATGTACCCCACAAAGGGCGGCTGCTTGCGCAGGCAGTCGATGTGGGGGCCGTAGACGTTGGCAAACCGCAGGCAGGTGACGTTCATGTTGTAGGTGGTGGCAAAGCTGCGGCAGAACTGCTCGGCACAGTATTTGGTGCTGGGATAGATCAGGGTGGGGGCCTGGAAATTGTCCTCCACGGTGGGGAACTCGGTCTCGTTTTCATACATGGCGTTGGTGGATGCCTGCACCAGATGCTTCACCCCGTGGCGGCGGCAGAGCTCCAGCAGGTTGACCAGGCCCATCGTGTTGACCGACACCGCCTCCACCGGGTCACTCTGGCAGTCGGGCAGCGGCGCAATGCCGGCAATGTTGTAGACCACGTCAAAGTGTTCCCGTTCAAACAAAGCCGGCAGCTGTTCCCGGTCGCGGATGTCCAGGCGCAGCACCTCGGGGCCGAAATCATGGTCCTCAAAGTGCAGGTTGTCCAAATTTCCATAGGAGAAATTGTCAATTCCCACAACGGTATCGCCGCGCTTCCATAGCGCATGGCAGAGCTGGCCGCCGATAAAACCGGCCGCGCCGGTGACGAGGATTTTCATACAATGGACCTCCCTTGTTGTTTGTTGTCCGCCCCGGGTTTCCGGGGCCGCCCGCTGCCGGGCGTCTGTATCATATATGTCGTGCGGGGAAAGCCGGTCACAGCCGGCTCAGCCCGCGCAGTGCGATTTTGATGATGTCCTGCACCGGCAGGGTGTCGTCCACCCGGGTGACGGCCCGGGCTGCGTCGGAGGCGTTGTACCCCAGCGCCACCAGCGCCGCCACCGCCTGGGCGGACGCCGAACCGGCGGCGGGGGCGGCAGTGTCCCCGGGTGCGGCAAAGCCTTCGCCGGCGGCCAGGCCCTTGCCCACCTTGTCCTTGAGTTCCAGCGCGATGCGCTGGGCCAGCTTGGGCCCCACGCCCGACGCCTTGGTGAAGGCCTTGTGGTCCCCGGCCGAGGCGGCCAGCGCCACCTGCTCGGGGCTCATGACCGACAGCACCGCCAGCCCCGCCTTGGGGCCCACCCCCGACACCGAGGTCAGCAGCTTGAAGCAGCTTTGCTGTTCCTCGGTGGCAAAGCCGTAGAGGGCGATGTCGTTTTCGGTGACGTTGAGGACGGTGTACAGGGTGGCGGTCTCCCCCACCGCAGGCAGGCGCCCGGCGGTGGACTGGGGCACCTGGGCCAGATACCCCACCCCGGCGCAGCTCAGCACCACAGTGTCCAGTGTTTTTTTGACAATTTTGCCGGTCAGGCAATAGATCATGGCAGTTTCCTCGGTTCTGTTATCTTGGCGGCGCACCGGCAATGCGGCTGCGGCTGCAATGGCAATGGGCGATGGCCAGCGCCAGCGCGTCGGCGGTGTCGTCCGGCTTGGGAATGGCGGGCAGGTGCAGCAAAATCCGTGTCATCTCCTGGATCTGCTTTTTCACCGCCTTGCCGTAGCCGGTGACCGCCTGCTTGACCTGCATGGGGGTGTACTCGCAGACCGTCACGCCGGCCTGGGCCGCCGCCAGCAGGATCACGCCGCGGGCTTCCGCCACGCCGATGACGGTGGTCTGGTTGTGCTGGTAGTACAGCTTTTCGATGGAGAGCGCCTGCGGCTTGTACCGGTCCAGAATGTCGGCCATGCCGTCGTAAATTTCCGTCAGGCGCTGTTCAAAGGGGGTGTCCTTGTCGGTGCAGATGGCGCCGTAGGCCACCGGCGCAAACCGGTTGCCGGTATACTCCAGCACCCCCCATCCCACGATGGCATAGCCGGGGTCAATCCCCAGTACACGCATTTGTCTGCACCTCCCCACTTTAACTTAATCAGTATACCACGAAGCCCCCGCCGGGGCAATTGAAAAATGCAGCCCGGGCGCAGAATCCTGCCTTTGCACCGCCGGGCGTTTGCTGTCGAAAACTTTTTGCAGCGCCGCGACAGAATCTGCCGGCTTCCGCATCGGCAGGGCGGTATACTCGTCTCAACGCAGCGGGGCAGTGCCCCACGCCCACGGTACATATTTGCCCGGCTGTTCCGGCCGCGGCAGACAGGGACAGGCATCCCGATGACAGGCGGCCAGCGCGCCGCTTTTGCGCCCCCGCCCGGGGCAGCCTGCCTGACCTCCCTGCGCCGCCTCCGCCCGGGCACGGCAGATGCCGCCTTTTCCCCGTGGTGCCCCCCTGCGTCGGACCCTTCGTGCCATTTCATCACGCCCTGAAAAGGAGGTCCACCCATGAAACTGTTCGCACGCTGTGTGATTTCCGCCTGTTCCGCCGCACTGGCCGCCTGCTGCCTGCTGGCAGGCCGGCATGCGGTTGCCCCCGTCCGGCCCAATGCCGGGTCGGGCATGGTGCTGCAGTGCGCCGGTCAGGCTTTGACGGTGCTGCGCCGCCGGGCCATGGCCTCGGCGCGGCGGGCGGCCCAGGCATTGCTGCTGTGTCTGGCAGCGCCGGTGGCTGCCTGGATGGTCTCCACCCGGCCGGAAGTCTGGGTGGAACTGCAGGCCCTCCCGGCGGGCGCCGAAACCGCCGCAAGACCCCTGAACCTGCCCCGTGAGGGCCGTACCGCCCGGCCTGGCCGCAATACGCCGCCGGGAAATGACCCTGTCCGGGTGCCCGCCGCCCGGGCAGACCCCGACCCTGCCGGGCAGGCCCGCGGCCCGGACAGCTGACAGCGGGTTCCGTGCATTGCTGAGTCCGCGCCGCCGCCGTACCGTTTTTGGTGCGGGCCAAGTCCGGCGGTGTCCGGTTTGACCGCCCGACGGCGGCGACATAGACGGCAAAGAGCCATTTTGTGTTACCATTCCCACCTTCTTTCCACCTTCTTTCTTGTCCGACACCCCAACCGGGACGGCGCAGGCAAGACCGCCGTCCCCCAGTTCCTCCGCGGGCGGAGGCCTGCGTCCAGGCCGGCACTGGGTTACCTGCCCGTTGCCAATGGCCAAACCTGCCGCAGCCTGCCGGGGCAGCCGCCCGCGGAGTCCGTGTCCGTTCTCTCCCCCTACATACCCGCACAGAGTTTGCCTGTGCGGGCTTTTTTTGCTGTCCGGCGGCGGGTCTTTCTTGATTTACCGGATACCGCCTGTTATAATATTTGTTAAGTGTAACCCAAAATTTCAGGCGCCGGGGCGCCGGAACAGGATGGCGGAAACAGTGGCTAACATTGACATTGCGGCTTTTATGGAACAGTGCGGCATCCGCAAGGCGCGCTTCGGCGGGCTGGAACCGGATGATGTGCGGCAGGCGATGCTTGCCCTGAGCAGTGAGTACGAGAAGCGGCTTTCCCGGGTGGAGGACCGCTCGCGCCAGCTGCAGCAGGAAAATGCCGGGCTGGAAAAGCACTGCCAGGCGCTGACGGCGCGCAACCGTCTGCTGACCGACCAGAATGTGACGCTGGCGGGCAGCAGCGACAATTATTCCCGGCAGCGGCAGGAGCTGAGCGGGCAGGTGTCCAGCCTGCGGGAGAAGAACCGTTCGCTGGCCGACCAGAACGCGGTGTATGTGCTGAAAAACGCCGACCTGACCCGGGAGAACCAGCGGCTGCAGAAGGCCGCCGAGGAAGCCCGCGCCGCCCTGACCGTCAAGGGCCGGGAGCTGGACGAGCAGAAAACCGCCTTTGAGTCGGAGCGCAAGTCGCTGCGGGACCAGGCCCAGGCGGAGGCGGACGCCATTGTGGCGGATGCCCGCAAGAAATCCGCCGACATGGTGGCCAAGGCCCAGGGTGAGGTGGACGCCATCCAGCGCGCCGCCCGGGAGCAGGCCCGCAAGCAGGCGCAGGAGCTGGTGGAGGCCGCCGCCAATGAGGCCAACGAGATCCAGAACATCCACCAGCTGCGGCTGAACAGCCTGAAGGCGGAGATCGCCGACATGGACGCCCACCGCACCGAGCTGCTGGACTACCTGAAGCAGATGGCCGACATTCTGCTGAATGTGGAGAAGGAGGCCCGGGAGAAAGCCCCCGCCCCCGCCGAGACGGCGGCGCCGGAACAGCCGCTGGACCTGCAGCCGGTGGAGACGCCGGAGGTCAAGCTGGACCTGTCGGAAACCGCCATTGCCAAGGCGGCGGCCGAGCTGGCCGCCGAGACGCCCCCCGCCCCCGAGGAGCCCACCGAGCCCAACCACGTGGAGCCGGCGGGGGAGCCGCTGCCTGACCCGGACGAGAAGCCCCGCCACAGCTTTACGCTGGTGAGCGAGGAGAGCGGCTTTGTCACCGCCGAAAAGCCGGAAAAGCCCGCCCATGAGGTGCCGGGTGCCATCTTCTCCCAGCCGATCGTCCGCCAGCAGGAACCTTCGGTGACCGAGGCGCCGCCCACCGCCGACCCCCGCCGCCCGGTGATGCCGGTGCTGGAGGAGGACGACGAGGACGCCGAGCCGGAACCCGCCCCCGCGCCGCGCCGGGGCAACGACCCCAAAACCGCACGCCGCCGGGCGCTGGCCGTCCATGCGCTGCGGGTACTGCGCCGCCGCAAGGCCGGCAGCCGCTGAGGCTGACCCATCCAGAAGACAAAAAATTCCCCGCTGTCCGGGTGTCCGGGCGGCGGGGATGTTTTTTGCGGCTGGGGTTATTCGGATTTGGCGGCTTTGGCGGGTTCCCTGGCTTCGGGTTCGGAGGGAGCGGCGTCCTCTTCCTGGCCGTGCTCCCGCTTTTTGCCGGATTCCTTCTCCTCGGCGGGCGGGGCAGGGGGCAGCTTTTCCACCAGCGCCCAGACCACCTTGCGGTCCTCGATCTTTTCCACCCGGATGCGCAGGCCGTTCACCTCCACGGTGAACTGGGACCCGTCCGCCGGGATGGCGTGCAGGCAGCTCATGACCATGCCGCCCAGGGTGTCGTAGTCCAGGTCCTCCGGCAGCTCGATGTCCAGCTCCTCGGCCAGCGCCTCCACCCGCAGGCTGCCCTGGGCACGCCAGACGGTGTCGCTGACCTTGACGATGGGCTGGGGCTCCTCGGGGTCGAACTCGTCGTAGATGTTGCCCACGATCTGTTCCAGCAGGTCCTCGATGGTGACCACGCCGGCGGTGCCGCCGTACTCATCCACCACAATGGCCAGATGCTGCTTTTTCGACTGCATATCCTTGAACAGCTGGTCGGCATGGACGCTTTCCGGCACAAAGTAGGCCGGGCGCAGCAGCTCCTTGATGGTGCGGGGCTTGTCGCGCTGCAGGTTCAGCAGGAAGTCCCGGGCGTTGAGGATGCCCACAATGTCGTTGATGTCCTCGTCATAGACCGGGTAACGGCTCAGGCCGGTGGTCTGGATGGCTTCCAGAATGTCCTTGCTCTCCTCCTCCAGGCTGAAGGCGGTGACCTCCGGCTCGGGGGTCATGGCATCGCTGGCCACCATGTCGCCAAAGTCAAACACGTTCTCGATCCACTGCTGCTCGTCCTGGGCAATGGCGCCCTGCTCGCCGCTGTTTTCCACCATCAGGCGGATGTCCTCCTCGCTGGCGGCGTCGTCCTCCGCCTCGGTCTTGAGGCCCAGCAGCTTCAGCGAACCGTTGGTGGTGACGCTGAGCAGCGCCATCATGGGGGCAAACAGGACGCTGATCACCTTCATGACGCCCAGCGCCGCCTTGGCCCAGGCATAGGGCTGCTGCATGGCAATGCGCTTGGGCACCATCTCGCCGAAGGCGATGGAGAAGAAGCTGATGACAATGGTGATGACCACCATCGAGATGACGCCCAGCATGCTGGCCGGCAGCGGGGTACCCAGGCTGACCAGGAAGTCGGTCAGGTAGCCGGAGAAGTTCTCGGTACCGAAGGCGGCGCCCAGAAAGCCGGACAGGGTGATGGCCACCTGGATGGCGGACAGAAAGCTGTTGGGGTTTTCCACCAGCGCCAGCAGGCGGGCGGCGGTCTTGTCGCCGCCGTCGGCCATCTTGCTGAGTTTGACCGAGTTCAGCGACAGAAACGCGATCTCCGACCCGGCAAAGAAGGCGTTGAGCAGGATAAAGACCACCTGCAATAGAATTTGTGAGGGCAAGTTGTCCACGGAATGTTCTCTCCTTTTGTTGTTACAGATTGGGGTTGGCTCTGTGTTCAGGGAATTGCGTCAGATGTAGGGTACAGCAAAATGCGTAAAAAAAGCACAGCCCTGCACAGGAGTTGCCTGTGGAGCTATGCTTTTGGTATCAATATGCGTGTTCGGTCGGCTCGGTTCCGCGTCGCCGTCGGCGTCCATAGAAAGTTACCGTTTCCTTTCCGCAGTAAATGACTGCTGTATCACAGTCCCATAGTATACCCGAAATTTCCGCCGCCGTCAAGGGGAGGGTGCCTTTGGGCGCAGAAAACCGGCCCCCGCCGGAAGGCAGGGGCCGGTGAAAAATGCTGGAAATGCTGGTTAGAAACCGCGGGGTCTTACTGCTCGCCGGCCTTGGCCTGGATGGCCTTGTCGATGGCCTTGGCGGCCTCCTTGCCGGCGCCCATGGCCAGAATGACGGTGGCAGCGCCGGTGACGGCGTCACCGCCGGCATAGACGAAGGGACGGCTGGTCAGGCCGTCGGGGCCGTCGGTGATGATGCAGCCGTGCTTGTCGGCGTCCAGGCCGGGGGTGGTGGAGCGGATCAGCGGGTTGGGGCTGGTGCCCAGCGCCATGATCATGGTGTCCACGTCCAGCTCGAACTCGCTGCCCTGCTTGACGATGGGACGGCGGCGGCCGGAGGCATCCGGCTCGCCCAGCTCCATCTCCACGCAGGTCATGCCGCGGACGCAGCCGTTGTCGTCGGAGAGCACCTCCACCGGGTTGGTCAGCGTCTTGAAGATGATGCCCTCCTCCTCGGCGTGCTCCACTTCCTCCTTACGGGCAGGCAGCTCGGCCATGCCGCGGCGGTAGACGATGTAGACGGTCTCGGCACCCAGACGCTTGGCGCAGCGGGCAGCGTCCATGGCCACGTTGCCGCCGCCCACGACAGCCACCTTCCGGCTCTTCTTGATGGGGGTGCGGCTGTCGGGCAGATAGGCCTTCATCAGGTTGACGCGGGTCAGGTACTCGTTGGCCGAGTAGACGCCCTTGAGGCTCTCGCCCGGGATGCCCATGAACCGGGGCAGGCCGGCGCCGGAGGCAATGTAGACCGCCTCAAAGCCGTATTCGCCCATCAGCTCGTCGATGGTCAGCACCTTGCCGATGACCATGTTGGTCTCGATGTCCACGCCCAGGGCGCGCAGGCCGTCGATCTCGTTCTGGACGATGCTCTTGGGCAGACGGAACTCGGGGATGCCGTACATCAGCACGCCGCCCGCCACATGCAGCGCCTCAAACACCGTGACCTTGTAGCCCATCTTGGCCAGGTCGCCGGCGGCGGTCAGGCCGGAGGGGCCTGCGCCGATCACCGCCACCTTGTGGCCGTTGGGGGCCGGCGGGGTGACCGGGGTATGTACGTTTTCCCGGTGCCAGTCGGCCACGAACCGCTCCAGACGGCCGATGCCCACCGGTTCGCCCTTGATGCCGCGGACACATTTGCCCTCGCACTGGTTCTCCTGGGGGCAGACGCGGCCGCAGACCGCGGGCAGTGCACTGGAAGCCGACAGCACCTGATAGGCGGCCTCGAAGTCGCCCTCGGCCACCTTGGCGATGAAGCCGGGAATGTCAATGTCCACCGGGCAGCCGGTGCGGCAGGGATGGTTCTTGCACTGCAGGCAGCGCTTGGCCTCGTTCACCGCCATGTCGGCGGTGTAGCCCAGGGCAACTTCCTTGAAGTTCTTGTTGCGGACGTTGGGGTCCTGGCTGGGCATGGGGCACTTTTTCGGGTCCATGTTCGGCATGTTATTCGGCCTCCTTCTTCAGCAGGTTGCACTGCTCGTCGCGGGCGTGCAGCTCAAAGTCGCGGTACATGGTGCCGCGGTGCATGGCTTCGTCAAAATCCACCTCGAAGCCGTCAAAGTCGGGGCCGTCCACGCAGGCAAACACCGTCTTGCCGCCCACCGTCAGGCGGCAGCCGCCGCACATGCCGGTGCCGTCCACCATGATGGGGTTCATCGAGACAACCGTCTTGACGTTGTATTTCTTGGTGGTGGCAACGACGAATTTCATCATGATCAGCGGGCCGATGGCGATGACCTCGTCAAAGTTGGCGCCGTCCTGGATGCACTTTTCCAGCGGGGCGGTGACAACGCCCTTCTGGCCGTAGCTGCCATCGTCGGTCATCAGGATCAGCTCATCGCAGCAGGCGCGGAACTCGTCCTCCAGAATGACCAGGTCCTTGTTGCGGAAGCCCACAATGCCGGTGACCCTGGCACCGGCGGCGTGCAGCGCACGGGCCACCGGCAGCGCGATGGCGCAGCCGACGCCGCCGCCCACCACGCAGACGTTTTTCAGGCCGTCGATCTCGGTGGCTTTGCCCAGGGGGCCGACGAAATCATGCAGGGATTCGCCCTCGTTGAGGGTGTTCAGCTGCATGGTGCCGGCGCCCACGATCTGGAAGATGATGTCCACAGTACCGGCCACCGGGTCGGTGCCCGCGATGGTCAGAGGGATGCGCTCCGAGTCATCCTTGGCGCGCAGAATGATGAACTGGCCGGCCTTGGCCTTTTTGGCGATCAGCGGCGCCTCGATGGACATTTCTGTCACCGTGGGGTTCAGGCTGCGTTTCTTAACGATCTTGAACACGGTCGTACTCCTTTGCATTCATAGATTTTTCGGGCGCAGCACTCGGCATCCGGACAAAGCCTTTGCTTTACCGCATTGCGCCGTGAAAGCATTACAGGACCATTCTACGGCATTTTGACAAAATTGTAAAGCCAAACCCGCCCGCCGGCAGGGCAGGAAATTCACGCCCGTACCGGCAGCAGAATCCGCAGATGAAAGCAGCCGTCCTCCACCCGGGCGGTGAGGAAGCCGCCGTATTTCTGCACCGAGTGGCGCACGCTGCGAAGCCCCAGCCCGTGGACGCCGTCGTCCGGCTTGGTGCTGACCGGCAGTCCGTCGGAGCCGTACCGGGGCATGTCGCTGACCGGGTTGCTGATGCGGATGGCCAGCAGCTTGTTTTCGGCATAGACCAGCACATCGATAATGCGGCGCTCCGGGTCGGCGATGCCCCGCACATGCTCGATGGCGTTGTCCAGCGTGTTGGCAAAAATATTGTACAGATCCACCGGGTCCATGAAGTCCAGCAGATGCCCGTCCGCCACGCAGTGGCACTGGATGTGCTCGGCCTCACAGAGCAGGCTTTTTTCGGTCAGGACGGTGTCCAGCACCTCGTTGCCGGTCTTGGCGATGGCGTCATAGATGCGCACCGACTGTTCCAGCTCGTCCAGATAGTCGGCTTTCTCCTCGCCGAACATGGCGTGCATCGCCCGGATCTGGTGCTTGAGCTCGTGGCATTTGCGGTTGATCAGCGCGATGTTGCGCCGGGCCAGGGCGTACTGGGCTTTCTGGCGGGCCCACAGCTGGTTGAGCAGGTCCAGGTCCTGCTGGATATAGCTTTTTTTGAACAGCTCGTGCTGCAGATACAGCAGCGTGGCGCAGTACACCTCGATGAGCAGCGGGAACACCCACAGCGCCCAGTCGTTTTCCCGGTACCAGTAGGTGCGGGACAGCTGCACCAGCATCAAAACCAGCGCCAGCAGCAGAAAGGCGGCGGTCATCTGCCGGGGACCGATCTGGTAGTTGTGGTCCACCGGCATGAACCGGGCCAGCGTCAGCGCCACCGCCAGATAAAAGGCCGCCACCAGGGCCAGCGGCGCCAGGCATGCCAGCAGCGGCGGCAGGCCGGACAGGGCGTGACCCAGCGTCAGCGCGGCCGAGTCGGCAATATAGTAGACGGTCATGGCCCAGACGGCACAGTAAAACACCGCGGCGGGGGAGATGTCGGCCCAGAGTGCCGCGACAGCCGCCGTCAACAGAAAGCTGACAAGAAAATAGCCCCAGACCCCTGGCACGCCGCAGGCGGTCAGCGGGGCGCGCAGCAGCACCCGCAGGGCAACGCAGACCGCTGCCCCCGGCAAGGTGCGCCACAGCGGCGCGGTTCGGCGGCGCAGCGGCAGCAGAAAGAGGACCAGCGCCACCCACAGCCCCGCATGGTGCCAGATGGTGAAGAACAGTTCCCGGGGCGGCATCAGGCGTCGCCTCCCACATAGTTGGTCAGGGCGGTGAGAAAGGCGGTATAGTTGCGGCGGCTGATGGCCAGCTCCTGCCCGGCCACCACCACCGTGTCCCGGCGCACCTCCGACACATGG
The DNA here is from genome assembly GCA_904390925.1 of uncultured Subdoligranulum sp. Taxonomy (GTDB): domain Bacteria; phylum Bacillota; class Clostridia; order Oscillospirales; family Ruminococcaceae; genus Gemmiger. Next base: position 11,308 of record CAJFMB010000023.1, read on the forward strand.
CGCAGGTTGACCAGATACCAGTGGTTGCACTTGACAAAATGGTAGCGTCCCAGTTCCTGTTCCGCCTGCTGCATGGTTCCCCGCAGCACATACTCGGCCCGGGCGGTGTGGTAGTGCAGCTGGCGGTTCTGGACCTCCACATAGTAGATATCCCGGGTGCTCAGCCGCACCACCGCGTCGGGCAGCGTCAGCAGCACCTGGCCGCCCTCCCGCTGGAGGACACGGTGGACCGCCCGCTCGAACCGGACCCGGAAGGTGTAGTAGCTGATGGGCTTGAGCACAAAATCCAGCGCCCCCACCGCATACCCGCGGATGGCGTACTGGGCCATGTTGGTGACAAAGACCAGCACCACGTCGGTGTCCCGGGCGCGGAGTTTTTCCGCCGCCTCCATGCCGTTGAGGCCCGGCATCTCGATGTCCAGCAGGATGATGTCAAAGCGGGCGGTGTCCTGGGCCACAATCTGGCCGCCGTCGGCAAAGCTTTCCACCTCAAAGCTCTGGCCGTGCTCCTGGCCGTACTGGCGGATATATTCTTCCATCTGGCTGCGGCAGGTCGGGTCGTCCTCCACAATGGCAACACGCAAGGATCACAGCCTCCTTTTTGTCCGGGATTTGCCGCGCACAGGCGCGGCGGATTGTTGGGTCCTATTATATCAGAATCCCGCCCCGCTGCAAAGGGGCATCCACGGCCCTGCGTGAAATGCGCCCCGGCTGCGGTTGACGCAAAAAAGCTCCCCTGCGGGCCGCGGGGGAGCGAAGGTGCAGCAGGTCAGTCTGTCCCGGTGACCAGGTCGGTCAGGGCATCCGCCGCCACGGCGGGGACCTGATAGGTGTAGTAGGCGTGCAGCGCGGCGCCGGTGTCGGGGTCGGCGGCGGGGTAGGAGGCTTCCTCCGCCGGGCCGAAGTCCACCGTGAACTGCCACACCGGCACATAGTAGAGCGCGTCGCCGGAAAGATACCCCAGCCGGGCATCCACGATACTGCCCTGGGAGGGTTCGCCGCCCTCATACCCCACACCCAGATAGCCGCCGTTCTGCAAAAGCGTCTCGGCCTCGGTCAGGGAGATCACCGGCAGTTCGGCCACCGGTTCCGCCGCCGCGGCGCCGGACAGCGTCCAGGCAACCAGCTGACCGTCCCGGGTGGTTTCCAGCCCGGTCAGGCTGCCGGGGGCGTCGCTGCGGGTCAGCACCGGGCCGGCATCCAGCAGGCTGCCGTCGGTCCAGCTGTGGCTGGCCGGCAAGGTCAGCGTGTCAAAGCCGCCCAGCCCTGCAAGCAGGTCGGCGTTTTGGGTCAGGTCGTCGCCGGTCATCGGCCGCAGCGAGGCAGTGTCGCCGGCGGTCAGGCTGACCTTGCGGTCATTGTACACCGTCAGGCTGCTGCCGTCCTCCAGCGTCAGCTCCAGCTGGGCCATGCCGCCCCAGAATTCCAGCATGCTGCCGGCACCGAACTTGGCCAGCAGGTCGGCGGCAATCTGGTCGGCCTGGTCGATCTGGTCCTGGGACCAGTTGTACACCAGCGCGGCGTTCCCGGCCAGTTCCGGGTCCTTGCCCATGGCCTGCAGCACCCCGCGCAGGGTGTCCTGCATGCCCGACTCGTCCAGGCCGCCGTCCGCCAGCCGGTTGCGGTAGACCGGCAGCGTGTCCGGCCAGGCGGTGGGGGCAGGGTCGGCGGTGGTGCCCAGCAGCTCCCCGGCGCTGATTGCCAGCGAGGGTCCGCCGCCGTTGCCCGCCGCCGGGGTGATGGCGTCCGCCACCTGGGCCGGCAGGGCGTCCGCCACCGAGAAGGCGGTGCTGTCCCGTTCGAGGTTTTCCTCCGCGGCGCCGGATTCGGGGGCCGCGGCGACCTCCGGCTGGGAGCCGCCGGCCTGATCGGCGGTGTAGGATTCCGGCGCGCCGGTCAGGCTGCTGTCGGTGACGCCGCCCAGCCGCCAGGTCAGCAGAGCCCCCGCCATGACAACCAGGCAGGCCGCCGCCGGCAAAACCCGGCGCAGCAGCACCAGCCGCCCCCGCCCGGGCGCCGGGGCGTCGGCGTCCTCGATCAGTTCCTCGTCCACCATGCCGATGGCCTCAAACAATTCCCGTGCAGTCATACTGCCACCCCCTCCTGTTCCAGAAAAGCCTTGAGTTTTTCCCGCATGCGGTGCAGCGTCACCCGCACCTTGCTTTCGCTGATGCCGTAGCGCCGGGCGATGTCCCCGGTTTTGTCGCAGTACCAGTACCGGCGCAGAAAGATCCGCCGGGCCTGCTCCGGCTGGGCGCGGAGAAAGTCGCTGATCCGGCGGGCGGTCTCGGCGGCCTCCACCTGGTCGTGGACCATGGCGGGGGAGGGCAGGCAGTCGTCCAGCTCCTCCAATACCCCCGAAAACCCGCCCCGCTTGGCGGCATGGGCCTGGTCATACCGGTCCAGCGCCAGATTGCGGGTGATGCGCCCCAGGTAGGGCGCCAGCCGCTGGGGCCGGTTGGGCGGGATGCTGTTCCAGGCGGCCAGCCAGGTGTCGTTTTCGCACTCCTCGGCGTCGCGGCGGCTGGCCAGGATGTTCCAGGCAATGGTCCGGCAGTAGGCGCCGAACTTTTTGGCCGTCTCCACAATGGCGGTTTCGCTGCGGGCCAGGTACAATGCCACAATGTCATGATCCTCCATGGCGGTTCCTCCTTTCACCGGAAATGACGGAATTTTGCGGCGATTGTTACAGCCGCATACAGAAGAACCGCCCCGCGGCACACACATCCGCGGAGCGGCAGAATTTGGTTACCGGCCGGCTTTTTCCATGGCGGTCCACAGCGGCTCGTCCAGCATGGCGGCGGCCGGGGCGCGCCCGCCCGGCAGGTCCCGCTGCCAGGTGGTGTACTCGGGGCCGTCGCCGGCGGCGCGGGGCAGCGCCATCAGCGCCCGCAGCACCCAGACGGTGCGGCCCAGGTCGGTGACCGTCTCCTCCTGCTGGTAGAACCCCGCCCAGCGGCCATGGGCACAGCCGCCCAGCACACGGCGGGCGTTCTCAAAGGCCTGGGCCGCCCGGCCCAGCCGGACAAAACAGGTGCGGTACTCCGCCTTCTGCCAGCATTGCCAGGCGTCGCACAGCCAGACGGTGCCCTGCAGGCACTGGCGGTACAGCTTGACCTGGGCCAGCAGCGTGTCCGACCACAGCCGGGTGGTGGGGCGGGCGGCGTACTCGCAGCCGGCCTGCAGCGTTTCAAAGCCGGGCAGCGCCGTGGCGCAGACCTCCCGCAGCCAGGCCAGCTGCTCGGCAAAGGGCTTTTCCCCCGCCGCCCAGGTCAGCGCCGGCACCGGGCCGGCGGTCCTGCCCGCCAGCCAGGCGGTGGCGGCGGCCCGGGCCCCGCAGACCATCAGCTGCTCGCCGGCGCGCTGGTCCGGCCAGGCGCCGAAGGCCACCGTGACCTGGGGCCAGGATTTCCAGCAGGTGTTCAGATCGTCCAGCTGCCGGGGCTGCAGCGCCCAGTTGTCGGGGGCGCGGTAGTATGTATTCAGGTAATTTTTGCGGTGGGCGTCCGGGTCGGTGTCCACATCCCGCCACAGCGCCGCCAACAGGTCCAGCGGATAGACATGAGGCTTGACGCAGCCGGCGCAGACCAGCCACATGGCCCGGGCGCCCAGCTCGAAGGCGTCGCACAGTTCCCGGGCGTCCTGCTCCATGGCGGCGGGGCGCATGGTCAGGCAGTTGCCCGCCACCCCGTCGCTGACGGCGGCGTGGAACAGCACCCCCTGCCGGCCGGCCATGCCGGCGGCGGGCAGCTGGGGGGTGCGGGGGTCGGCGCTGCCGGGGCGGGGGGCCAGAAACTTGCCGTAGCCGTTGTCCGGCCACAGGCGGATGACCTCCTCCGGCAGGTCCAGCACCCCGGCCCGCACCAGGGCGGCGGAGTGCTCGTCCAGGGCAAAGCAGATGGGGGCGGCGGGCTGCTGGGCGCGGATGGCGTCATACTGGGCCCGCAGCACCCGGCCCAGGTCCCGGCCCTGGATGTCCAGCGGCGCGGCGGAGTTGTCCGGCAGCAGGGCGCCGCCCGCGTCGGGCAGGCCGATGCGCCAGATCAGTTTTTCCTGTTTCTGCTGCTCGGCGGCAGCGGCCCAGAGTTTCTGCCAGTGTCCGGCACTGGCGGAAAACAGGGCGGGTCTGCCGGGGCAGGCGGCGGAGAAGTCGGCGGCCTCCAGCGGGCGGCCGGCGGGCTGCAGCCGCCACAGGCCCATGTCGGCGGCCAGGGCGGCGGGCTTGCCCTTGGGCAGGCAGACAAAGTTGCCGCCCAGGCGCAGCAGGGCTTCAAAGGTCATTTCCCAGTTGAGGCCGGGGGCCCCGGCGTTCCAGCGGGCCAGCAGTTCCCCGCCCGAGAAGTCCCAGCCCCGCAGCCCCACCGACACCGGTTTTGAGGCGATATGCCGGGCGGTGACGGTGACCAGCTCCCGCTTTTCAAACTTCTGGTCGTTCCAGAACCAGAGGGGGTTGACCCCCAGCGCGGTGCGGCTGAGATAGAGCAGCGCATAGACGGCGGCCAGGTCGTCGGCGGCGCGGATGACCATGGAGTCGCTGCCTTGCAGGTCAATGGTATATTGCTCGGGGGAAAGCTCCCGGGACAGGCAGAGCTGAATCCGCCCCGAGGGCACCAGCTCCCCGGGGTTCAGCGTCATTTCCAGGTCCCGCCGGAACCGGTCCACCGCCCGGCGCAGCGGCTCGCTGGACCACTGTGCGGTGACCGCAACACCGCGTGTCAGCAAAAACTCCATAGCAGACTCCCTCCCGGGCCGGCCCGGACGGCCGGCTGTCACGATACATTCCTGTAACATCATACCACGCCGCGGCCCTGTTGCGCCAGTGAGGCGCGGACCGCGGCGTGGGTTTTGCGCAGGATGCACAAGGATGTTCAATTGGATTCAGCCAGAATGACGGAAAATATCAGAGGAATCCCCGCCAGGTCTGCTCGGCCTGCTCCTGGAAGGAGCACAGCTGCTGCATCAGCTGCCGGGCGCCGGGCGACGCCTGGGGATAGTCGGTCTCGGCCCGCTTGCAGTCCATGACCCCCTGGCCGCTGCCCTCGGCCAGCATGGTGGCCAGGTTGCGGGTGGACTTGTCCAGCATGGTGCGGGTGCGGATGCCCATGCTGACGCTCATGCGGGCGGCGGCGCTCTGGCCCTTGGCCTGGGCGCCGATGGCGTCCAGCGCCGTGTGGGCCGCCTGGTTCAGACGGCGGTATTCCCGCTTCTGGCGCAGCATCTCGTCCTTGAGCTGCTGGTCGTGGGTCAGGGTCATCAGCTCGTCCAGCGTGTTTTTGCCCATCTCGGTGTTTTCCACCACCGCCTGGAGCATGGCTTCGTTGTCGGTCATCGGTTTTGGCATACAAATACCCCCTGTGTACGCATCATTTCCCGGGCAACAGGTGTTCTGCTGCCCCGGGGATAGTATGTGCACCCAGGGGGTCGGCTATTCGGTTGTTGTTCAGGCGTCGGCCAGGCGCTGCTCGGCCAGGGCCAGCAGCAGATCCCAGCTGCCGGCTTCCGCCCAGTCCACGGCGGCAACCGCCATGGTGAAGCTGGCGCGGCGGGACAGCGAAATGCTGAAGACATGCCGGCTGTCCTGCATGGCCTGGCGCAGACGGTCGGTCAGGGCGGCGGCGGAGGTGTCGGCGGTCAGCAGAAAGACCCCGTCCTCCAGCCGGACCAGAATGCCCTGGGCCGGGTCGGCCCCCACCGCCCGCTGCAGGATGCCCGCCGCGGCGTTGAGACAGTTGTCGCCGGCAGCGCTGCCGTACTCGGCACAGACCGAGGCGTACTCATTCACCCGCACCAGCACGGCGCAGGGGGTGTGGCCCACCATGGCGGGCTGCCAGATCTCGGCCAGGTAGCGGCGGTTGTAGGCACCGGTCATGTAGTCCCGGTTCAGCTCCTCCTGGTACTGGGTCAGCTGGCGGCGCAGGGCGTTGGCCTCCCGGTTGCCCACCGGCAGGGTGTTGGGCAGATGGCATTCCATCAGCAGCAGGCAGGCACGGCCTTCCACCACGGCAGCGCGGTAGAGGGTCAGCGCCAGGGCATCGCCGCTGACCGGCGCCCAGCCCCGGCCCTCGTCGTCCAGCACCGGTACCTGGCAGTACTGGCCGGTGGGCTTGTCGGCTGCGTCATCCAGCAGTTCGCCGGTCGCCGCATCCGCCAGTCCCGCCGTCGGGAATACCTGGCGCAATGCCGCAAGCAGCGCAGCCATCTCGCTGCGGGTATATTCCTGTTTCACTTGCAAATCCCCTTCCCAAAGCAGCAGCACACCGGCAAATTTCCCTGAACCGATGTGCTGCGCTGTATTCCCGGGCCGCAGCCCGGACAATCATCATTCCACTTTTCTTATTCTAGCACAAGGCGGTTCGCCTTGCCTACCTCATGTTTTCACAAAAACTGCCCGGAAAAGGGGTGGAATCGTGTGCGGATTGGACAAAAACCCGTCCGATCTGCCGGTTACTCGTCGATTTCGGGGCTTTTTGGGGCGTTACGCTGCAATTTTTTCGGTTCCCCGGCGGCAGGGGCCATCGGGGTGCCGGCCGGAGCAGAAGCCTTATCCGCCGGGGTGGCGGCGGGGTTGGCCGGCTTTGCGGCAGCGTCCGGCGCCTTGTCAGCTGTGGCGTCCGGTGCCTTGGCGGCAGGCTTTTTCACCGGGCGGGTACGGAAATACCGGGCGGTCATGGCGCGGATCTCGGCGGCCAGCTCGGTGGTCAGGGCGTTGTCGGCGGCCCGCCACTGCCAGTTGCCCGCGGCCTTGCCGGGGGTGTTCATGCGGGCTTCGCTGCCCAGGCCCAGCCAGTCGGCCATGGGAATGATGGCCAGCAGCGACGGGCTGGCCAGCACGCCCCGCAGGATGCCACGCAGAATGCCCTCCTGCTCGGTCAGGGCCAGGTAGCCGGTCAGCTGCTCCTGCTGCTGCAGGGTGGCGCCGGTCTCCCACCAGCCTTTCAGCGTGTCGTTGTCGTGGGTGCCGGGGTAGCAGACGCTGTTGCGGGGATAGTTGTGGGGCAGATACTCGTTGTCGGTGCCGTCCAGCGCAAACTGCAGCACCTTCATGCCGGGGAAGGTGCTTTCGGCCAGCAGCTCCCGCACCGAGTCAAACAGCTCGCCCAGGTCCTCGGCCACGATGGGCAGGTCGCCCAGCGCCGTCTTGAGGGCACGGAACAGATCCATGCCGGGGCCCTTTTCCCATTTGCCGCTGCGGGCGGTCTCGGCGTCGGCGGGAATGGCCCAGTAGGTATCAAAGCCGCGGAAATGGTCGATGCGCAGAATGTCGTAGATGCTCAGCGCATGGCGCACCCGGCGGATCCACCAGGCATAGCCGGTGTGCCGGTGATAGTTCCAGTCATACAGCGGGTTACCCCACAGCTGGCCGTCCTCGGCAAAATAGTCCGGCGGGCAGCCCGCCACTCGCCGGGGCCGGCCGTCGGCGTCCATCTCGAACAGTTTGCCGCCGGTCCAGGCGTCGGCCGAGTCGGCCGCCACGTAGATCGGGATGTCGCCCATGATCCGGATGCCCCGGGTGTTGGCGTAGCGTTTCAGGCTCTGCCACTGGCGGTCAAATTCATACTGGACAAAGGCCCAGAACAGCAGTTCGTCGGCGTTTTCCTCCCGGAACTGTTCCATGGCTTTGGGGTCCCGCAGGCGGTATTCCCGCGGCCACTGCTGCCAGTCCTTCATGCCGAACTGCTGTTTGAGGGACATGTACAGGCAATAGTCCGGCAGCCAGCTGTCGCTGCGGAAGATAAAGGCATACCACTCGTCAGGGTAGGGGGTGTTGCAGCCGGGCAGCGGGCGCCGGCCCAGGAAATTGTGAAAGGCTTTGCGCAGCACCGTCATCCGCTTCTGGTACAAAAGGCCGTAGTCCACCCGCTGCGGGTCGTCGCCCCAGTCCAGGAAGGCATAGTCGGCGCGGGCCAGCAGTCCGTCGGCGGCCAGCAGGTCCAGATCAATCAGGTAGGGGTTGCCGGCAAAGGCGGAACAGCTCTGGTAGGGGCTGTCCCCGTAGCCGGTGGGGCCCACCGGCAGAATCTGCCAGACAGCCTGGCCGGCGCGGACCAGAAAATCCACAAACCGGCGGGCAGGCGCCCCCAGCGAGCCGATGCCGTATCCTCCCGGCAGGCTGGACAGAGGCATCAGAATACCGCTCTCTCGTTTGGTCAGCATGGGATGATCTCTCCTTTTGGCTACAATATAATACTGCTCAGAGCATGTGTTTCTTGTGCAGGACCCAGGCCGCCCCCACGCAGACCAGGCCGATGATGGCACAGACAATGCCGAAGGCCGCGCCGCTGCCCACAAAGGGCATGCTGTCGGCGTTGACGTTCATGCCGTAAAGGCCGGAGATGACGGTGGGGACCGCCATGATCAGCGTGATGGAGGTCAGGTATTTCATGGCGTTGTTCAGGCGGTTGTCCAGAATCGCCGAGAACAGTTCCCGGGTACCTTTGATATCGTCCCGGTAGATGCTGGTCATCTCAATGGCCTGGCGCAGCTCGACGATCACATCGTCCAGCAGTTCCCGGTCGTCGGGATACTGTTCCAGCCGTTTGTAGCGGGTCAGACGCTCCATGACCGTGTTGTTGGCACGCAGACTGGTGGCAAAATACACCAGGGTGGATTCCAGCCCGTGCAGCTCCATCATGTCCTTGTCCTCCAGTTGGCCGGACAGGTTGGCCTCCAGCGCCTGCCGGCGCCGGTCGATCAGCCGCAGTTCCTGCTGGTAGATGGTGGCCGCCCGGTAAAGGATCTGGTAGACAAAGCGCATCTTCTTGCGGGTGGAAAAGCCCCGCACCCGGCAGGCGGAAAAATCCGCCAGCACCGGCGTGTCCACCGAGCAGACGGTGACGATCAGTTGCTGGGTCAGCAGAATGCCCAGAGGAATGGTGGTGTAGACCCCCTCGCCGGCGCCCTTTTCCTTGCTGGGAATGTCCACCAGGATCAGGGTGTAGCCGTCCTCCAGCGAGATACGGGCGCTTTCCTCATTATCCAGGGCGGCCTGCAGGTCGGCGGGCTCAATGTCCAGCGTGGTGGCCACCTTGCGGATCTCGTCGGGGCTGGGGGCGGTCAGGCAGACCCAGCAGCCTTCCTCGAAGGCTGCGGTCCGCGTCAGCTGCTGGTCTTTGGTCCGGTAAATCTTCAACATGCTTTCACACCCGCCTTTTTGTCCCGCCCCGCCGCCGGCACACCGACGGCGGGAGAGCCCCACTCTCAGATAGTACCAGTATACGGGATACGCCCCCCGCTTTGCAAGGGGCAGTTTTGCTCCCCTGCCGGCGGCCCGGACACCGCCTTCCCGCCGGGTGGAGGCTGCCATTTTGCATACAATTTGAATGTGCGTCGAAATCATGTATATTTATCCATTCTGTCGGAATGGGAAATCACAAATCACACAAAATAATCCTTTGATTATGGTGGTGTTTGTCAAAAATGCCATCTTGCATTTTGCTTTTTCGCGTTTATAATGGGATTATGCAATGAATATTTATTCACATCAGCAATCCCGGGCGGGCAGCCCGACCCGATGTGTGACAGGAGTGGAAATTTTATGAAAAAGGCAAAGAAAGATATCAAGAAGGTTGTGCTGGCCTACTCTGGCGGCCTGGATACTTCCATCATCATTCCCTGGCTGAAGGAAAACTATAACAACTGCGAGGTCATCGCCGTCTCCGGCGACGTGGGCCAGGGCACCGAGCTGGACGGCCTGGAGGAGAAGGCCAAGAAGACCGGCGCCTCCAAGCTGTACGTACTGGACCTGAAGAAGGAGTACGTGGAGGACTTCATCTGGCCCTGCCTGAAGGCGGACGCCAAGTACGAGGATTACCTGCTGGGCACCAGCCACGCACGTCCCTGCATTGCCAAGGCGCTGGCCGAGATCGCCATCAAGGAAGGCGCCGACGCCATCTGCCACGGCTGCACCGGCAAGGGCAACGATCAGGTCCGGTTTGAGCTGACCCTGAAGGCGCTGGCTCCCGACATGACCATCATCGCTCCCTGGCGTGAGTGGGACATCAAGAGCCGTGACGAGGAGATCGACTACGCCGAGGCCCATCACATTCCCCTGCGCATCAACCGGGAGACCAACTACTCCAAGGACAAGAACCTGTGGCATCTGAGCCATGAGGGCCTGGACCTGGAGGACCCGAAGAACGAGCCCCAGTACAACAAGGAAGGCTTTTTGGAGCTGGGCGTCAGCCCCGAGCAGGCACCCGACACCCCGACCTACGTCACCATCCACTTTGAGAAGGGCGTGCCCACCGCTGTGGACGGCAAGGAGATGGACGGCGTCAGCCTGATCGAGTACCTGAACAAGCTGGGCGGCGCCAACGGCATCGGCCTGCTGGATATCGTCGAGAACCGTCTGGTGGGCATGAAGAGCCGCGGCGTCTATGAGACCCCCGGCGGTGCCATCCTGTACAAGGCCCACAATGTGCTGGAGACCATCACCCTGGACAAGGAGAGCTTCCACTTCAAGGAGATCATTGCCCAGAAGATGGGCGACATCGTCTACAACGGCCAGTGGTTCACCCCGCTGCGGGAAGCCATCTGCGCCTTCACCGACGACCTGCAGAAGACCGTCACCGGTGATGTGACCCTGAAGCTGTACAAGGGCAACATGATCAACGCCGGCGTCACCAGCCCCTACACCCTCTACGACGAACAGACCGCTTCCTTCGGCGAGGATGACGACTACAACCAGGCGGACGCCAACGGCTTCATCAACCTGTTCGGCCTGCCCATTGCCGAGCGGGCAAAGCTGGCCAAGAAGTGGCCCAAAGAGGACTGATTTCCGGCGCTGAATTCGCCGTCAGGTCTCCGTTTCATAACAGATCATCTTACCGTCCCGGGGCGCTTGCCCGCCCCGGGCGGTTTGTCGTTTCACAAATCAGGCGCTCTGCGCCGTATTTTTCCGGGAGGGAACCATATGCCGCAACTCTGGCAGGGCCGCGCAAGCAAGGCGGTCGACAGCCGTGTCAACGACTTCAACTCCTCGATCCGCTTTGACGCCCGCATGATCGAGCAGGATATCCGGGGCAGCATGGTCCATTCGGCCATGCTGGGCCGGCAGGGGATCATTCCGGCCCAGGACGTGGAGGACATCCACAAGGGGCTGGAGGGGATTCTGGCGGATCTGCACTCCGGCGCGCTGGAGATCGACCCTGCGGCCGAGGACGTGCATACCTTTGTGGAGCAGACGCTGACCGCCCGCATCGGCGACGCCGGCAAGCGGCTGCATACCGGACGCAGCCGCAACGATCAGGTAGCGCTGGACATCCGGCTCTGGCTGCGGGACGAGAATGCCCATCTGCAGCAGGAGATCCGGGACCTGATCACCGCCCTGTGCAACCAGGCCGAGGCTTCCGCCGGCTATGTGATGCCCGGCTACACCCATCTGCAGCGGGCGCAGCCGGTGAACTTCGGCCACCAGCTGATGGCCTATGTGGCCATGCTGCTGCGGGATCTGGGCCGGATGCAGGACGCCGGCGCCCGCATGGACGCCGAGTGCCCGCTGGGGTCCGGCGCGCTGGCCGGCACCACCTATCCCATCGACCGGCAGTACACCGCCCGGGAGCTGGGCTTTGCCGCACCCTGTGCCAACTCCATCGACGGCGTGTCCGACCGGGATTTCTGCATCGAGTTTGTGGCGGCCATGTCCACCTGCATGATGCATCTGTCCCGTCTGTCGGAGGAGATCATCCTCTGGTGCAGCTGGGAGTTCAAGTTTGTGGAGCTGGACGATGCCTTCACCACCGGGTCCTCCATCATGCCCCAGAAGAAAAACCCCGATGTCACCGAGCTGATCCGCGGCAAGACCGGCCGGGTCTACGGCGACCTGAACACGCTGCTGGTGATGATGAAGGGGATTCCGCTGGCCTACGACAAGGACATGCAGGAGGACAAGGAGGCGGTGTTTGACGCCGCCGACACGCTGGACCTGTGCCTGCGCACCCTGACCCCCATGCTGGAAACCATGCGCCCGCTGCCGGAAAACATGCGCCGCGCCGCCGCCAAGGGCTTTATCAACGCCACCGACTGCGCCGACTACCTGACCAAGAAGGGGATGCCCTTCCGGGATGCCTACAAGTGCACCGGCACCATGGTGGCGGCCTGCATTGCCGCCGACAAGACGCTGGAAGAGATGACGCTGGAGGAGTTCCGCCGCTACAGCCCGCTGTTTGACGAGGACGTGTACCAGGCCATTGACCTGACCAACTGCTGCGAGGGCCGCACCAGTTACGGCGGACCCACCAGGGACAGCGTGCTTCGGCAGATTGCCGATGCACGGGCCAAACTGGCCGGGAAGTAAGATTTTTCGCTTCCTTTTGGGTGCCCCAAAAGGAAGCGAAAAATCTTTTTGAAGTTCCTTGCTGTATTTTTTAGCAGCATACCGCCGCGGGTCTTACTTCTTTCGTCACCGAAAGAAGTAAGCAAGAAAGGTGCTGTCGGCAATTGGATGAACGGCAGCCAGCCGTATCCTCCTTCCTTTTTGGACACCCAAAAAGGAAGCGAAAAAAGTGCCACCGTTTCGACGCGGTGGACGCCGACCAGGGGAAACCCCTGGACCCCGCACAGCGGAACACTTACCGGGTGTTACCCTCACCGGCTTCTACCCGGCCCACCTTGCGGGCCGGGGGTGCAGGTCTTGCCGCAGCGGGAAAAGAAACTTGATCGGGCCAACAGCCTATAAAAATAAGGCTTAACCTTGCCGCAGGCAGCGGCAACGTTTCACCCGGCCTGCAAGGTAAGGCCGGGAGTAGCCGGTGGTGAGATGGCCGAGCTGTTATCTTAGGCTGGAGTCCAGGGGCTTGCCGGCCCGAGCGATCATATCGCGAGTCTGCGCCGCACGGCGCAGTGCCGGCAACGGCCGGAGCGTTAAGCGAGGCCGTTCCCCTGTTTACATCGCCGAAAAGGCGATTTTCAAGGGGGCTTTGCTTTTCCCTCGTCCCGTCCACCCGTTCGAAAGGGTGGCGCCTTTCTTGGTTCTTCTTTCGGCGACGAAAGAAGAATAGCCCACCGGCAAACTGCCGGAAATAGAGAGACTGCCCACGAAAAAAGAATAACCTCCCGGCTGGCAGCCGGACATCTTCCGACGAAAAAAGAATCCCCCCAGCAATATAAAAATAAGATGTTCCTATTGTTTTTTCAGGAGGAAACCTCATGAAAACCTATAAAATCTTTGTCGATGGTTCCGCCGGCACCACCGGCCTTCGTATCCTCGACCGGCTGTCCGGCCGCCCGGAACTGGAACTGCTCACCATCTCGGAGGCAGACCGCAAAAACCCGGACGCCCGCGCAGAGGTCATTGCCCAGTCGGATCTGACCTTCCTCTGCCTGCCGGACGCCGCATCCCGGGAAATCGTTCCCCGCATTCCCGAAACCGTGCGGGTGCTGGACACCTCCACCGCCCACCGCACCGCCCCGGGCTGGGTCTACGGCCTGCCCGAGCTGGCCGGCCAGCGGGAGCGCATCGTCGCCGCCAACCGGGTGGCGGTGCCCGGCTGCCATGCCACCGGCTTCACGGTGCTGGCTGCGCCGTTGGTCCAGATGGGCCTGGTGCCTGCCGACTATCCCTTCTCGATCACCAGCCTGACCGGATACTCCGGCGGCGGCAAGAGCATGATTGCCGACTATCAGGCCGAGGACCGGGACCAGGCACTGGACAGCCCCCGCAGCTACGGCCTGGGCCTGCACCACAAGCATCTGCCCGAAATGCAGACCATCTGCGGGCTGACCAAACCGCCGGTGTTTGTGCCGGTGGTGGCGGACTACTCCTGCGGCATGCAGACGCTGCTGCCGCTGCACATGGAGCTGCTCAAGGCCCCGGCCGAGGAAATCGCCCGGGCACTGGCCGGCTACTATGCGGGACAGAGCCAGATCACCGTCCACCCGCTGGGCGAGGTCCCCGGCTTTTTGGCCGCCAACCAGATGGCCGGCACCGACCGGCTGGAAATCTACTGCTCGGCGTCGCCCGACGGCAGCCAGATGCTGCTGGCGGCGGTGTTCGACAACCTGGGCAAGGGTGCCTCCGGCGCTGCGGTGCAGTGCATGAACCTGATGCTGGGTCTGCCGGAAACCGCCGGGCTGGAATAACCCCCTGATGTAACAAATCCGAAAAAGAGAGAAGAGAAAGTATATGGAAAACATTCAGCTGACCCCCGTGGAGGGCGGCATCTGCGCCGCCAAGGGATTTTCCGCCGCCGGCGTCCACTGCGGCATCCGCCACAACCACTCCAAGCCGGACCTGGCCATCATAAAGGCGGACGTCCGCTGCACCGGCGCCGCCTGCTACACCACCAACAAGGTCTACGGTGCGCCCATCACGGTGGACCGGGAACACCTGGCCGACGGCTATGCCCAGGCCATTGTGGTCAACAGCGGCAACGCCAACACCTGTGCCCCGGGTGGCGTACAGCTGGCCCGGGATGTCTGCGCCCTGACTGCCCGGGCACTGGGCGTGGCGGAGGCTGACGTGCTGCCCGCCTCCACCGGCGTCATCGGCCAGGCCATGAGCATCGAGCCCTTCCAGGCAGGCGTCCCCGACGCGGCTTCCAAGCTGGACAGCAGCGCTGCCGGCAGTCTGGCCGCCGCCACCGCCATCATGACCACCGACACCCATCCCAAGCAGGCGGCGGTGGAGTTCACCCTGGGCGGCAAGGTCTGCCGTCTGGGCGCCATCGCCAAGGGGTCCGGCATGATCCACCCCAACATGGCCACCATGCTGCTGTTTCTGACCACCGACGCCGCCGTCTCCCACGAGGTGCTGCAGCAGGCGCTGTCCGAGGTGGTGCCCGCCACCTTCAACCAGATCTCGGTGGACGGGGACACCTCCACCAACGATACCGTGCTGCTGCTGGCCTCCGGCCTGGCAGGCAACGCCCCGGTGCAGGCCGGCAGCGAGGATTACACCGTCTTTGTGGCGGCTCTGACCAAGGTTGCCGAGCAGCTCTGCCGTGAGCTGGCCGGCGACGGCGAGGGCGCCACCAAGCTGCTGGAATGCACCGTCACCCATGCGCCCGACCTGGCCACCGCGCGTGCGGTCTCCAAGAGCGTGATTCACTCCACCCTGTTCAAGGCCGCCATGTTCGGCGCCGACGCCAACTGGGGCCGTGTGCTCTGCGCCATCGGCTACACGCCGGGCGATTTCTCCATCGACCATGTGGCGGTAAAGCTGCGCTCCGCCGCCGGTGAGGTGTTTGTCTGCGAGAACGCCGCCTACCACCCCTACAGCGAGGAGGAGGCCGCCAAGGTCCTGGCCGAGAAGGAGATCGAAATCCTGGTGGACATGGGCAGCGGCGACGCCGAGGCAAAGGCCTGGGGCTGCGACCTGACCTACGATTACGTCAAGATCAACGGCGATTACCGCACCTGATCTTTTCCCGGACAGGCACGGCCTGCGCTTTGCGGGCGGGCTGATCCCGCCCGGCTGTCTCCGCCGCCAAAAAGGCGGTATGGGAAAACTCTTTCCCCGGCAAACCTTATTTTTTCGATCGGAGGAATCCGCCCATGAAAAACGAGGAGATGGCGCTGCTGTTTTCCGAAGCAACGCCTTACATTCAGAAATATCACGGCAAGACGCTGGTCATCAAATACGGCGGCAATGCCATGGTCAATGACCAGCTGAAACTGGCCGTCATGAACGATCTGGTCACCCTGACGCTTTTGGGCGTGCGGGTGGTTCTGGTCCACGGCGGCGGCCCCGCCATCAACACCATGCTCAAGAAGGTGGGCAAGGAGTCCAAGTTTGTCAACGGCCTGCGCTACACCGACAAGGAGACCATGGCCATTGTCCAGCAGGTGCTGGCCGGCCAGGTGAACAAGGATCTGGTGGCGCTGCTCAAGGGCCGCGGCGTGGGACTTTGCGGCATGGACGGCCACATGATCACCTGCACCCGCAAGACCGACACCGACCTGGGCTATGTGGGCAATGTGGAGAAGGTGGACACCACCCTGATCGAGCATCTGCTGTCCGACGGCTTCATCCCGGTGATCGCCACGGTGGGCATGGACGACAGCGGCATTCCCTACAACATCAACGCCGACACCGCCGCGGCGGCCATCGCCATTGCGCTGCACGCCGAAAAGCTGGTTTCCATGACAGATATTGTGGGATTGTTGTATAATAAGGATGACGAGAGCACCCTGATCCCCGAGGTGGAGCTGTCCGAGATTGCCGGCTACAAGGCGGCCGGTGTCATTGCCGGCGGCATGATCCCCAAGATCGACGGCATGGCCGACGCTATCTACGAGGGCGTCCACGAGGCGGTCATCATCGACGGCCGGGTGCCCCATTCGGTGCTGCTGGAGATGTTCTCCGACCGCGGGTCGGGTACCTTGTTCTATCGCCGGGGAAGCCGGTAAACTTCGCCTTTTGGGCGACAAAAGGCAAAGTGACGGCAAACATTGCCGGGGAATGATTCTTCTTTCGCTGAAAGAAGAATCAAGAAAGTTTTTTCTTGGCTGGTGGCATTGATGATTCCGGCAGCTTGCCGGGAGGTTATTCTTTTTTCGTGGGCAGTCTCTCTATTTCCGGCATCTTGCCGGAGGGTTATTCTTCTTTCGTCGGAAGATGTCCGGCTGCCAGCCGGGAGGTTATTCTTTTTTCGTGGGCAGTCTCTCTATTTCCGGCATCTTGCCGGAGGGTTATTCTTCTTTCGTCGCCGAAAGAAGAACCAAGAAAGGCGCCACCCTTTCGAACGGGTGGACGACGACCAGAGGAACTTATCCTCTGGACTCCAGC
>CAJFMB010000024.1 GCA_904390925.1 uncultured Subdoligranulum sp.
GTACCGGTTGAACACCGCAAACTGGTTGACGTAGTCCCAGACTTCCTTGTTGTTGGTGTGGAAGATGTGGGCGCCGTAGCGGTGGACGTTGATGCCCTCAATGCTTTCGGTATAGATATTGCCGGCAATGTGGTCCCGCTTGTCCACCACCAGGCAGGTTTTGCCGGCGGCGGTGGCTTCGTGGGCAAAGACTGCGCCGTACAGGCCGGCGCCGACAATCAGATAATCGTACTTCATAATTGAATACCTCCCAGTATTTACAGCCCGCCGGACGGGCTGCCCTCAGTATGTGGAGTCAGAGAAAACAGGAACCGGAATGCGGACCGGCTCAGCGCCGGCGGGCCTTTTCCTTCCAGACGGAGGCCTGCTGCAGGTGGAATTCAAAATCCCGCTTGTCCTTGGCCAGCAGGCTGGAAAGAATCACCCCCGCCACAAACAGCATCAGCGCCGCCACCATCACAAACCCGCAGACAATCAGCGTGGGGAAGCGAGGCACCAGCCCGGTGCGCAGATACTCGGCAAAGACCGGCACCATGAACAGCACCGAGATCAGGGCGAGGATCGCGGCAATGGAGGTGAAAAAGCCGAAGGGCCGATAGTTTTTGTACAGCCGGGCGATGGTGCCCAGCACCTTGAGGCCGTCGGAGTAGGTATTGAGCTTGGAGACGCTGCCCGCCGGGCGGTCCCGGTAGTCGATGACCACGTTTTCCACCTGCATGTTGCGCTGCACCGCGTGGATGGACATTTCCGTCTCGATCTCAAAGCCGCGGGACAGCACCGGGAAGGTCTTGACGAACTCAAAGCTGAAGGCCCGGTAGCCGGTCATGATGTCCTGGATCCGGGCGCCGAACAGCCGGTTGATGGACGCCCGCACCAGACTGTTGCCGAAGTTGTGGAAGGGGCGCTTGTTCTCGGTGAAATAGGTGGAGGACAGCCGGTCCCCCACCACCATGTCAGCCTGGTGTTCCAGCACCAGGCGGGCCATCTCGGGGGCGGACTCGGCGGGGTAGGTGTCGTCGCCGTCCACCAGGATATAGCACTCGGCATCAATTTCCCGGAACATACGGCGCAGCACATTGCCCTTGCCCTGCTGGTATTCGTGGCGGACCACCGCACCGGCGGCCGCCGCCAGCTGGGAAGTATGGTCGGTGGAGTTGTTGTCATAGACATAGACGGTGGCCTGCGGCAGCACCGCCCGGAAGTCACTGACCACCTTCTGCACCGTCTTTTCCTCATTGTAGCAGGGAATCAGCACGGCAATGGTATCCATTCAATCTCCTCCCTGGGATTTCCGGGCCGGCTCACTGTCCGGCGTAACGCTTGAACTGCTCCATCCAGAAGCGGGCAGTATTATCCCAACTGTATTTTTTCAGCAATTTATCCGGATTGGATACAGGCTTGGCCAGCAGTGCGTCCAGATCCACATTGTAGTCATAGGGGTCAAAGTAGGCGGCGGTGTCGCCGTAGAGTTCCGGCAGGCAGCTGGCGTTGGACAGCAGGATTTTGGCCCCCTGGCTCAGTGCCTCCAGCGGCGGAATGCCAAAGCCCTCGAACACCGCCGGATGGAGAAACGCCCGGCAATGGCGCATCAGAGCCTTGTTCTCGCTGTCGGAGACATAGCCGGGATAATAGATGTTGTCGGCGGTTTTGGCGGCGTCGGCCTCATCCTTGCCGAAGGCGGCCAGATCGGCGCCGCCCGCCACCACAAAGGTCTTGTCCGGGTTGCGGGCCGCCACCTCCCGGATCCACTTGTAGTTTTTGTGCTTGGCCAGGCTGCCCAGGGCGTAAAAATATTCGCCCTTGCGCACGCCGGGCAGTTTGCGGAAGACGCTCTCGTCCGGCTGGACGGCGTTCATGTGCTCCCAGCCGTTGTAGGTGATGCCGATCTTTTCCAGCGGGATGCCCAGCTTCCGGGAGATCAGATGCCGCTGGTCGTCGCTGACCGTGTAGATTTCCCGGGCAAAATACTTGGTGGACAGGCAGTGCACCCAGAACTTGAACCGGAAAAAGCCCCGGTCGGTGTCCATCACCAGGGGGCGGATGTCGTGCAGCACCACGGCGCTGTCATGGCGCATGAGCATGTCGCTGGCGAAGCCCACAAAGAAGGCCCCCGTCCTGCGCAGATACCGGGGCAGCACAAACATATTATAGCAGTAACGCACCGCCTTGAGGGGCACCACCTGAATATTTTTCAGTTCGGGCAGGTGAATGGGCCGGCCGTTGTCCCGGTAGGCGATACGCACATCCAGGCCGGTGCCCTCCAGAAGCGGGTCCAGCCGGGTGACCACCTCGTAGACATAGCGGGGAATGCCGGTGATCTTGTCACACAATACAGTGCCGTTGATGACGATGGGTCTCAATCCTCATTGCCTCCTGTTTTGGCGTCAGGGCCGGGGATGAGTCCCCGGCGGGAGCAATCCCGCAGTTCCTGCTGCCAGTCCCGGCAGCGCTGCAGGCAATAGTCTTTCAGCTGCTGTTCAAACCGCTCTTCCGAGAAGCTGCGGCTGTGCGCGCGGATCTGTTCGGGGGTGCCGGATACGCCGCCGGCCTCAAACCGCCGGATGCAGTCCATCACCGACTCCACCGTCTGCTCCTCGAAGAACAGACCCGTCACCCCGTCCACCACGCTCTCGCAGGCGCCGCCCCGGCCGAAGGCCAGCACCGGGGTGCCGGCGCTCTGGGCCTCCACCGGCGTGATGCCGAAATCCTCCTCCCCGGGGAAGAGGAAGGCCTTGGCCCGCAGATAGTAGCCGCGGATCTCCTCGTCGGAAAGCCCGCCGCCCAGAAACTGCACGGTGGGTCCGGCCAGGGATTTCAGCCGGGCTTCCTCCCCGCCGGCGCCGATGACGATCAGCGGTTTGTCCAGCCGGGCGCAGGCCGCCACCGCCAGGTCCATCCGCTTGTACCAGGTAAAGCGCCCCACCACCAGGTAGAAGTCCTCCTTGGGGACCAGGGGCTGCTCGTTGATGTGAACACAGGGATAGATCACATCGGCATCCCGGCGGTAGTATTTCTTGATGCGCTGGGCGATGTAGTGGGAGTTGGCGATAAAATAATCCACCCGGTCGGCGGCGCATTTGTCCCAGACCCGCAGCTTGTGGATCTGGTGGGGCATGACCCGCTTTACCAGCCAGTTGGCGTTGTTGCGGTAGGTGTAGTAGAAGTCCCAGATATAGCGGGTGGGGGTGTGGCAGTAGCAGATGTGCACCGCGTCCGGCCGGGTGATGACCCCCTTGCTGCAGGAGGAGCTGGAGGAAAGCACCAGATCGTACTCGGACAGGTCCAGCGCCTCAAAGGCTCCCGGCATCCAGGGCAGCAGCGAGCGGTAAATCCTGGTGGCAAAGGGCAGTTTCTGGATGTAGGTGGTGCGGATGTCGTAGTCCCGGAAGCGGGCGGGCATCCGGTCCCGGTCGTAGACCAGGGTGTAGATGGGTGCATCGGGGAAGACGTGGTGCATGCAGTCCACCACCCGGTCGGCGCCTGCGTAGGTCACCAGCCAGTCGTGTACAATGGCAACTTTCAGTTTCTTGTCAGGCATGACGCCCTCCTGTCTGCCGGTGCGGCGGGTTTATTTGAGCTTTTCGTCATTGATCATCTTGCCGCCGAACACGGTGCGGAAGATGATCTTCAGATCCAGCGCCACCGTCCAGTTCTCGATATACCAGATGTCGTAGCGGATGCGCTCGGCGATGTCGGTGTCCCCCCGCAGGCCGTTGACCTGGGCCCAGCCGGTGCAGCCGGGGCGCACCTGCTGGCGCACCAGATACCGGGGGATCTCCTCCTTGAAGTGCTCCACATGGAAGGGGATTTCGGGGCGGGGCCCCACCAGGCTCATGTCCCCTTTCAGCACGTTGAAGAACTGGGGCAGCTCGTCCAGGCTGAACTTGCGGATCAGACTGCCGAAGCGGGTCTTGCGCGGGTCGGCGTTGGTGCTCCAGGCGGTGTTTTCCTCGGTATTGACCCGCATGGAGCGGAACTTGTACATCATGAAGGGCTTTTTGTTCAGGCCGATGCGCTCCTGCCGGAAGAGCACCGGGCCCGGGCTGGACAGCTTGACGCCGATGGCCACCGCCAGCATCACCGGGCTGGTGAGGATGATCAGCAGCATGCTGCCCACAATGTCCAGAAGCCGTTTGACCGCCGCATTGACCAGGTTGTCAAAAGGGGTCTGGCGGATGTTGATGAGCTTGCAGTCGTCCAGCACGTCGATGGTGGGCCGGGCGGGCAGGTAATCATTATAAAAGGGAACCATCGTCACCCGGGTGCCGTGCTTGTCACAGGCGGAGAGCACCGCCGGGATGCGGTCCATGTCCCCGGCATCCACTGCGATGATGACCTCCTCGATCAGGGGGTCATCCATGCTCTCGTCCATCCGGTCGTAGCCGCCCAGATACCGGCAGGCCAGCGCCGGGTTTTCCTGCCCGGCCAGGTAGCCGTCCACCTGGAAACCGTAGTAGGGGTTGTGTTGCAGCGCCAGCAGATACTTGGCCGCGATGGCGCCGCCGCCGATCATCAAAAGATGGCGGACCCCCTCGCCCCGGTCGCGCTGGCGGCGGTGATACCACCGCATGACCAGACGCCGGCCGATCAGCAGCCCGCAGGCCAGGCAGTAAAACAGCGCCAGCACCATACGGGAAAAGTCCGGCAGGCGGGCCAGGTAGAGCACCGCCTGGAACACCACGATGCACAGCGCATTCACCACCACGATGATGCGGCTCTGCCGCCAGATGCCGTACAGCCGGCGGGAGTCGTACAGATGCAGCAGCCAGAGTACCAGCACGGTACCGACGGCGGCAAACACGCCGGCCAGCATGGTGCGGACATCCTGGGCAATGGCCAGCGCCGGGCCTGCGCCGCCGGGCTGGAAGAAACGCATATAATTGAAACGCAGATAATTTGCCAGCAAATAGGCCAGAAAGATCAGCACAGCGTCAGCCAGGCAGTTACAGGTTGCCCGGATGCGTCGGTTTTTTTCGATCATTCGGCGGGCGGCTCCTTTCTCCAATCAACTTCCGGTCTGCCCCGGGCACCCTCCGGTGCGCAGGCAATACACAGCAATAGAATACCACATTCCGCCGCAGCTTTCAACGCTGCGGCGGAATTGTTACAGTTTTGCAAAAAGGAGGCGACTGCCTTATTCGTAGAAATATTCCCAGTCAAAGAAGGTGGCATTGACCGTCGCGCCGGTCACGGTGACGGTGGCGGCATCCTGGGGCAGCGCTGTCAGCGTGACGGTGCCGGTGCCGTTTTCCATCGTCACCGGGATGTCGTAGCTGCCCCGGTCGGTGGGCAAAAACCAGTCGCAGCTGGAGCTGTCCCGGCCGGCGGCTTCGCACAGGCGCTTTTCGGTGTCGGCGGACAGGTGCAGGTAGCTGCCCACCCCGCCGTGCAACAGAAAGTCCGGTGCCACGTCAAACTGATATTGCAGCGTCACATCGGCCACCCCTTCAAACGCGGGGTCCTCTGCCGTCACGGTCAGGGTGACGGTGGCGGTGTCCTGCTGCTGCAGGGTGACGGTGCAGGGCTGGTTCAGATTATTGTCGGCGCCGTTTTTCTGCCAGAAAATGTGCATGCCGCCGCAGGCAAAGGTGGTGCCCACCGGCTGCCAGTAGCGGTAAAGTTCCCGGTAGAACCACCAGTTGGCGTTGCGGCTCCAGCGCTCGTAGGCGTTGACCTTGTAGCTGGGGGTCTGGGCAAAGGTGTAGCTGCCGTTCTGGAACTGCTGCAGGTATTTCACCCGCTGGGCATCCCCCAGCACATGGATGATGTAGTCGGTGCCGGAGGGCTGCAGCTGGCCGGTCATGGCCTCCAGTGCGCTGGCGTAGCTGCTCCACACCGTGCCCTCGCCCAGGATCTGCCGCTCGGTGGCCAGGTTTGCCGCCTGGCTGCCCAGCCAGCCGCCCAGCTCGGGCTGGTAGATATACCCTTCCCCGCGGCCGGCCCTGCGGTCGGCGATCTGTCCGGTCAGGCCCCAGGCAAAGACCGCCACCCCCAGCACCCCGGCCAGAACGCCGGGAAGATACCGGGGCATCCGCCCGGCCAGTGTGTTCCAGTGCCGCACCAGCCAGCCGACGGCCGCCAGCACCGCCGCCGGGATCAGCACCGCCAGCAGCGCTTTGGCCCCGCCGTCCGGCCCGTTGCGGGCGGAGGACAGCAGGCAGTAAAGGATATTCCACAGCGCCATGCCCAGCGTCAGGGCAAAGAGCGCCCCGGCGCGGCGGGCGGTGTCCTGCCGTTTTGCGGCGAACAGCCAGACGGTGGCCAGCACCGCCAGCGCCAGCATGACCCAGAAGCTCCAGTCCAGCTGCAGCTGGCTGAGGTAGTAGAGTTTGCTTTCCGGCAAGGAGCTGTAATACCAGGCCTGATAGGCGGAGGCACCCCGGGTCTGGCGCAGCCAGGCCAGCGGATGGCCCCAGCTGACCAGCATGACCGACAGCCCTAGCCCCACCATGCTGACCGCCACATACTGCACCACCCGCAGGGCGATGGCCCCGATGCGGCGCCGGTACCGGCGGATGAGCAGCAGCCCGTAGGCCAGCGCCACCGAAATGTACATGGCGGCGCCCATGTCGTTGCTCCAGACAAACAGCGCCCCGGCCACCAGCGGCACAATCAGCGCCGGACCGGTGGGGAACCAGCGGGGCAGGCGTTTGGGCGCGGCGGGCCAGCGGACGGCAAGCAGCACACCGATGAGCAAAAGCGCCACCGACAAGGCGCCGGAGCGGATCATGCGGGCACTGTTGCCGCTGGCGGACGCATAGCCCAGCAAGCCGGCCAGCCAGGACGAACCGGGGAATGTCAGCCCCTGCGCCACCGCAAAGCAGAGGGTGCTGACGGCAGCGGCGGCGGCCCGGGCAGCCCGGCCGGAGGCAAACACCGCCCGGCAGGCGGCCAGCGCCAGCAGCTCGAAGCAGAACCAGGTGAGGAACTCGGCAGCAAAGATGCTGTTGGCAAAGTCGTTGCCCAACACCGCCAGCAGCGCCGCCACGCCGTACAGCTCACCGGCGCCCAGGTAGACGGTGAAGTCGGCATAGGGCGCCTGCCCGGCCAGCAGATGCCGCACCGGGTTGTAGTTCTGGAAATCCCCGTTCATGATTTCGTAGTCGATGGTAAAGCTGTCGGACAGGCCCCGAAGCGCGGCCAGCCCGGCAAACAAAACCAAAAGCGCCGCCCAGGGCGCCAGGCGGCGCAGCGCACAGATTGTTTTGTCTTTCAAGATAAAATTCCCTCGTCGGCAAACTTCCGGATCAGCGGTACTGCTCCTGCAGCAGATCCAGCGTCTTTTTCATCTCGGCGCGGACATCGGCGGGGGCGGTGATCTCCACCCCGCCCGCAAAGCCGGCCACCCAGCCGTAAAACCGGGGGCTGACCTGCACCGTCACCGTCACCTCGAACTTGTCGCCGCCGGGACAGATCACCGGCGTGGGCCGGGTGCCGAACCGGTCGAACATTGCCCCGGCCAGACGGTTTTCGCACCGCAGCGTCACCTGCTTGACCGGGCCGTTGAACATGTCGAACAACTGCTGGGTGTAGGTGTTGACGTCAAAGCCCTCGAACACCGCCTTGCCTTCCCGGGGATGGTCGGGCAGTGCCTCGGCGTTCTGCATCTTGTCCACCCGGTAGTGGCGCAGCGAGCCCTCGGTGTAGGCGATCAGGTAGTAGTTGCCGTTCTCCCAGACCAGCGTCCAGGGGCTGACCTGATAAAACCGGCCGTCGTGGCGGGGTTTCATCTTCTTTTCCAGCGTCCAGTCGCAGTATTTGAACCGCACCTGCACCCCGGCGGTGATGGCCTCGTGCAGGGCATCCACCGTGTACAGGATCTTTTCGTCCTGGCTCTTGATCCGGCCGGAAACCTGCACCTGCCGGTCCAGCGCCTCCTGCTGCCAGTGGCTGGTAAACCGGCCCAGCTTGTCAATCAGCGTCTTGCTCTTTTTGGCGGTGATGAACTTGCTGGTATACACCGCGTCCACCAGAAGCTTCAGCTCGGCCAGCTCGAAGGGGGTGTCGGCCATATAGTAGCCGCCGCCCCGGCCCCGCCGCTGGATGATGTCAAAGGTGGCGCCGGGCAGTTCCTTCAGCGTCTCGATGTCGGCATAGATGCTCTTGCGCTCCGCCTCGATCCCCCGCTGACGCAGCAGTTCCACCAGCTTGGGCACGCTCAGCGGATGCTTTTCATCCGTCTCACGCATTAAAATTTCGATCAGGGTCAACAGTTTCAGCTTCTGGCCTTCCTTGCGGGACATGGCGGTTTCCCCCTTTTGTTTCAGGTATTGTCAGATGCGGCAGGCGTTTTTTCTTTTTTGTCAAAGGCGGCGCGGCGGACGGTGGACAGCCGGAACATGGTTTCCAGCCCTTCCCGGTCGCCGCCGGCCAGGCAGTCCCGCAGCTTTTGCAGCGCGGCGTCAAACATGTCGATCTCGCCGATCAGGTTGTCCCGGTTCCACAAGAACAGCTCCGCCCACAGCTTTTCGTTGATGCGGGCGATCCGGGTCAGGTCCCGGAAGGAGTCGCCGGTGTAGTCGGCCAGGCTGGTGTTGTCGCTGGCGCACATCAGGCTGACGGCGATGGCGTGGCACAGCTGGCTGACATAACCGATCATCCGGTCATGCTCGGCGATGCTCAGGGTGGTGATGCGGGCAAAGCCCAGCGTCCGGGCCAGGTCACAGCACCAGGCGATGCCTTCCGGCGTATTTTTTTCGGTGGGGGTGACAATGAAGTTGGCGGGGGCAAAATCCACCTCGGCGCTGTGGGTGATGCCGCTGGTCTCGCGGCCGGCCATGGGATGGCTGGCAATGAACTCCACCCCCTGGGGCAGCATCTGCTGCACCGGCGCCACCACGCCCCGCTTGACGCCGGACACGTCGGTAACGTAGCAACCGGGACGAATCCAGCTGCCGTAGTGTTCCACCCAGTCTAGCAGCACGGTGGGATACAGCCCGAAGATGACCCGGTCGGCGTTTTCCACCAGTTCCCGGGCGGGATGGTCGGCGCCCCGGCTGATGTAGGCCCGGTCCAGCGCCCACTGGATGGTGTCGGGGTTGTTGTCGATGCCCCAGACGGTGTATCCCTTGCCGGAAAGCACCTGGGCGTACTTGCCGCCCAGCAGGCCAAGTCCGACAATCAAAATGGTTTTATCGCGTTCCAGCATGGATCATTCCTCCGTTCCCGTCAGTTCCACCCGGGCGCCGATGCCGCGCATGGCGTCGAAAAATTCCGGCCAGCTTTTGGCCACGGCGTTTGCCCCCCGGATGAGGGCGGGCACGCCGGCGCCCAGTGCCGCCACCGCCAGGCTCATGACCACACGGTGGTCGTTGTGGCCGTCCAGCGGGGTTTCCGGCGCGTGCAGGGCGCCGCCCTCGATGGTGATGGTGCCGCCGCTGCTTTTGACCTTGCCGCCGAACTTGGCCAGCTCGGTCTGCATGGCGGCAATGCGGTCGGACTCCTTGAGGCGGAGGCGGCCGGCGTTGGTGATGACGGTGGTGCCGCTGCAAAAGCAGGCCATGGCCATCAGCACCGGGCCCAGGTCGGGGCAGTCGGCCAGGTCGATGGGCGCCGCCCGCAGCAGGCTGCGCTCGAACCGGACCCCGTCCGCCGACACCGAGAATTTACCGCCGCAGCGGCGGAGAATGTCCAGGATCACCTTATCCCCCTGGTGGCTGTCCGGCGACAGGCCGGTGACGGTGACGCCGCCGGTCAGGGTGCCCAGCACCGCCGGGAAGGCGGCCTGGCTGTAATCCCCCTCCACCGACATGTTGCAGCTGCGGTAGCGCTGGGGGGCGGGGATGGTCAGGATGGTCTTGCCCTCGGGGCCGGAGGTCTGGGCCGTCCGGACGCCGAAGCGGGCCAGCGCATCCATCGTCATGCCCACATAGCTGTGGCTTTCAAAGGGAGGCAGAACCTGAATGGTGGAGTCGGATTCCAGCAGCGGGGCGGCAAACAACAGCCCGCTGATGAACTGGCTGGACACATCCCCCGGCAGGGTAAAGACGCCGGGGCGCAGCCGCCCGAAGATGGTCAGGCTGTCCGGCGCCTGCTCGAACCGCAGCGCCTGCTTGGTGAAGAGGGCGCGGTAGATCTCCTGCGGGCGGGCGAACAGCCGCCCGGCGCCGGTGAATTTGATTTTCTGGGCGGTCAGGCTGAACACCGGAATGAGAAACCGCAGCGTGCTGCCGCTCTCGTTGCAGAACACCGGGCGGGTGACGGTGGCAAAGCCCCCGCCGCAGCCCTGGATGGTGACGCTGGTCTGGTCACAGCTGACCCTGGCCCCCAGCTGGCGCACGGCGCCCAGGGTGGCGCGGATGTCGTCGCTGTATTCGATGTTGTCAATCCGGCTGGTACCGCCGGCCAGCGCCGCACAGAGCACCGCACGGTGCGCCGCGCTTTTGCTGGGCGGTACCGCCACACTGCCGCCGATATGGCTGACCGAAATCTTTGCGTCCACAGCACGCCCCCCTTTGTTTTCTCAGTTATCTCACGTCAAAGGTCTGGTCGAAGGCCTCCACCGCATCCCGGACGGTATCGGCCAGGCGGCCGTAGTTATCCACGGCGGCGTCGCAGGCCGCCCGGTACAGCGGCGTGCGCTCGGCCTCCATCTGCTTCAGGCTGTGGCCGCCCATCGACAGCGGGCGCCCGGTGGTGGGCAGTTTTTCCACCGGCCGGCGAATCCACAGCACCGGGCCGTTCTGGCGCAGCATGCGGGCGTTGCCCGGCGTCTTGATGACGCCGCCGCCGCAGGCAATGACCTGGTCGGTGTGCTTGGAGCAGGCTGCCACCGCCTCCGCCTCGTACTTGCGGAAAGTCTCCTCGCCGTACTGGGCAAAGATGTCGGGGATGGGCATTTTGGCGTTTTTCTCGATCACGTCGTCCAGGTCCACATACTGCTTGGCCAGGGCGCGGGCCAGGGCGCGGCCGACGGTGGACTTGCCGCAGCCGGGCATGCCGATTAGCGAGACGTTGGAGATCTCCCGCCGCAGGGCGTGGCAGGCCTCGTCAATCTGGTTGGCGGAGAACAGCTTGTCCAGGAAAAGCCCTGCCGACACCACTGCCTGGGCCACCAGCATCTCGAAGCCGCAATAGGCCGGGATGCCCAGCTCCTCGGCGCGGAGCAGCAGCTCGGTGCGGAAGGGGTTGTAGACCACATCCAGCACGGCCTCCAGGTCGGGGAACTTTTTCAGGTCGATCAGGCAGGAGCCGTTGTTGGGGAACATGCCGGCGGGCGAGGCGTTGATGATGATCTGTCCCTCGCCGGAGGCCTCGGCCTGGGCGTAGGTGACGCCGCCGTTGCGGCCGCTGCGGCTGACGGTGATCACCCGGGCGGCACCGCCGTCCCGGGCCACCGCCGCCACCGTGTTGCGGGTGCCGCCGCTGCCCAGAATCAGCACCGTCTTGCCCCGGAACCGCACGCCGTGACGCCTTGCCAGATACTGGAAGCCGTCATAGTCGGTGTTGTAGCCGGTCAGGACACCGCCACGGTTGACCAGGGTGTTCACCGCGCCGATGGCCGCCGCCCGGGGCTCCACCTTGTCACAGTAGGGAATGACCAGTTTTTTGTAGGGAATGGTCACGTTGAGTCCCTTGAAGTCCCGCGCCTCCAGAAAAGCCCGGGCCTCGTCCTCGGTGGGCAGCTCGTGCAGCTGATACAGATAGCCACCGATCTGCTCGTGGATCTGACGGGAATAGCTGTGTCCCAATTTGCCGCCGATCAGGCCGTACTCCATGTGTCTCTCCTCCTTTTCCCTTCCGGGGTTTGTGCGCCGTCCTGGCAGGGATTTGTATCTGAACTGTTATTTTTGAACGGGTTGTGAAGCCGGCAGGCCGTGTTTCTGGGCCAGGGTGCCGTAGCGCACCGTGATCAGGTCCAGAAGCCCGAAGGCCGCCAGCGTGTTCTGCACCACCGCGGCGCGGGGCACAATGCAGGGATCATGCCGGCCGTGGATGACCAGCTGCGCGTCGGCGCGGGCGGGATAGTCCACCGTCTGCTGTTCCCTGTAGATGCTGGGGGTGGGCTTGACCACCGTGCGGAAGACCACCGGCATGCCGTTGGTGATGCCGCCGTTGACGCCGCCGTTGCGGTTGGTGGCGGTGACGACGCGGCCCGCATCCCCCATGCGGAAAGCGTCGTTGGCGGTGCTTCCGGTCAGGTCGGCAAAGCGGAAGCCGGCGCCGAACTCAATGCCCTTGACCGCCGGCACTGCAAACATCAGGTGGGCCAGTTCGCTCTCCACACTGTCGAAGAAGGGTTCCCCCACCCCGGCGGGCAGGCCGGTGATGACGGTTTCCAGAATGCCGCCCACGCTGTCCCCCGCCGCGCCGGCCGTCCGGATGGCCTGCTGCATGGCAAGCTCCCGTTGCGGGTCAATGAGGGAAAAATGCGCCGGCGGGGTGTCGGGGGGCAGGGTGCCGTCGTCAGGCAGCGGCGCGTCGGAGATGCCGGCGCAGCGGGCAATGTGGGTGTAGACCCGGATGCCCAGTCCCGCCAGCACCTGCTGGCAGATGGCCCCCGCCGCCACCGACGCCGCGGTGATCCGGCCGGAAAAATGTCCGCCGCCGCGGGCGTCCTGAAAGCCCTCGTACTTGACCCAGGCGGTGTAGTCGGCATGGCCGGGCCGCAGCAGGGCGGCGGTCTTGGCATAGTCGCCGCTGCGGGTGTTGGTGTTGCGGATCAGCAAGGTAACCGGGGTGCCGGTGGTATGGCCGTCCAGCAGGCCGGAGACAAACTCCACCTGGTCCGGCTCGGTGCGGGAGGTGGAAAGCCCGTCGCCCCGGGCACGGCGCCGGTCCATGCAGGCGGCGATCTGCGCCGCGTCCACCGGCAGGCCGGCGGCCAGGCCGTCCAGCACCGCCCCGATGGCGGGACCGTGGCTTTCGCCGAAAATGGTCAGCGACACAGCGCTGCCAAAGGTATTTTTCATAGGTGCGCCTCCAGTTGTGCGGGAAAGCCGGTCAGGCTTCCTCCTCCATGCCCAGCAGCGCGGGCAACTCGGTCATGGAAATCTTGTCGGCGCGCCAGCAGCCCAGGCCGGGCACCTTGATGATGGTGATGGTGGCGCCGCGACCCTTTTTGTCGTGGTGCATCTGCTCCAGCACCCTGGCCTTGTCGTAGGAGGTGCGGGTGGGCAGGCCCAGCGCCCGCATGATTGCCCGGGTCCGCTTGACCAGGGGCTTGTCCTCGATCATCGGCAGCATGCCCAGCGCCACGCACTCGCCGTGGTAGAGGCCGTTCTTGCGGCGGCCCCGCACCC
The DNA here is from genome assembly GCA_904390925.1 of uncultured Subdoligranulum sp. Taxonomy (GTDB): domain Bacteria; phylum Bacillota; class Clostridia; order Oscillospirales; family Ruminococcaceae; genus Gemmiger. Next base: position 13,242 of record CAJFMB010000024.1, read on the forward strand.
CTTTCACCGCCTCGATGCCGTGTCCGATGGTGTGGCCGAAGTTCAGCGCGGCGCGGGGGCCCTGTTCGGTCTCGTCCTGCTCGACGATCTTTTTCTTGACCTGCAGGCTGTGGTAGATGATCTGCTCGATGTCCTCATCAATGGTGTCGGGGCTCTGCACATGCTTTTCAAACAGGGAGTAGAGTTCCGGGTCGGCGATCAGGCCGGCCTTGAGCGCCTCGGCCAGGCCGTTGACATACTGGCGGCGGGGCAGCGTGTCCAGCACATCCGGGTCGATCAGCACCACCTGGGGCTGCCAGAAGGCGCCCACGATGTTTTTGGTCTCGCCCAGGTCGATGGCGGTCTTGCCGCCGATGGAGGAGTCGATCTGTGCCAGGGTGGAGGTGGGGCAGTTGATGAAGTCGATGCCCCGCATATAGCTGGCGGCGCAGAACCCGCCCAGGTCTCCCACCACGCCGCCGCCCACGGCGACCACCACGTCCCGGCGGCTCATGCCGAAGTCCAGCATGGCCTGCAGCACCTGGCCGTACACTTTCAGGCACTTGCTGGCCTCGCCCTGGGGAATGGTGTAGATGGTGGCGTCGGTGCACTGGTCGGCCACCGTTTGGGCATATTCGGCCGGAATGCCGGAATCGGTCAGCACAAACACCTTGCGGTCCCGGACATTGGCAAACTGATACAGGTTTTTCAGACAGCCGCGCTTGAGAATGATGTCGTAGCTGTGTTCCTTCAGTCGCATGGTCAGTTTCATGATTCGGCCTCCTCATTTCCCGCGTGGCGGGTCTCCCGGTCAAAGATGCCCAGCAGCCGCACGGTGCGGCAGGGCTCCTGCAGATTTGCCAGCAGGGTGGCACAGGTCTGGCCCTCGGCCGCGGCCGGGCAGATCAGCTGTACAAAGAAATAATACTCAAACTGCACATGGGGCAGCGGGCGGCTCTTGATGCTTTCCATATTGAAGCCCATGCCGCCGATGCGCTCGATCACCTGGGCCAGCTTGCCCGGCTTGTGGTCCACCGTGAAAAGCAGCGCAATCCGCTGCCCCGCATGCACCGGTGCATCCGCCGCACTGCCCCGGTGAATGACAATGAACCGGGTGGTGTTGTCGCCGTCCTCGTTGACCCCCTCGGCCAGCACCGTCAGGCCGTAGAGGCGGGCGGTCTCGGCGGAGGCGATGGCCCCCACCGTCACATCCCCCAGCTCGGCCACATGGCGGGCGGCGTCGGCAGTGTTGCCCCAGGCCTTGGTGGCAAGGCGATGGGACCGCAGGAAAGGCCCGCTCTGGCTCAGGGCCTGCTGGTGGCTGACCACCGTGCGCAGCCCCTCCAGCGTGGCGCCCGGCACTCCCAGCAGGTCCTGGCGGATGGGCAGGTCGTACATGCCCGTCACCGACAGGTCGGGATGGGCGTACAGAAGGTCCAGCACCGCCGACACATCCCCGGCGTTGGAGTTTTCAAAGGGCAGCACGCCGTACTCGGCCTTCTGGTCCTGCACCGCGGCAAAGACATCCGCCCAGGTCTGGCAGGCCATCTGTCTGGCAAAGGGGAAGATGCGCTGCAGCGCGATCTGGGACCAGGCCCCCTGCACCCCCTGATAGGCGGCCACATTGCGCCCGAGGATCTGCCGCTGGTAGGCGCGGGAGACCGCCATCGCCTGGGTGATGAACTGACGGTAAAAGGGCTGCAGTGCCGGGTCCTGGATGCGGGCGGTGTTTTTGGCAATGACAGCCCGCTCCCGCTCCGGGTCAAAGACAGCCTTTCCGGTCTGGGCCTTGCTCTGGGCCACCTTGGCCACAGCCTGCATCCGGCGCTCAAACAGGGCAGCCATCTGGGCGTCGATGGCGTCGATCTCCGCCCGCGCCTGCTGCAAAAGTTCCATGGCGATCCTCCTTCGGTCTATATGTAATCTGAGTATACCATAAAGCGGTCTTTTTCTCAAGAGCGCGCACAAGAAATTCCACGCAAATTCCCCATCTTTTTGCCGGTGCCGGTCCCTGTCCGCCGTATGGGTACACAAAAGGCCCCGCCGCCGGATATCCGGCTGCGGGGCCTGAAGTCAAAAAGCAAGAAAATACGGTCAGCCGTCTGTTTCGTCAGCGGACAGCGGCACGGCGCCCTCGGTCAGTGTCTGCCACAGCACGTCGCAGGCGTTGTAATAGTCGTTGGCGCCGTCCTGGCGGTTGGCCCGCCGGGCAATGTAGACGTTGGCCAGATAGTCCTGGCTGCTGCCGGACACGTCGTCCATGGTGGTCACGCCGGTGTAGTCGCCCAGGTCCAGCCCGGCCAGCACCGGGCAGTCGGACCAGCGGTAGACCATGTTCTGCCAGTCCTCGGCATCCTCGGCGGGCAGGGTGCCGTCCAGATACTGCAATACCCGGGTGTGATTTTCAAACCCCTCCGGGTCCTGCAGCAAGAAGATGTAGCAGCCGTCGTCGGTGCCCAGGTCGCCTTCCAGCCGGGTGATCACCGCCATCTGGTAGGAGGCGTCCGCCGTCGACTCGCCCCGGAAATTATAGGGGAACTGGGCCAGCTCCACCAGCACCTGGCCGTCGCCGTTGCGGTCGTCGCAGAGGGCGGTCAGCTGGTCGGTCAGGGCCTGGGCGGTGTCCTCAGGCAGGTCGATGTCCCCCACCCAGCCGATGGTGTAATCCGGCTCCGGACGGCCGAACATATCATAGAGAATGCCCGCCAGAATCGCCAGCACCACCACCACGATGATGACGACAATCCGGTTGTAGTGCCACCAGTTGCCCGCCTTCTCGCGGCGGGTATACTGTTTGGGGGGTTCCGGGGTTTGGTTGTATTCTTCCGTGCTGGACTTGGTCACCCAGGCCATCGGCAAACACCTCGTTTTCTGTCCGGGCGGTCCGCCGGACTGTCTTTCCGTTCATCATAGCATATCCGGCGACAAAAGTCACCGGTCCTTTGCCGCTTTTTGTCCCGGACGCGGGGCCAGCTCCTCCAGCCGGCGGGTTTTGGTGTAAAACCGGTGGTAGGGGTTGTCGGGCAGAACACGGGCCGGGCGGGCGGCAGGACGGCGGGCCACCGCCAGGGCGACGGCCGCCAGGCCCAGGCAGACCGGCAAAAGCAGCAACAGTTTTTTCATGGCAGGTTTCCTTTTTTCAGAACATGCGGGCAAAGTATATCCCCAGTATACGCGATGCGGCGGGCGGCTGCAAGCAGGGTTTCGGCGGCAATCCCTTGCATGCGGCAGAAAAACCGGATATGATAAGGGCATAGGAAATTTTTGTAAGGAAAGCGGGTGACGATGTCATGGAAAAGCGCTCCTTCTTTCTGCTGCAGGACACCGAGGAGTTCATGCGCGGCGAGCTGGACAACGTGACGGTATCCGGGTCGCACATTCTGCTGGACGTGGTGCAGGGGGGCTATGTGCCCTATGGCTGCTACACCAGCCCGCCGGTTGCGCTGCCCGCCTTTGACGCGCTGCGCCCCAGCTGGAACGCCTTTGCCCCGCAGGGCACCGCGGTGGAGGTCCAGGTGCGGGTGATGGTGGACGGCAACTGGACCGCCTGGTCCAGCTTCGGGCGGTGGAGCCCCTTCCTGCACCGGGAGGGCGCCAAGCCGACGACGCGCGGGCCGCTGACCCTGACCCCGGATCTGCTGCAGCTGGATTCCAAGGTAGCCACCAAGGCACAGCTGCGCATCTACCTGTACACCCGGGACGAAAAGCACACCCCGCAGGTATCGCTGCTGGGTGCCGGGGTGCATGTGGTGGATGTGATCCCGGGCGGCGGGCGGCCGGTCAACGCCTGTCTGCGGCTGCCGCCCTACGCGGTGGCGCTGCGCGCCCCGGTGCTGAAACCCCAGATGGACCTGGCCTGCAGCATTGCCGGGCTGACCAACCGCTGGGGCGCCGACATCCTGCCCGAGGAGCTGGCCATGGCCATGCGGGACTGGCAGGGCACGCCCAACCTGTGCTTTGGTGCCGCGGCGGTGGGCTGCTGGGGGTTCCCGGCCTGGGTCCGCTGGGCGGACCTGGGTGCGCTGCGGGCGGAGCTGCGGGCCGGGTTCGGCGTGGTGGTGGAGCTGGAAAGCACCCCTGCCCAGCAGGCGGAGGGCTGGCCGGAACACCGGTATGCGGCGCTGCGGGGCTTTGCCACCGTGAAGGGCGAGTCCTTTGCGCTGCTGAACGACCCCTACGCCGCCGACACGGATTTTGAGACGGAAGTGCAGCTGCCGCTGGATGACTTTCTGGTGGCATGGACCAATGTGGCGCTGTGCCTGCGGCAGCGGGAGACCATCCCCTGCGAGGGTCGCCCGGCGCGGGCCAGCGTCTGGCTGCGGCCGGCGGGCAAATCGCTGCCGGGCATCTACCGGATGACGCTGGCCGGCGAGGAGCATCTGCTGCCCGACGATTTCTGCGGCAGCCCGGACGCCCCCACCGGGATTCTGGCCTGGACCGCCCCCGAGGAGCGTCCCCACGCCACCACCGCCCACAAGCGGTTCCATTTTGTGGAGCCCGCCTCCGGCGGTGTGCTTCTGGCCGGCGGGGAGGGCGGCACCCGCATCAAGTACACGGTCTACGCCATCGACGCCGCCGGCAGCATGCTGGTGGGCGACGTGACGGTTTGACCGCCGATTTCAACCGGACCTGACACAGCAAAACCGCCCCGGACCTGGCAACCCTGCCAAAGTCCGGGGCGGTTTTTTATGCAGAATCAATAGACCAGCTGGCGGAACACCTTGTCGTTGGCGGTTTCGTCCCGGGCGGCAATGGCCTTGAGGCAGGCGTCCATCGACGCCGCCACGTCATCCAGCGAGCGCCAGTTCTCGGCGCCGGTCCGCAGATGCTCCTCCAGCAGCGGGCCCACCTCGGTGTGGGCGCAGGCGCCCTCGATCAGGTAGGCGCCCGGCTGGGCGGGGCGGATGTCCGGCTGGCAGTCGTTGTCGGTGGAGAAGGTGGCCATCTGGAAGCCGCCCTTGCGGCCGCGGCCCCCCACCAGGAACCGGACCCCCAGCGGCAGCGTCTGGATCTGCCGCATCCGCTCGGACAGGATCTTGAGAATCTTCTCAAAGGTCAGGTACTGGACATTGTACTCGTCCAGGGCATTGACCGCCTGCACCGCCGCCAGCGTATCGCCGGCAAAGCCCACGCAGACATTGCGGTTGACCTTGCGCAGCTTGGGCAGCTCCTCGGTCAGGATGTTCGGCTTGCCGGGAACGGCAGGCTCCTCCACCATACGGCCATCGCTGGCCATGGCGCAGAAATTTTCGCCGCATACGGCCAGGATCGCGCTCATCGGAATACTTCCTCTCTTGTTTGTGTTGCCGGCAGGACAGTGCCTGCCTTATTCCTCGTCAATGGCGTCGCGGTAGGCGCCGTCCAGGCGACCGCCGCCGGCGCCGAACATTTCCCGGCCCAGCAGCCCCTTCTCCTGGCGTTCTTCCTCCACCATCTCGCTGATCATATCCTTGACATACTGGCTGTCCCGGATGTTTTTCAGCGTCAGGATGCCGTCGGAGGCATCCTTGGTGCGCATGATGATGGTACCGGTGCCGCAGATCCGGTTGAGCAGCGACCGCTTGAGCGAGATGTCCAGTACCCGGTAGATCATACACTCGTTCTCTTCCTGGTTGATCAGGCCGGTGCGGCAGTAGATGCGGCCGTTGGCAATGCGGTAAATTTCAAAGGTCCAGGGAAACCAGAGAAAGTGCTTCCGGTCGGACCAGATGACCTCTTCCTCCGGGCGTTTTCTGCGCTGCGCCATACAGATGCCTCCTTTGTTCCGGCAAAGCCGCGGCAATGGTGTTTTGTCTACTATACCATGTTTTGGGTGGATGGGCAAGCAAAACCGCCCGGCACAGCGCTGTGCCGGGCGGGAAAAGCCTGCCTGTGTTATTTGGTGACCTTCATCAGGTCGGCACCGGGCTCGACCTCACCGGAGGCGACCAGTTCCACATCGGCGTAGTCGTCGGTGTTGGTCACAACGGTGATGACGACGGCGGGATGGCCGGCAGCCTTGATCTTGTCCAGATCCATGGTCAGAAGCAGCTGACCCTTGGTGATTCTGTCGCCCATCTTGACGTTGGCCTTGAAGCCGTCGCCCTTCATCTCCACGGTATCGACGCCCACATGGATCAGGATCTCCACGCCGCTGTTGGCCTGGATGCCCAGTGCATGCAGGGTGTCGGGCGCCTGGGTGATGGTGCCGTCGCAGGGGGCGTAGACCTTGCCCTCGGAGGGGTCGATGCCGCAGCACTTGCCCAGGATGCCCTGTGCAAACACGTCATCGGGAATCGACTCCATCGGAACGACAGTTCCCTTGGCATCGGCAGCCACCATATACGGCCAGGTGACCGGAGCTGCTGCGGGTTCCGCTTTCTTTTTGAAGATATCAAAAAATCCCATTGTCATTCTCTCCTTCTGTCGGTGCACCCGGCCGGATGGGTCGGGGCGGTAATGGTGCACCCCTATTATACCGTGCACCGATGCCAAAAATCAATGCCAGGCGGCAACAACTTATTCCCATTTTACACAAAAATTTTGCCGGGTTCCCGTCACATCATTCGTTCTTTTCCGAGGCGATCGCCCGGATGGCCCGCACGGCATCCCAGGTCATGTCGGCCATCTCGTCCGGCATCTGCTTGCGGCCGTTCTGAAGCCAGGCCACAATGCTGCCCACACAGCCGTTGACCGCAAAGCTGGTCAGGTACCGCTGACGGTCGGTCTCCTGCCCGGGTTCGACAAAATGGCCGATCACCCGGCGTTCCAGCATTTCCCGGATGCGCATCACAAAGGCCGCATCCCCGTTGGGTCCCATCAGCGCGCCGCACAGTGCCTCGTTTTCATTCAGGTAGGTAAACAGTGTGCGCAGCGCGTCCGGCGGGGTCTGGCTTTGCAGGCTGGGCAAAATTGCCCCCATCAACGCATCCAGCCCTTCCAGCTGGTCCTGCTCGATCTGGGCCATCAGGTCGTAAATATCCGTGTAGTGAAAATAGAAGGTCCCCCGGCTGACCTTTGCCAGCGTGGTCAGCTCCCGCACGGTGATTTCCCGCACGGGCTTTTGGGTAAGCAGGGCGATCAATGCGTCGCTCAAACGGCGCTTTGTCATACGTACGCTACGATTGGCATCCCCTTTTGCATTCATGGCGTCGTCCACCTTTCACCGCACCGGGGCCGGTGCGTAATCCAGGGGGAATCTGATCCGATAAAGAAAAGGCTTGGTCTGGCCGTTTCGGGCGTTTCGGACTTCACCCCCGCGGCACCGCCCGCCCCGCTGTACCTTGGCGATGCAGGCGGCTCTGCCTTACAATAAGTGTAAAATGTCGGCCAAAAAAAGTCAAGAATCTGTGACCATTTTGCACAATATTTCTTATATTTGTTGATCTATTTTGGCGTTTTGACTGTTTTTGTTCAGATTTTTCGACAAAAAACGCGCTGGAAAGTGGTTTTCCCGCAGGGGGACAGCGTTAACAGAAAGACCCTTGCATGGTATAATGCAGATACAGTCTTATTTTTCTCAGGAGGGCTGATTCCATGCAGATCGACCGAAACAAGGCATTGGGTGCCTTTGCCGCCTACGCTGCCCGGTACAATGACCGGGACCCCAAGGTAAAGTTGAAAATTGACCACACCTACCGGGTGGCGGGTCTTTGTGCGCGGATTGCCGCGGCCCAGGGCCTGGACGCCGCCGGCATTGACCTGGCCTGGCTGTGCGGGCTTTTGCACGACGTGGGCCGGTTCGAGCAGCTGCGCCGGTACGGCACCTTCAACGATGCGGTCTCCATCGACCATGCCGCCTGCAGCGCCCAGGTGCTGTTTGCGGAGGGACACATCCGGGACTATCTGGACGACGGCAGCGAGGACGGGCTGCTGCGCCGGGCGGTGGAGCTGCACAGCGCTTACCGGTTGCCGGAGGATCTGGACGTCCGGACGCTGTTGTACTGCAACCTGCTGCGGGACGCGGACAAGATCGACATCCTGCGGGTGAATGTGGAAACCCCGCTGGAGGAGATCTACAATGTCACCACCGCCGCGCTGCGCAGTGCGGCCGTGACGCCGGAGGTGGAACAGGCCTTTTATGACCACCACACGGTGCTGCGGGCGCTGAAACGGACACCGGTGGACAATGTGGTGGGACACATCTCGCTGGTGTACGGGCTGGTCTTTGCCGAGAGCCGCCGCATTGTGAAGGAGCAGGGCTGGCTGGACCGGCTGATGGACTTTGCCAGCGACAACCCCGACACCCGGCAGAAATTTGCCGCCATGCGCCGCCACATGCACGCCTGGCTGGACGCTGCACAATGACGCAGCCCGATCCAATGAATCCTTCCGCCCCGGAGGCCCTGCGCCTGCGGGGCGGTTTTTTGCGGACAAAAAACCGCCCCTGCCGGACCGTGTGATCCGGGCAGGGGCGGGAAATGTACAATCCGGGGTGCCGGTTTATCCTGTTACTGTGGGGTCTGTGTTGGTTTCCGGCTGGGTCTGTCCGTCCACCTGGTCCCCGCCGGTCTGTTCCCCGTTGGTGGTGGTATCGGGAGTCGGGGTGACAACCGGTGCAGGCGTGGGTGTGGGTGCGGGCGTGGGAGCCGGCGTGGGCGTGGGGGTCGGGGTGGCAGGTGCTGCCTGCAGCACCGCGCCGCAGACGCTGCAGACAATGCTGCCGTCCGCCTGGGTCTGCGGGCTGTGGCCGGTCGCCGGGGTTTCGGAATCGATATAGTCCTTGCTGGGGTCCTCGTTGCAGTGGTGGACGGTATAGCCCTTCTCGGTGCAGGTGGGGGCGATGACCTCATCCCAGTAGGTGTAGCTGGGCGCAGCGGTGGGGGTGACCGTGGGCACGGGGGTGGGGGTGACCTCCACCGAGGGGGTGGTCTCGGGGACGGGGGTGGTCTGGGTCGTCGTGCTGGTGCTGGGCGCCACCACCGAGCTGGCCGTCTGGGCGGAGACATCCTTGTCGCCGGTATGCTCCGGGATGGTGGTCAGCACGGGACGGTCGTCCTCGGTGATATAGCTGTGGGTGCGGATATAGTTGAAGAGCACATCCATGGCGGTGCTGGTCAGGTGGATGCCGTCCGACTCGGTGTAGCCGTCCTTGGCATAGCCGTCAGAGCCCTTGAGCACCTCGGCGCTGTTGAGGAACTTCCAGCCGTTTTCCTCGCACATCTGGGCAATGGCCTTGTTGTACTCGTCCAGCTGGCTCTGGTCCAGGCTGGAATTGATGTGATTGCGGCCGATGGGCGGCACCGCATTGATGATGATATCCACGCTGGGATAGGCATCCTGCACCGCCTGGATGCCCTCCTTATAGTTGGAGATGAAGGTATCGGTGTCGGTACCGGCGTCGTTGGTGCCGAAGGTGATGATGACCCGCTCGGGCTGCATCAGGGCGACGGCCTCCGGCATGGTCTTGTAGCCGGAATAGCCCTCGAACTGGACACACTCGTAACTGGCCAGCTGGCGGGCGGACATGCCCACCGAACCGATGGCGTTGTCGTAGCTGCAATAGTCAAACAGGCGGTACATCCGCGCGGTGTTGGAGTCGCCCAGGAAAAGGGTGCTGTCGATATAGTCCTGCCCGGCGTCCTGCGTCTCGGCCAGCACGGTGCCGTCATACTGGGAGGCATCGATCTGGTTCTGGGTCTGGTCATAGTCGCTGCCCGAAACCACAGCCGTCTCGCCGGTGCTGCCCGGCAGAAGGCTGCCGCCCGAGGCGGTGCGGACAATGATGAAAGCCGCGATCACCGAAATCAGCAGTCCGACGCTGCACAGCGACAGCACAAAGAACATCCGGCTGCGCTCATCCATCCGCTGCCAGAAATTGCCGCGTTTCCCCTTTCCGGGATTCCTGTTTGCCATACTGTATCCTTTCCGGGCCAGGGGTTCCGGCCCGCCAAAGCTTCCAAGTCAATGTATAGCAACCATTCTACACCTTTTGGGTCAAAAGCGCCAGTCCCCCGCCGCGTTTTCGTGCGTTCTGCCGAAAATCCGCACGGACGGATGGTTTTTTCCGTCGGCTCAGCGGGCAGTATGGATCTCCGCCAGCAGATGGGCCTTTTTCAGCGCCGGATACAGCACCAGGTAGAGGGCCACCGCACAGACGGTGGACAGCAGCGAGTTGACCAGCGTTACGCCGCTGGCAATGCCGGCCATGGCGCTGGCCAGCTCCACCGACTGGCCGAACAGGTAACGGTTGCGGAAATACCCCAGAAACGGGTCGGTAAAGACATTGACAAACAGACCGCTGAAGGCGCTGAGGGTCACCGCTGTCACATATTTTGTGCGGCCGGTGTGGGATTCTTCCATGGTGTGGAGATGGAAAATTTTGTTGGCCACCGCACCGCAGACAATGCCGATGATGAACTTGAGCACAAAAGTGCTGACCGCATAGCCCGGGTCACCCGCCACAATGTCGGCCAGTGCCAGGCCGAAGGCGCCCGCCAGACCGCCGGACACGCCGTCCAGCAGCAGCGCCGCCAGCACCGTGAAGGTGTTGCCCAGGTGGAAGGAGGAGCCGCTGCCGAAAACGTTGGGAATGCGGAAAAACTCGTAGGCCACAAAGCTCAGCGCCGCCATGACGCCGATCAGTGCAATTTTGCGGGTGGTGAAGTTGGTATGGGTAAAGACGGCCAGCATCAGGGCCAGCACGACGACGACAAACAGCAAAAGCCACAGAATGGATGTGGAGACAGGCATGGTAGGTTTCCTCTCAGTCTGGCAGAAGGGGCGCGCCCGCCGGCCGGCAGTCTCTGCAAACGCATTGCAGCATCGGCAGCGCCCGCTGCCTGAATTTGCCCTGTGCGGCTTGACAAAGCAGCCTGCAAAGGGTATGCTCCCATTATAGCCAAATCTGGCCTTGTCGTAATACCCAGAATATGTATTTTTTATGGGGCCAGTTGTCCAGCGCCACCTGCCCAGAACCGGATGACGCCCCCGCTGTCAGGAGGGCTTTGCCATGATTCCGCTGCATCCTGAATCCCGGACCCCGTTGTACGAGCAGCTCTACCTTGCCCTGGCGGAGCAGATCCGCAGCGGGGAGCTGGCCCCCGGGCGGCCGCTGCCGGGACGCCGCACCATGGCCGAGCAGCTGGGGGTCAGCGTCAACACGGTGGACACCGCCTACCAGATGCTGGCCGCCGAGGGCCTGGCCGACAGCCGTCCCCGCCGGGGCTTTTTTGTGCAGGAGACCGGCGGCATGCTGCAAAGCGCCGCTCCGGTGCGGCCGCAGCCCTGCCCCGTCCCCGCCGGGCCGGCGACGCCGTCCTTCCGGTACGACCTGTCCACCACCGGCATTGACACGGCGCTGTTTCCCGCCCGCAGCTGGGGACGCATCCAGCGGGACCTGCTGTACAACAGCCCCCAGCTGTTGCAGCGCGGCGAGGCCCAGGGCGACGCCGAACTGCGCGCTGCCATCGCCGACTATCTGGGCAGCTACCGGGGGGTGCGCTGCACCCCGGAACAGGTGGTGGTGGGCGCCGGCATCGAGTATCTGCTGGGCTGTCTGGCCCATCTGTTTGCCGGGGGCACCGCAGCGGTGGAAAACCCCGGCTATTCCCGGGCGCGGGCGGTACTGCAAAACAGCGGCATTCCCTGCCTGCCCGCCGACATTGACAAGAGCGGGCTGTCGGCGGCTTCGCTGGCAGAGACCGGGGCAAACCTGTGCTACATTACCCCCAGCCACCATTTTCCCACCGGCGTGACCATGCCCGCCCCCCGCCGGGCCCAGCTGCTGGCCTGGGCCCGGGAACAGCCCGGCCGCTACATCCTGGAGGATGACTACGACTCGGAATTCCGGTTCGACATCCGGCCGCTGCCCAGCCTGCAGGGCATGGCTGGCCCCGACGGACCAGTGGTCTACCTGACCACCTTCTCCAAAAGTCTGGCCCCCGGCATCCGCATTGCCTGCATGGTGCTGCCCGGCCCGCTGCTGGACCGGTACCGGCAGGATTTTGCCCTTTATTCCAACACCGTCAGCCGGTTTGAACAGCAGACGCTGAGCCGGTTCATGACCGGGGGATATTTCACCCGGCATCTGGCCCGGATGCGCCTGACCTACAAAAAGCGGATGGAGCACCTGACCGCGGCGCTGACCGATGCGCTGGGGCCGGGGCTGGTCATCCGGGGCAGGCATTCGGGGCTGCATCTGCTGCTGACGCTGCCGGGGGCCGGGGGCGAGGCCCGGATGGTATCCGGAGCCGCCGGGGCCGGGGTGCGGCTGCACGGCCTGAGCGAGTACTACCTGGCCCGGCCGGAACTCTGCCCGCCGGACACGGTGGTGGCGGGCTATGCGGCGCTGGCCGAGGAGGACATCGACGCCGCGGCCGCCGCCCTGGCCCGGGCCTGGCGGCCATAGGCAAAAAAACAGCCTTTCCCGGACGGAAAGGCTGTTTTTCTGTGCCGTTATTCCAGCAGCTGCAATGCCTGTTCGGTGCCGGCTTCATCCAGCAGATAGCCGGCGGCGGTGTCGGTACCGGACAGCACCGTGTACTCGATGGCGGCCTCCGTCCGGTCGGAGAGGAAGGTCAGCGTCTGTTCCATCTCCAGCAGGTCCTGGGCGGTCAGGTCGGTCAGCGTCCGGGCGCTCTGCTCCCGGACCGCGTCCACCAGCAGCGTCAGCAGGGCGGGGTTCTGCCGCAGGTAGGCCGACCAGACTGCCGCCCGCAGCTGGGCGGCATCCGCCTGGTCCAGCTCCGCCCCCAGCGTCTGCAGAAAGTCCTCGGTGGTGTCGGGGGTCAGTTCCACCACATTGTCGGTGTAGCCCAGCGCCCGGCGCCGGGCCAGCGTCAGCACCGCGGCCAGGTCAAACCGGGCGGTGGTGTCGCTGCCCACCAGCTGGCCGTAGGTATCGGGGGTGGCGGCAAAATAGGCATCGGGGCCGGCGCCCAGCGTGTCGGTCAGCAGCTGGGCCGCCCGGGCAGGTCCCGCCGTCAGGTAACAGTCGGCCAATGTGGTCCGGCCCTCGGGGGCGTTGACCAGCGTCTGGCCCGGCAGCGCGCAGAAGGTGACCGTCCGGGCCGGGGCGTCGATGCGCAGCAGCAAAAACTCCGGCTGTTCCCCCTGCACCGCCAGCAGAATCCGGTGGGTGTTCTGGGCGCCCTGCTCCATGCCCACCTGGCCCCGCCCCGCCGCGGCGGCCAGTTCCAGCCGGGCCTGCCGGTCCCGCTGCCCGGCAAAAAACAGCACCGCCGCACACAGGGGCACCAGTGTGAGCAGTGTCCAGAACAGGCTGCGCCAAAAAAGTCCCTTGCGCGAACGCATAAAATCCATCCTTTCGTCCCCATACTGGAGGTAACCGGCGGTCGGGCCGTCCTGAGTTCAGTGTGACCCCAAACCCGCCCGGCTATACACGAAAGGAGTTGCAACCATGAATCACGAACCCCATACCTCCCATGAGGCCCCGCAGGACAATTTCTGGACCGATATCCCCGAGGGCAGCGACATGCTGCCCGGGTCGATGCCCGGCATGATGCCCGGCGGCATGCCCCTTCAGCAGCTGGATGACCTTTACCCCACCGGCCACCATGCCACCCAGCAGGATGAATACGGCACCGGCATCGACCCCCACGGCCCCGACACCGACACAGCCTATCCCGGCGACGACCCGGCGCAGATGCCCCGGATCGAGGGCCGGGGCGACGGCAGCGGCATGGCCGACTTTGACAGCACCGACAGCACCCGGAACGACGCCGGGGAGAAATTCGGCGACCCCAACCACCTGCCCGGCAACTACGGCCGCACCGCCGCCGAAACCGACGGGACCGATTCCGACAACATGCAGGGCGAGGACTGCGACTACTGATTGACCCGCCCCGCAAGACCCGCGCTGCCGGCAAACGGCGGCGCGGGTTTTGTGTCTCGGAATCCTTCCACGGCGGGAGAAAAAAGCCGATATTTTACAAGTTAGCCATTGACAACCGTAAGTTAGATATGGTAAACTACAGACACCGGGACATCCCATCCCGGCGGTATTTTTCGTCAACTCCCATCTCCTGATGAAACAGCAACACAAAAGGCACACCGTATGCCCGCGGTGTGCCTTTTGTGTTGCCGGGTCTGCTGCAAAAAGCGCCCTTCCCCGGATGCCGGGAAAGGGCGCTTTTTTACTGGGTGTCAGGAGGTCAGGTTTTGGGTTTGGCGGACGGGTGGCAGAGCCCCGCGCCGGGGCAGCCGGAACAGCTGCCGCCGCAGCTGCAGCCGCCGCCCTTGTGGCGGACGCGGTCATAGATGCCCTT
>CAJFMB010000025.1 GCA_904390925.1 uncultured Subdoligranulum sp.
CTGGTGCAGACCGTCGTTGTAGCGGCGGCCGTACATCAGACGGCCGGTGAACTCGTCGACGATGATGACCTCGCCGTCCTTGACGATGTAGTCGGTGTCGCGGTGCATGACGCCCCGGGCCTTGATGGCCTGGTCGATGTAGTGGCGCAGGCTCATGTTGTCGGCGTCGGAAAGGTTATCCACCTTGAACCAGGCTTCCGCCTTCTTGATGCCGCTCTCGGTCAGGGTGGCGGTCTTGCGCTTCTCGTCCACCACGTAGTCGCCGTCCACCTGTTCCTCGGCCTGGACCTTGTCCTCCAGCTCGACGATGACGCTCTTCTTCAGCGTCTTGGCAAAATCGTCGGCGCGGGTGTACATCACGCTGGAATCCTCGCCCTTGCCGGAGATGATCAGCGGGGTACGGGCCTCATCAATCAGGATGGAGTCCACCTCGTCCACAATGGCGTAGGCATGACCGCGCTGCACCATGTTCTGCTTGTAAACCACCATGTTGTCCCGCAGGTAGTCAAAGCCGAACTCGTTGTTGGTGCCGTAGGTAACATCGGCGGCGTAGGCCTTCTTGCGCTCGGCGGCGGGCACATCGTGCACCACCAGGCCCACGGTCAGACCCAGGAAACGATAGACCTTGCCCATCCACTCGCTGTCGCGCTTGGCCAGGTAATCGTTGACGGTGACCACATGCACGCCCTCGCCGGTCAGGGCGTTGAGGTAGACCGGCATGGTGGCCACCAGCGTCTTGCCTTCACCGGTCTGCATCTCGGCAATGCAGGCGCGGTGCAGCACAATACCGCCGATGATCTGGACCGGGTAGGGTTTCAGGCCCAGCACACGCCAGTCGGCCTCACGGCAGACGGCGAATGCCTCGGGCAGCAGAGAATCCAGCGTTTCGCCATTTTTCAGCCGCTCACGGAATTCGGCCGTCTTGCCGCGCAGCTCCTCGTCCGAGAGCTTCTGCATCTGGGGTTCCAGCTCCTCCACCTTTTTGGCGATGGGCTGGATGCGTTTGAGTTCCTTGTCCGAGAAGTTCCCGAACAGCTTTTCGATCAGAGACATAAGCACACACCTGTTTTACTGAATTTTGGTTTGCTTGGGTTGTCTATCGCAAAGGCGGCGGTTTGCCGCGCGAAACGCCGGGAACGGATGCCGGCAAGCCGATTGCCGGCATGTCGGAACCGCTCCAAAAAACAGCGCAGGATACACACTTTAATATAATACACCCGCACAGGGTTTGCTGTCAAACCTGCGCGGGTGCAATTTGCGGATTTTCAAATGGATGGTATCACAACGCCGGTCAGCTGTGAGCCTTGGCATGCCGGGGCTTTTTGGCGGTCTGTTCTGTCGGGTGTCCCCCTCGGGACAGAAGTACCAGCATGACGAAGATGCAGGCAAAGCCCAGCGCATCCCACAGGGTGAAGGGGGAACCCAGCACCACGGTGGAGATGATGGCGGCGGTGGCCGGTTCGGCAAAGCTGTACAGACTGCTCTTCTGGGGTCCGATCAGCTTGACGCCCTGCATGTAACAGCAGAAGGCCAGCAGGTTGCCCACACAGACCACGGTGGCGATGCCCACATAGCCCATGGGGCCGGGCACATAGCCTGCCTCCCAGGGGCGGAACAACAGGCAGAACAGTACGCCGCCCATCAGGAAAGCCCAGCCCTGCAGCATCGGGGTGGGGTATTTGCTCTGCAAATGCTTGGGCCACATGGTGTAGATCACCACGCAGACCGAGCAGAGCAGCCCGGCGGCTAGCGCTGCGGGCGAGACCGCCAGATCGGTCAGGCTGCCGTGGGTGGTCAGAAGAAAGACGCCGATCATGGCCATCAGGATGGAAACGATCTCGAACACCCTGGGAACCCGGCGGCCCAGGACACAGGCTACCACCAGGATCATGGCAGGGGAGACATCCTGCAGGATGGTGGCAATGCCCGCCGTGGACAGGTCGATGGTCAGAAAGTACAGAAACTGACAGCAGCTGACGCCGGCAATGCCGTAGATCAGCAGGTCCAGCCGGTCCCGGCCGTTTTTCCACGGGGCAAACAGCAGGCGGTGGTCCTTGATGGCGTAGTAGGCACAGAGAATCAGCCCCGCCAGAAACAGCCGGATCGGTGTCAGCCAGGTGGCGCTCATGCCCTCGGTGGTGAACAGATACTGTCCCATGCACCCGGAGATGCCCCAGCAGGCGGCGCCGCCCAGTGCCAGGATGGAACCCTTCACGCGGTCAGTCATTTTCCATACCCCCAAAAACAGGGCTGCGCATCTGCTGCGTCACCCCCTGCTCTGCGATGGCGCAGCAAAGCCGGTTGGCTGCCGTCTCCATCGACGTTTCCTTTTTTATTTGCTGCCGGTTTCCGGCCAGCTGAGAATCCGGTCGGCTGCCTCCTGCAGGCTGTCGACCACCGGCACCCCGGTGGCGCGAAGATCCTCCGCGCGCTGGTGCCCGCCCGCATACAGCAGGCATTGTACCCCCAGTGCCCGGCTGACCTCAAAGTCGTGGACCGAATCGCCCACCATCACCGCGGTGGCAGGGTCAAACCGGGCCTGCCGCAAGTAGTCAAGTCCCAGTTCCACTTTGCTTTTGGCGTAAATATCTCCCAGGCCCAGAAGCCTGTCAAAGAAAGGCAGCACGCCCCGCTCCTCAGCCTGGCGCTGCAATGTCGTGATGGGCGACGCCGACAAAATCACCTGCCGCAGTCCGGCGGCCTGCAGGCGAGCCAGCGCCTCTTTGGCGCCAGGCATCAGGGGACAGGCGGCGGAGGCGGGAATGTAATCCTCCATATAGCTTTTGGCCAGCGCGTCAAAGCTGTGGCGGGAAAAGTCAAATCCCGCCCGGATATAATAATCCCGGATGGGAAAGCCGAAAATCTTGCGGTAACTGTCCAGATCATACTGCCGGGCATATCCGTGGCGCGCCAGCAGACGGTTGAGCGCATCCACACACAGCGCCACATCGTCCAGCAAAGTGCCGTTCCAGTCCCACAAAATCAACTGCATTCTCATCCGGGTCACCAACTTGTTCTGAAAATGGATTCAGCCGGGAATCATGCCTTGACCAGCTTGTTCAGCGCCGGGGTGGCTTCCACAATCCGGGCAAACAGCACGCCCAGGATCATGCAGCTGATCACCTCGCCCACACCGACGGTGACCGCGTTCCAGGCAATCAGCGGCAGTGTGGCCGGCGAGTCGGAAAAGAAAATGGCAATCTCGGGGCCGACGATCAGCGCGTTGAAAATCACCGGCGGGATGGAAGCCGGGATGGCCAGGCCCTTCCAGCGGATGTTGCGCAGCTGGTAGGTGACCAGGCAGGCCAGCACCGTGGCCAGGGTGCCGAACAGGATGTCCACCACTGCGGTGGTGCCCATGGCAACACCCAGCAGATTAGACAGAAAACACCCGACCGAGACAGCCACAATGTACTCAGCCCCGAAAATGGGCATCAGCGTCAGAAGCTCTGCCACGCGGATCTGAATGGCGCCGAAGGAAAAGGGCGCCAGACCCAGACAGAGAACGACATACACGGCGGCCACCATGGCGCTGCGCGCCACACGGCGGGTGTTGAAAGCGGACGAATGGTTGTTATTCATACAGATACTCCGGCGGAAAGATTTTGACCGCATGCAAGACCGCCAGCCTTGCACCGGTTTGTCGTTCCCGGCGCCCTTCGGCGGGGGGAACGGAGCCTAAAATCCTAAGTTGCTCAACGATTCCTTATTATAACAAAGGATACAGCGGTCTGCAAGACCCGGAAGCTGCCTTTGACCGCTGCTTTTCCGCCGGTGGACGGTTACAGGCAGCCGATGGCGGCCCGCACCAGCTGGGCTGCGTCATCGTCGTCCGGGTGGGAGAGGGCACGGTCGAAGTTTTCCAGCTGTTTGCTGGCTTCCTTGGGCGGCAAAGCCTCAAAACGGCGGCGGACAGCGTCCGGCATCCGGCCCTGGCACATGAAGTGACCGATCACCAGATTGGAAGGCGCCAGGTGCGCCCGGACCCGGCCCAGGATGTCGGAAAAATACTGCGGGTCGCCGCCAAAGCCGGCGGTGCCGAACAGAAATACCCGCTTGTTCTGGAGCTTGGCAAGAAATGCTGCGGTGTCAGGGTCGCAGTCTCCCTTGTCGGTCCAGAAGCCCACAAACAGGATATCGGAATCCGGCACCTGTGCCCCGGCGGCGGGCAGGCAGACAATGTCCTGCCCGGGCAATGTCTCCGCCAGGGAGTTGGCCAGAAATGCGGTGTTGCCGGTTTTGCTTGCGTAAACGACGGTATAACTCATGGGTAAACCTCCTGGTCTGCGCGCTTGCCCGCATAGGTGCAGCGGCAGCCTTTTGCCTGTACCATACACCCGCTACAGGATGTTGTCAATATCAATTACTCCTGTGCACACTGCACAGAACAAAAAGTAAAAAATTGGAAATTCTGCTGCAAAAAACGGGCTTTCCGTTCGCCCGTCGCAGACAGCAGAATTTCTGAACAGGGGAAGCCTGACTGTGCAGAAATTTGACTTTTCCTGCGGAAAACACTATGATAAACATAACTGCATAGAAAATCGCAGTGTTTTGACTCAGCATCTTCGGGTGCTGATTTTTTGTTGCTGCATTTGCAGACAATGGCGAAAGGGGACTGTTTCTGTGAAAGGAAATCTGCGTAACGGGGCAAGATGGGGCTTTTATCTGCTGGGCATGGTGCTGCTGGCCATTGGCATCACCCTCAATTCACTCACCGGACTGGGAGCATCGGCCATTGTGTCGGTGCCGTTTACCGTCAGCCAGGGGACCGGCCTGAATTTCGGAAATCTGACCCTGGCGGTTTATGTGCTGTTTGTCATTGCAGAATTTTTTGTGATGGGAAAGGCGCGCAGCTGGCTGTTTTTGTTGCAGATCCCTTTGAGCATCGTTTTTACCCGCATCATGAACCTGATCAAGGTGGTGCTGCCCTATCAGAGCGGCCATCTTCCGGTGGATCTGGGGGTGCTGATCCTTGCCATCCTTTTCACCGGGGTGGGTGCTGCCATGACGGTGGATATGGCGCTGATCCCCAACCCGGGCGACGGCATTGTCAGCAGCATCTCCTACCGGTCGGGGCTGGAACTGGGACTTTGCAAAAATATCTTTGACCTGTGCTGCCTGGCCATCTCGCTGGCCATCGGGTTCGGGTTCGGCAACCTGCTCACGGGGGTGGGCCTGGGAACGCTGCTCTCCATGATTGGGGTGGGCCGGGTCATCGCGGTGTTCAACCATTTCTGCCGTAAACCCATGCGCCATATGGCTCAGCTGGAAGCCGTCTGAGTGATTTCTTATATAAAATGAAAATGATAAAACTCCCGCCGTACCGGTTTGTCTGCCGGCAGGGCGGGAGTTTTGCTGTTTGCGATCAATAAGGCTAAAGATTACTCGACGGTGTAGCCCTTGCGGCGGATGACCTCCACCACCTGGTCCACATATTTCTGGCAGGTTTCCTTGTCGGGGGCCTCCACCATCACGCGGACCAGCGGCTCGGTGCCGGATTCCCGCACCAGAATGCGGCCGGTATCGCCCAGTGCCTCGGACACCTGGGAAACTGCGGCCTGCACGTCGGCGTCTGCCTGGGCGGCAGCTTTGTCGCTGACCTTGACGTTTTCCAGCACCTGGGGATAGACCTTCAGCGGGGCGGCCAGCTCGCTCATCGGCTTCTTGCGGGCCATCATGACCTCCATCAGCTTCAGGCTGGTCAGGATGCCGTCGCCGGTGGACGCATACTTGGAAAAGATGATGTGGCCGGACTGCTCGCCGCCGATGCGGCTGCCGTGCTGCTGCATATATTCGTAGACGTACTTGTCGCCCACCTTGGTCTTGGCGTAGTCGATGTCCAGCTCATCAAAAGCCTTGTACAGACCAAAGTTGGACATGACGGTGGTGACGACGGTGTTGGTGACCAGTTTGCCTCGCTCCTTCATGTAGCGGCCGTAGATATACAGGATATGGTCACCGGTGACCACGTTGCCCTTTTCATCCACGCAGAGGCAGCGGTCGGCGTCGCCGTCGTAGGCAAAGCCCACATCCAGACCCTTCTCCACCACGAACTTCTGCAGCCCCTCAATATGGGTGGAGCCGGCGTTCAGGTTGATGTTCAGGCCGTTGGGTTCGGCGTTGATGACGTAGGTGGTGGCGCCCAGGGCGTCGAACACCGCTTTGGCAATGTTCCAGCTGGAACCATTGGCGCAGTCCAGACCCACCTTGACGCCCCGGAAGCTGTACATGCCCAGGGAGATCAGATAGCCGATGTAGCGGTTGCGGCCGGAGATGTAGTCCACCGTGCAGCCGATCTTGTCCCTCTGGGCAAAGGGAAGCTCCTCCCATTTCTGGCCGAAGGCCTCCAGCTTGCCGTCCAGATAGTCCTCCACCAGGGAGATGGTCTCCTCGTCCATCTTCTCGCCCTGCCCGTTGATCAGCTTGATGCCGTTGTCATAGTAGGGGTTGTGGGAGGCCGAGATCATGATGCCGCAGTCAAAATTGTCCACCCGGGCAATGTAGGCCACCGACGGGGTGGTGGTGACATGCAGCAGATAGGCGTCCGCGCCGGAAGCCACCAGGCCGCCCACCAGGCTGTACTCGAACATATAACTGGAACGGCGGGTGTCCTTGCCGATGACGATGCGGGCCGGACCCTCCTGGGGGGCCAGACCTTCCTCGGCGGCGTGGCGGCGCTTTTCATTATAGTACCAGCCCAGGAACCGGCCTACCTTGTAGGCATGGTCGGCAGTCAGGGTGATGTTGGCCTCGCCGCGGAAGCCGTCAGTGCCAAAATATTTTCCCATACATTCATCTCCAAAATTGTTTGTGACAGGCGGTGCCCGGTTTCATGACCGGACTGCTGCACCGCAAAACGGCCGGACCGTGGGAAGCTTTTCCCGGCAGGCCTGTAAGCAGCTGCATGCATAACAAAGACACACAGACTAACTCTATTGTACCGCACAATTGCCCGGCGCACAAGGTGCAGATTCTCTTTTGTGTCATTCTATGCGGCAAAGAATTCGAAATACCGCTTTGTTTGCCTTTTTTGCCATGGACTGGTATACTCTTGGAAACTTGTCTGGAAGGATGGAACTTTTCATGTATCTGCGCCGCTACCGCCCGGAGGACTGTCCAAGCATGGCAGCCCTGTTTTTTGATACTGTCCATACAGTCAATGCCCGCGACTATACGCCTGTCCAGCTGGATGCCTGGGCGGACGGAACCCCCGACCTTGCCGCCTGGGACAGCAGATTCCGACGGCACCTGACCCTGATTGCCCAGGAGGGAAGTGTCATCCTGGGATATGCCGATATGGATGCGTCGGGGTATCTGGATCATCTGTATGTGCACCGGGATGCCCAGCGACGGGGCATCGCCACCGCGCTGTGTGATGCTTTGGAAGCGGCTGTACCGGGGCCCTGGACCACCCATGCCTCGCTGACGGCGCGGCCTTTTTTTGAAAAGCGCGGCTACCGGGTCTTGCGCAGTCAGCAGGTGGAGTGCCACGGGATCCTTCTGACCAATTTTGTAATGGAAAAGTCGGCCGTCAGGCTGCCCGATTGACAAACGCCGGGGGATGCTTTACCCTGATAGACAGAGAAAACCGAAATGACATTTCTGCCGCAGGCAGAAAAAACAAACGAAAGGACGACAAGGCCATGGCAGTCAAAACACTGTACACCGTAGTGGTGGCGGACGACGAGGATGTCCTGCGCGAAGCGGTCTGCAGCATGGTCCCCTGGCAGGAACTGGGCTTTTCGCTGGTGGGAAGCGCCAGCAACGGGCTGGATGCACTGCAGCTGGTGGAAAAGCTGGAACCCGATCTGCTTCTGACCGACATCCGCATGCCCTTCATCTCGGGCATTGAGCTGGCCCGACAGGTGCGGGAAATCCGCCCCGCCATGAACATTGCCTTCTTGAGCGGCTATGATGACTTTGAATACGCCAAGCAGGCCATTCAGTACAACATCATCAGCTACATGCTCAAGCCGCTGACCATCGACGGCATTGCCGCCGAGCTGAAGGTCATTCACCAGAAAATTGACGCACAGTTTGCCCGTTTCCGCCAGGCGGCGGAGGAGCAGGCTGCCGGACAGGCCCCCGCCCGGCAGGATGGCCGGGCCGCGTTCCTGATGCCGCTGGTCCTGGACGAATACGCCGAGCCCGACCCCAACAGCGTGTCCTATGCTGTGGAGTGTGGTCTGCTGCGGGACAGGGATGACACACCCAGCTACACCGTCATGGTATCGATGCTTCAGGGGGACAACGGGGCCAACTGCACCACCCCCAGTTTTACCGCCACGCTGGACACGGTCGCCGCCAAGTATCTGCGGGGGGCCAGCTTTTTCACCGCCGACCGGGCCGTGACGGTTCTGCTGGGCAACCCCTCGGATTTTGACGAATATCTGCATATTCTGGCGGATGAGGTGGTTCAGATCGCGGCCCGCGTGCTGAACAGCCGCTGCCGGATCGGGGTCAGCCGCCGGACCGCAAGCCTGTCGGGGCTGCACAATGCCTACCGGGAAGCCATGGACGCACTGCGCCAGGGCGACCCCTCCGAGGGCGGGGTCCAGTTCATCGGCGACCTGCTGCCGGCCGTCAAGGGCGGCAGCGGACTTTGCCAGCGGGCGCTGGAGGCCATTGACCAGCATTATATGGAAGTGGATCTGTCGCTGGTTTCGCTCAGCGGAATGCTGGATGTGAGCCCCAACCACCTGAGCGCCTGCATCAAAAAGTATGCAGGGGAGACCTTCATCAACATTCTGATCCGCAAGCGGATGGAAGCCGCCCGCAAACTGCTGGAGACCACCAGCCTGCGGATTCAGGAGGTGTCCGACCGCTGCGGTTACACCGACCAGCACTATTTCAGCTACTGCTTCAAGAAATACTGCGGCGAGTCCCCCAACGCATTGCGCCGCCGGCTGAACCAGGCAGAGATGGAGGCCCGGAGATGAAGCGCCCCAAGGGGACGGGACTTCGCATCACCACCATTCTGGTGGCCATGGTGGTGGGGGTGGTTGCCATCATCCTGGTGGTCTGCATCGGGCTGTTCCTGGACCGCTACCGCAGCGCCATGGTGCAGAACGCCCGCACCAGCAGTGCCCAGGCGGTGTCCCAGGTGTCCAACACGGTGGCCAACTACCTGGATGATATGGACCAGGCCATGGAGATTGTCCAGCAGACGCTGGATGAGCCGGACGAGACCCGGGACCGGATGCTGCAGGCATTTCTGTATTTCCGTCCCGATGTGGTGGCGGTGACCAGCTATGACGAGGCCGGCAATCTGCTGGACTGCTGGGCCATCGGTCACGAACTGAAGGACAACGCGCTGGAAAACCTCTCCTTTGACCGGGAACAGGCGGCTTCCGGGGCGGACAGCTTTATGCTTGCACCCCATGTGGAAAGCATCTTCGACAGCTACTATCCCTGGGTCGTCACCATGACCACCCGGCTGGACAGCGGCAGCGATGCCGCCTGGGTTTCGCTGGATCTGAGCTTTTCCAGCCTGTCCAGCTATATCAACAATGTGGGCATCGGTCAGCGGGGCTACTGCTTCCTGATCGACGAGGACGGCAACCTGGTCTACCATCCCCAGCAGCAGCTGATCTACTCAGGCCTGAAAACCGAGGATACCGCCGGCCCGGCGGCACTGGCAGACGGCGTCTATGATGACGACACCGTCATCACCTGCGTCAACAGCGTGGGGGACAGCGGCTGGCGGGTGGTGGGCGTCAGTTATGTGGATGAGCTGGTGGACCGCAACGTGACCGAGATGGTGTACCTGTCTGCCGAGCTGGGAGCGCTGGTTCTTGTGGTGGCACTGCTGACCAGCTGGCTGCTGTCCCGGTTGCTGGGCCGGCCGCTGCGGGGACTGGCGGACGCCATGGAACGCTTTGAGCAGGAGGCCGACCATTTTGCCTATCACCCGGTTGGGGGGACCCGGGAAGTGCGGGAACTGTCCGACTCCTTCGGGCACATGGTGGTCCGGATACAGAAGCTGATGAACACCGTCCGGGAGGAGGAAGTCAATCTGCGCAAAACCGAGCTGAAGGCTTTGCAGGCGCAGATCAATCCCCACTTCCTTTACAATACGCTGGATTCCATCGCCTGGATGTGCGAACAGGGCAAAAATGCCGATGCAGTGAATATGGTCCATGCGCTGGCAAGACTGTTCCGCATCAGCATCAGCAAAGGCCACGAACTGATTCCCGTCCGCCGGGAGATCGAACATGCCGAAAGTTATCTCCAGATCCAGAAATACCGCTACAAAAATCAGTTCACCTATTCCTTTGATGTGGACCCGGACTGCCTGGACTATCTCTGCAACAAGATCACGCTGCAGCCCATCATCGAGAATGCCATCAACCACGGACTGGACCTGATGGTGGAAGAAGGGCACATTGACGTGCAGATCCGTCCGGACGGCGATGATATTGTCTTCCGGGTGATCGACGACGGCGTGGGCATGAGCGAGGAAAAAATCCGTACCGTATTGCAGGAAGGCCCCAGTGACCGCACCGGCATCGGCATCAAGAATGTGAATGACCGGCTCAAGATCTATTTTGGGCAACAGTACGGACTCCACATCCACAGTGTACCCGACGAGGGCACCTGCGTGGAGATCCGCATGCCGAAAGTGACAGGGGAGGGCAACCATGAAATCAGGTAAAGCGGCCGTAGCGGCCGGGCTGCTTGTGGCGGGCTGTCTGGTTGCCTGTTCCACGGCTCCGGCGGCCGGCATCCGGCATCAGGTGGCACTGGTGGGCAAATCCGATACCAGTGAATTTTTCCTTTCGGTGTACGCGGGGGCCCAGGCTGCCGCAGCTGAGTACAATGTGGAACTGACCATCTACAGCCCTGACACCGAGGAGGATTACGACGCCCAGAACCAGCTGGTGGAGGATGCGGTGGCTTCCGGGGCGGAGGCGCTGGTCTATTCTGCCGTGGATTTTGAGAACAACGCTGCCGTCATTGACGATGCCGCCCGGCAGGGGGTCAAGATTGTGGCCATTGACAGCAATGTGGATTCCGACGCGGTACAGACCTACATCGGCACCGACAACTATGCCGCCGGACAGATGGCGGCCCAGGCGGCGCTGGACGGGGTGGAAGGCAGTCTGCAGGTGGGAATCGTCAACTATGATGTGAGCAGTGCCAACGGACAGGAACGGGAACAGGGCGCGGTGGAAGCCTTTCAGCAGAGCGGGCGCGTCGACGGGATCACCGTCATCAACACGCTGGCCGAGGCCGGGCAGGCCCAGGCGGACACGGCGGCACTGCTTCTGGAACATCCCGACCTGAATGTGATTCTGGCATTCAACGAACCCACCAGCGTTGGCGCCGCCAATGCCGTCCGGTCGCTGGAGGCGGCCGACCGGGTGTTCCTGGTGGGGTTTGACTCCAACGTTTCCACCATTGACGGGCTGCAGGACGGTACGGTGGACGCTCTGGTGGTGCAGAACCCCTATGCCATGGGGTATCTTGGGGTGGAAAGCGCCTGCCGTCTGCTGGGCGGACAGGGAACGGATCTTGAAAAAACGGTGGATACCGCCACCCGGATTGTCAATCGTGACAATATGTTTACAATGGACTCTCAAAAGGTGCTTTTTGCCTTTGAACAACGCTAAAACTGTGTAAAGTGTACAATTACTTTCAAATGCGTTTCAACATGTTGTCTGGTGTGAATAATTTTTTGCCTTTCTTTCGGTGAAATTTCACCTTGTTTTTGTGGGTGTTTTCCGGTAGTCTAAATACAGACAGGCGGGGCCGGCAAGGGAAGCTCCGCAAACCATTCCGAGAAAGGGAGAACACACTATGAAGAAAGCACTTGCATTGACGATTGCAGCTGCCATGGCGCTGAGCCTGGCTGCCTGCGGCGGCGACACCTCCACCTCCACCTCCACCACCTCCACCACCTCCACCGGCGGCACGACCGGAACCGGCGACACCGCCACCACTGGGAATTCCACCAGCGGCACCAGCAGCGACTTTGACGCTACGGTTCTCTACTACGCCTACTCCGATACCTACATCTCCAGCGTTCGTACCGCACTGGATGCCGACCTGGAAGCTGCCGGCATCACCTACACCGATTACGATTCCAACAACAGCCAGACCACCCAGAACGAGTACATCGATACCGCCATTTCCAACGGTACCGACCTGCTGATCGTCAACATGGTCACCTCCGGCTCCTCCGACACCGCCAACTCCATCTGCGACAAGGCAGAAGCCGCCGGCATCCCGGTCATCTTCTTCAACCGTGCCGTTGAGGAGGACGCCAACGCCGGCGCCGTGCTGGGAACCCGTCAGAATATCGCCTTTGTCGGCACCGACGCCCCCGAGGCCGGCCACATGCAGGGTTCCATGATCGGCAACTACCTGATCGAGAACTATGACGCGGTTGACCTGAACGGCGACGGCACCATCTCCTACGCCATGTTCATGGGCGACGCCTCCAACGTCGAGGCCATCTACCGCACCCAGTACTCGGTAGAGGATGCCAACGCCATCCTGACCGAGAACGGCAAGCCGGAGCTGTCCTACTTCGACGCCACCAACGAGAACAAGTATCAGCTGGATATGACCGGTGCCTGGAGCGCTCAGGCTGCCATGGAGTACATGCAGACCAACCTGGCTTCCTACAGCGAGGCCAACGGCAACATGATCGAGCTCATCATCTGCAACAACGACAACATGGCTGAAGGCTGCATCACCGCCCTGCAGGCTGCCGGCTACAACAATGGCGAAGGCACCACCACCATCCCCGTCTTCGGCGTCGACGCTACCGATTCTGCCCAGCAGCTGATCGCGGCCGGCACCATGACCGGTACCATCAAGCAGGACGCCGAAGGCATGGCTGAGTGCATTGCCCTGCTGGCTTCCAACGTCATGAACGGCGAGGACCTGATGGCCAACACCGATTCCTACACCAAGGATACCGCCAACAACCTCGACAACAAGATCTTCATTCCCTACCAGGAGTACACCGGCCAGTAAAACCTAATAACTCCGCACGCTGAAACAATGTAACCGGGGCGGCTGCTGTGTACCGCAGCAGCCGCCTTTCTCAGTAAAAGTTTAGTGAAAAGGAGGGCTATGCATGGGCGAAGAGGTCTTGCTGCAAATGACAGACATCTCCAAGTCCTTTCCCGGCGTGAAAGCGTTGGACCACGTTTCGCTGACCGTCCGAAAGGGAACCGTCCACGCCCTGATGGGAGAAAACGGCGCCGGAAAATCCACCCTGATGAAATGCCTGTTCGGCATTTATACCAAGGACGAGGGCTCCATTCGTCTGGAAGGGCGCGAGGTCAATTTCAAAAGCAGTAAGGAAGCGCTGGAAAACGGCGTGGCCATGGTGCATCAGGAACTGAACCAGGCCCTGAAGCGCAACGTTATGGACAACCTCTGGCTGGGCCGTTATCCGCTGATCGGCGGCGTCATGGTGGACGAGCACAAAATGTATGAGGAAACCATGCGCATTTTCAAGGAGCTGGAGATCAATGTGGACCCCCGCAGGATCATGAGTACCCTGCCGGTCTCCCAGCGCCAGATGGTGGAAATTGCCAAGGCAGTTTCCTACAATTCCAAGGTGATCGTTTTTGACGAGCCCACCTCCTCCCTGACCGAGGAGGAAGTGGAACACCTGTTCCGGATCATCAACATGCTCCGTGACCGGGGTGTGGGCATCATCTACATCAGCCACAAGATGGCCGAGATTCTGCGCATCAGTGACGACATCACCGTCATGCGCGACGGCACCTGGGTTGCCACACGTCCTGCCAGTGAACTGGATATGCCGACCATCATCAAGCTGATGGTCGGACGTGAACTGGGCAATCAGTTCCCGCCCAAAACCAACAAACCCGGCGATGTGTATCTGGAAGTGGAGCACCTCACCGCAAAATATTCGCTTCTGAAGGATGTCTCCTTCCAGGCACGGCGGGGCGAGATCCTCGGCCTGGCAGGTCTGGACGGCTCCGGTCGTACCGAAACGCTGGAAAACATTTTCGGCGTTGCCACCCGCAAGAGCGGGACCATCAAGCTTGATGGCAAGGTCTGCCGCAACCGCAGCTCCCGCGAGAGCATCCGCAATGGCTTTGCACTTCTGACCGAGGAGCGCCGTGCCACCGGTATCTTCGGTATTCTGAATATCCGGGAAAACACGGTGATTTCCAGCCTGAAAAAGCATCTGCGCGGCGGAATCATGCTGAGTAATGCCAGCATGAAAAAGGATACCCAGTGGTCCATTGACAGCATGCAGATCAAGACGCCCAGCCAGGAAACCAAGATCCGCAGCCTGTCCGGCGGCAACCAGCAGAAGGTGATTCTGGGCCGCTGGCTGCTGACCGACCCTGACGTGCTTTTGCTGGACGAGCCCACCCGCGGCATCGACGTGGGTGCCAAATATGAAATTTACCAGCTGATCATCGACCTGGCAAACCGCGGAAAAACCGTCCTGATGGTTTCCTCGGAAATGCCCGAGCTGCTGGGTGTCTGCGACCGCATTCTGGTCATGTCCGGCGGACGGCTGGCCGGCGAGGTGGACGCCCGCACCACCACTCAGGAAGAGATCATGACTCTTGCCGCGAAATACGTATAACAGGGAGGAACCATCCATGAAGGCAATCGCCAGTTTGAAACGGAACATGGCAGAGTTCAAGTCGATGGATGCCAGGGACAAACGCAGCACCGTCGCCGACCTGCTGCTCAACAACGCCATCTACATTCTGCTTGTCATCTTTGTTATCTTTACCGCTGTACAAAACTCCAATTTCCTGGCGCCCAGCTCGCTGGTCAACATCATCAGCCTGGCAGCTTCCTCGCTGCCCACGGCACTGGGCATCGCCGGCTGTATCGTTCTGACCGGCACCGACCTTTCTGCCGGCCGTGTCGTCGGCCTGACCGCTGCCATCTCGGCGGCCATGCTGCAGGCATCCGACTGGGCCAACAAGATGTTTGACAACCTGCCGGAAATGCCCATTCCCCTGGTGCTGCTGGCTGTCATCCTGGTGGGCGGCATCGTTGGTCTGGTCAACGGCTTCTTCGTCGCCAAGTTCAGCCTGCATCCTTTCATCGTCACGCTGGCCACCCAGCTGATCGTCTACGGCCTGCTGCTGGAGTTCTACATGCTCAACGGCAACAACGGCCAGCCCCTCTCCGGCCTGAGTGACACCTACCGCAACTTCATCACCGGCACCATGTTCCGCATCCCCACCGGTAATGGTCAGAGCGTTGCAGTGCCCTGGTACGTGCTGTATGCCATCATTCTGGTGGCGGTCATGTGGTTCATCTGGAACAAGACCACCTTCGGCAAGAACATGTTTGCCGTCGGTTCCAACCCGGAAGCCGCCAACGTCTCCGGCGTCAACGTCTTCATGACCACCATGATGGTCCACACACTGGCCGGCTGTATGTACGGCATCGAGGGCTTTATCGAGTCCGCCCGTATCGCCTCCAACACCGCCAATACCGGTCTGAACTACGAATCTGACGCCATTGCAGCCTGCGTCATCGGCGGCGTCTCCTTCGTCGGCGGCACCGGCAAGATCAGCGGTATCGTTCTGGGCGTCTTTATCCTGCGTATCATCTTTGCCGCTTTGACCATGCTGTCCATCAGCGGCAATACCCAGTACATCATCAAGGGCCTGATCATCCTGATCGCCTGCTCCATCGATATGCGCAAGTACCTGGTTAAGAAGTAAGCAAGGAAAATTATGAGCGAAAACACCGAAAAAAAAGAAACCATGACCCCGGCCGAATCGCCGGCTGCTCCTGACCAGGCGGACTCTGCCGCCCAGGCAGCAGCCCAGGGGGAAAACCCCATGATCCGCAAGCGCTGGTTCGGCCGCGGAATCTATGGCAGTAAGGATGTTCCCATCCGGATTCTGGATGCCATCATCGGTCTGATGATTGTCGCCGCGTTGGTTCTGACCCTCTGGGGCGCCTTCCACAACGGCTTTACCGTCAGCTTTGACACCGGCGTGGATGACCTGGTGGTGGAATCCCAGAAGGTGCTGCACGGAGAATATGTCACCGAACCGGAAGCCCCCATCCGTCCCGGTTACGTGCTGGTGGGCTGGAAGGCGGTCGACGACCCGGATGTGGATTTCTGGGACTTTGACGGCTTCGAGGTGCAGGGGGACTTCACCCTGCATGCGGTCTGGGAGCCGGCCTCCTTCCCGGTGCGGTTTGATCTGGACGGCGGCACGGTGGATGGAAAAACCGAGATTGATCCCATCACCGTGACCTATGGCCAGCCCTACGGCAGTTTGCCCACTCCGCAGAAGGAGGGGGCCACCTTTGCCGGCTGGACCTACAGCGGCCAGACCATCACCGCCGATACCGTTGTGACCATGACGGGAGAACATGTTCTGACTGCCATCTGGCAGTGACACTTTCGGTCTTTCCAAGCAAAATGCCCTGCTGTCTGCGTTTTGGCAGACGGCAGGGCATTTTGTATGAAAACGGAACAGGATATATTTACTTTACCCGGATGGCGCCCCGCTCGCAGCGGTTGCCCCAGGCATCGATCAGCTTGCCGTCCCGGTACACCAGGATACGCTCGCAGTTGTTGGCGCACTGGCCGCAGTTGCTGGCCCGGGTGACAAACTCCATGTCCGCCACATCCGGGTTGAAGGGGGCTTCATGGCCGCTGCGGCGGGCAAGGATCGCCACGCCAAAAGCGCCCATCAGATGGCCGTTGGGGTCGACGATGACCGGCAGGCCGGTTTCCTTCTCAAATGCAGCGCGGACGCCGGCATTTTTGGAGACGCCGCCCTGGAACACAATGGGCCCGACGATCTTTTTGCCCTTGCCCACGTTGTTCAGGTAGTTGACCACCACCGCGCGGCAGAGGCCGGCGATGATGTCGGTTTTGGAATAGCCGATCTGTGCCTTGTGGACCAGGTCACTCTCGGCAAAGACGGTGCAGCGGGCGGCGATGGCGGCAGGGTTCTTGCTCTGCAGGGCAATCTCGCCGAATTGTTCCACCTCCACGCCAAGACGCCGGGCCTGGCTGGACAGAAAACTGCCGGTGCCGGCGGCGCACAGCGTGTTCATGGCGTAATCCACCACAACGCCGTTCTCGATCAGGATGATCTTGGAATCCTGTCCGCCGATCTCAAAGATGGTGCGCACGTCGGGGTACAGGGTGGTGGTGCCCACCGCATGGGCGGTGATCTCGTTTTTCACCACCACGGCGCCCAGCATGGTGCCCACCAGTTTGCGGGCGCTGCCGGTGGTGCCCGCCGCCACGATCTGGTATTTGCTGCTGTCCAGCTGCTTTTCCAGAGATTTTGCCAGCCGCTTGGTGGCGCCGATGGGGTCACCCTCGGTCCACAGGTAGTCGCTGGCCAGGATATTGTTGTCGGCGTCGAGCACCACACCCTTGGTGGAGATGGAGCCGATATCGACGCCAAGATATGCCTTTTCCATTCTTTCCTTCCCTCTCATTTCTTCTCACTTGTGTGCCTGTTTGCGCATTGCGATCATGTCGTAGAAGGCCTCCAGACGGGTATTCAGGCCGGTGTCACTGGTCTGTGTGTCGTAGCTCAGAAACAGGATCGGAATGTGGTAGTCGGCGCTGATATTCTGCAGGGCCGGAATCGCGTCGATCTCAGGGGTGCATCCGGCCGACTTGACATGGATGATGCCGTCGTAGCCGGATTTGGCGTACCGCAGCGCCATGTCAATGGTGGCCATGGCGGTGGCGCCCATGTTGTAATGGGCGTAGTCCTTGACGCGGGGCAGAATCTTGCGGGTGCGCAGATGGTACAGACAGTTGGAAATGTCCATCCAGCGGTCCACCATCACGCCCATGCGGCCCAGTTCCCGCTCAATCTCATGGTTGGAGAAGGGGTCCATGATGGTGTAGAACTCGCCCACAATACCCACCCGGATGGGATGCTTGGGCATGTTGATCTTCTGCGCCTCGATGGCACGCAGGGTGGCCTTGCGCAGGCGCTCGATCTCCTTGAGGGTGATTGCCTGCCGCAGCTGTTCCAGCCAGTTGGACCGGATGTTGTCCAGCAAGCGGGGGTCGCTGACAAACCCGATCCGGCGGCGGATCATGGCATCCACCTGGTCGATGGCGTTGACCATCCGCACCGACTGCAGCGCCACTGCGGTGAAGTGCTTCAGGTTCAGGTCCGGCTTGAGCTGGCGGAACTCGTCAATAAAGGTCTTGGGATTGCTGAAATCACAGGCGGCAAAGTTGACAAAGCGGATGTCCTTGCCCAGATCCCGCAACAGCTGCTCATGCAGCTCACCGTAGTAGCCCAGGCGGCAGGTGCCGCCGGTCTGGATCAGTGTGTCGGCACCCTGCTCGATGCATTCCAGAAAGCAGCCCAGATTCAGCTTGAAGGGGGCGCAGACCGAATCGGGGGAATACCGGGCGCCGATTTCCAGTGTGCGGCGGGTCATGCGCGGCGGCATCACGTAGGTCAGGCCCAGGCCATTCTGGACCAGATGTTCCATGGCAATGCCGTAGCTGGCAAACTGCGGAAAACTGATCTTGGCGTCGCTGGGCAGCGGCGCCTGTACCGTGCGGCTCACAGACATACCGTCCCGTCCTTTCTCAGATGCAGAATGTCGATAAAGCTTTCAATCCGGGTTTCCATGCCGGCGGTGGCGTCCTGCCCGTCCAGCGTCATGGTCAGGATGGGAATGTTTTTCAGCCGCCGGGTCAGGATTTCATCAGTCATGGAATCCGGCCCGCAGGAAAAGCTGGACAGCAGCACAATGCCATCCACCTTGTCGTGCAGCAGCACGGCGGCGCCGGCCAGCTCCCGGTTGACCATCCAGGGCATGGTGTCGGTCAGGTCGCACCCGGCCTGCCAGGCGGCGTCCCGGTCCACCCAGTCGGCCGGAATGGCCAGTGCATGGTTGGTGTGGATGGCATCCAGCACCGGCTGCCCCACATACCGGTCGTAAATGTTGTAGGCGTGGCCGCAGATCAGAACTTTCAGATCAGAACGGGCCAGGGCATTGTCCAGCTTGCGGGCATTTTCGGCTTCCTGTTTCTGCTCCGCCTGTTTGGCCAGCAGATAGGCATTGAAGCACTGCTGTTTTTTGAAGCCCAGCTTTTTGCCCAGTTCGGTAAAGGCCTTGGCCTCGCTTTTGCCTTCCCGCAGGGCAATGTCGCAGGTGACCAGGCGGACGCCCTCCTCCCGGAAGGTGCTGTACACCACATCCGGCATGGCGCGGAACCGCAGACAGAATTCCTTGTCGCGGCCCATGTCGGCGATGCGGGGCACAAAAATGTAATCGCACTTGTCCATCAGCCAGGCCACATGCCCCAGATAGATCTTGGCGGACAGGCAGCTTTCGTCAATGGCATAATGAGTGCCCTGCTGCAGGATGGCCCGGTCGGTTTTGGGACTGACGACCACCTCACAGCCCAGTGCGGAAAAGAAGGTCTTCCAAAGTACACCGTAACGATAATAGTACAGCGCACGGGGAATGCCGATCCTCACGTTGTTTTCTCCCTTTCTATCCTTGGAGGCAGGTGCCCCCGGTTTACGTTGCAGTTGACCCGGGGTGACGCCGGGCTAATTCTTTATTATATCACAGTTTTTTCGTTTCACAATCTTTCGCTGACCTGGCCGGATGGATTTTTCCCGCCGGCCGGGCTGACAGGACAACAGGCCCCGCAGGCAAAATCCCGGCGGAATGATTGTACTTTTTCGGCTGCTGTGGTATACTAAGGGCGATTTATTAACATCGCCCGTTTCACCGGGCAGGAGGGTACAATCATGAAAACGCTTCTCAAACTGTTGGTCGTTCTTGCTGCTCTTGCGGGCGTGGCGTACCTGGTCATGACCTGGCTGAACAAGAACGAGGAAGAGGATTATGTCTCGATCTACGGTGACGCGGACGATCAGGCACAGGCCGAATAACAAGGATTGCACAAAAACGCGCCGGCAGGAGAATTTCCCGCCGGCGCGTTTATTTTGTTTGGGGGCTTGCCGTGGATTACAGGTCCAGATCCTGCAGCCGCAGCAGTGCCAGAATGTAAATCTTCAGCGCTTCGATCATCTTGTCAAAGTTAGCGCCCTCGTTGGCACCGTGCATCGGGCCGGCAAAATCCGGCAGAGGCAGGTCGGTGTGCTCGGGGCCAAAGCTGACCGCAAAGGGGAAGTGCCGGGCATAGGTGCCGCCGCCCATGGTGAAGGGCTTCTTGTCCTCGCCGGTGACCTCATTGTAGGTGTGGATCAGCGTCTGGATGGCCGGGCTGTCGGCGGGAATGTAGAAGGGGACCCGGCTGCTGATCTTTTCCAGATGGGCAGCCTCGCCGCAGACGGCAGTCATGGCGGCGGTCAGCTTTTCCGCATCAGTGTTGGTGGGGAAACGGCAGTCGAAGCTCTGGTGGATGGCGCCACCTGCCAGCTCGATGGTACCGCCGATGATGGTCAGGGGATCAAACAGGCCGTCGTCTGCGGCAATGCCCAGTGTGCTGCCGTCGGTGGAGGCATGCAGCTTCTGCAGCACTTTCAGGTAAGCGGTCTCGGCAGGGGAGCAGACCCCGCTGTCCAGCAGGCAATTGACCAGCAGGCCGATGGCATTGACCGTGCCCTGTGGCATGGCTGCATGGCCGCTCTTGCCCCAGCCGCGCAGGGTGACGGTGCCGTCGCCGTTTTCCTCCAGCGTCACGCCGTCCTTCAACCGGAAGGCGGATGCCGCCGCACGCACCACACAGTGGGCACGGTCGGGCACCGCATTGTGGGCCACACCGCCGGCAAAGTCCACGATCACGCCGTCGGAAAAGACCGGGCTGACGATCTCACCGTTGAAGCCGCCCTTCTCGCCATTACAGACCGGGAACTCGGCGTCGGGAGTGAAGCAGAAGGCCGGCATCGGGAAGTGCTTTTCATAGTAGGCCACGTCGCCCATGTTGGTCTCCTCGTTGGTGCCCAGCAGAGCGCGGACGGGGTAACGCAGCGGGGTGCCGCTGTCCTTGAGGTATTTCAGGGCATACAGGCAGAGGATGCTGGGCCCCTTGTCGTCCGCCACGCCGCGGCCCAGCAGCCAGCCGTCCCGCACGCGGACGGTGTAGGGGTCGGCATCCCAGCCATTGCCCTCGGGCACCACGTCGGTGTGGGTGATGGTGGCCAGGAACTTCTGGCCTTCGGCGATGGAGCCGGTCTCGGCCCAGCCGATGTAGCTGTCGGCGTTGTGGGTGTCAAGGCCCAGCTCGCCGGCAATTTCCAGCGCCTTGGCCAGCGCATCCCGGGGACCGGGGCCGAAGGGGGCACCCGGTTCAGGTGTGCCCTCCACACTGGGCACGGCGCACAGACGGGAAATATCCCGCAGAATATTGTCGCGGTTGGATTCAGCAAAAGCGTCAATGGACGCCCAACGCGGATCGTTCATGATATAACCTCCCATGTTTGCGGCTTGAAAAGACCGCCGGTACGGTGCAGTAGGCGTGCCGTCCGGCGGCCGGTTTCACATCAGTAGACAAATTTTTTCTGCAGCAGATAGTTGAAAAAGAACAGCAGCACATCCACAGGAATCTTGACCGCCAGTTCCGGTACCGCCTCGGGCAGCAGTCCCACAATGGCGGATACCAGCACTGCGCTCAAAAGGGTTTTCAGCACTGTGATGGTGGTGTACAGCGAAGCCGACCTGGTGTGATGGGCGTGGCTGTGGAAGACCAGGAAATAGTTGAGCAGATAATTGACCAGCGATGACAGCACCCGGGCCAGAATGGTGGCCGCCAGGATATACAGTGCATCGCCCAGCCATGCCTGCAATGGAATGCACAGCAGCTGGAAAGCGGCCAGATCCACCACACTGGAAGTCAGCGACGAGACCAGAAACCGCCAGAACGGCTGTCCGGCTGCCGGTTTTTGGGCAAATTCACTCATGCAGATACCTCACTGTTCTGAAAGCAGAAAAACACAGCGGACAGCGCAGCCGCCCGCCCCTTTACTTTACCACGCAGTGCGGACAAATTCAAGGGGCGCCCGGGCAAAGCAAAAGCCGGGGAGCAAAGTCCCCGGCCGGGCAAACCTGTCAGTATTGCTTTTTCCGGTAAATAGCGGTGCTGATGACCCAGCTGACGGCAAACAGCAGGACGCTGAACAGAAGCAGCCCGCCGATCAGCCACCAGAAATGCGGGTTTTCCGCCCACTGAATGACCGACCCATATTCCGCTTCTATCGTGACAGCTGCCCCGGTGACAGAATCCGGCACCACGGCAGGGCCCCGGAAGCCGAAAAAGCGTTCCAGATTCTGGAATGTGGTCTCAAGTTTTTGCCAGTCATCCGGCTGCATCCAGCCCTCCACAATCCCGGAGGTGAACAGGAACGGAATCAATACCAGAATCAGAATCACAATCATGACCACCGTGCGGGCCCGGTCGCTGCCGAGCCGATAGGTCAGCGGGAGGCTCAGGGAAAAATAGAGGGTTGCCACCACGGCGGCGGTCAGCGTACCGATCAGCAGTTCGTCAAAGGACAGGGTACCGTTGATCAGTCCCGGAGAAAATGCCCCTGCCAGCATGCTCACCAGACAGCCGGCCAGAATGGCGCAGCCGCCCAGAATATACTTGCTGCCCACAATGGCCGAAGGCTGTACCGGCAGGGTGTGGGCATAGATGTCCCAGTGACTGAACTCGTCAAATCCGACGGCGCTCTGTACATACAACCCCAACACAAAAACCAGGGCATAGAGCATGAAAGGCAGTTCCATCAGCATTGCCATGCCCAGATACACCACAAACAGCAACAGAAAATTTTTCCGGTACCGGGAAACCAGCGTACACAGATCCTTGTACAAAAGGCCTTTCATTGGGTATCCCTCCCTGAATAGAACCGCATGATGTCGTCAATTCCGGCCGGGTCCAGCACCGCGCCGGGCAGCAGTCTTGCCACTTTGGCCCGGTCCTTCACCAGCGTCTCACACCCGAACTCGGTCTGCCGGGTGCTGATCCGGCAGTCTGCCGGCAGGGTGTCCAGATGCGACCGGCTGCAGCGCAGAATGCCGTACTCAGCCAGCAGCACATCCTTGTCCTCGTGGAACAGCAGCTTGCCGTGATGCAGGTAGGCGATGGAGTCCGCCACCTGTTCCAGATCGCTGGTGATGTGGCTGCTGATCAGAATGCTGCGGGTCTCGTCCTGGATAAAGTCCAGCAGCAAATCCAGGATGGCACCGCGCACCACCGGGTCCAGACCGCTGGTTGCCTCGTCCAGCACCAGCATCCGGGGATGATGGGCCAGTGCAGTGGCCAGGCTCAGCTTCATCCGCATGCCGCGGCTGTATGTCTTGACCGGTTTGGCACTGTCCAGCCCAAACTGAGCCAGCAGCCTTTGATATTCCTTTCCGTCCCACCTCCGGCCAAAAATACCGGCAAGGCTTTTGCCGATCTGTTTTGCGGTCAGGGATTCGGAAAAATAGGCGTCCTCAAAGACCACACCCAGCTCACAGCGGCTGGCCGCATCGGCGGGGGAACCGCCTTCCAGTGTGATCTCGCCGGCATCGGCGGGATTGACGCCGGTCAGCAGTTTCAGCAGGGTGGTTTTGCCGGCACCGTTTTCGCCCACCAGCCCCACAATGCTGCCGGCAGGCACAGCCAGGTCCACCGGGCCCAGGTCAAACCCGGGATAATGCTTCTCAACGCCGCGCAAAACGGCGCCGCAGGTTTC
This sequence comes from uncultured Subdoligranulum sp., assembly GCA_904390925.1. Taxonomy (GTDB): domain Bacteria; phylum Bacillota; class Clostridia; order Oscillospirales; family Ruminococcaceae; genus Gemmiger. Next base: position 23,634 of record CAJFMB010000025.1, read on the forward strand.
GGTATTCATAACGAATCCTCCCATAAAACCTTCAGGGTTTCCAGGACCTCGTCAAAACGCACGCCGCCGGTTTTTGCCGCTGTGACGGCATTCTGCAGATGCGTCTCGACCTGCTTGAGCATTTCTTCGCGGCGCAGCTGGGGATTCTGCGGCGCCACAAAGCTGCCCTTGCCGGGAGCGGTGACAATGAACCCTGCCGCCTCCAGGTCCTCATAGGCACGTTTGGTGGTGATGACACTGATGCGCAGCTCCTTGGCCAGAAGCCGGATGCTGGGCAATGCGTCACCCTCCTGTAAAGTGCCGGACAGAATCTGTTCCTTGATCTGCCGCGTGATCTGCGCGTAGATCGGTTCCTGCCCGGCGTTGGAGATGTACAGCTCCATGGCGCTGCCTCCTTCATAATGGGATGCCACTGCCGTGCCCAGCGCTTTGGCAGGGCAGACGGTATCCGAAAAGATCTGAACTGTTCATATCTTGTATACACAGTATATACGGTATATACACGGTTGTCAACAGGAAAGTTGAATTCCCCATCAACTGTCAGATGGGGCAAAAACAAAAACAGGCCCCGCCTTGCGGAACCTGTTTTTCAATTATGGCGTAATGGCGTAGAAGTGTGCGGGAAAAAACGGCGGAAAGCTCCCGATCAGTCCTCACTGTCTTCCGGCAGTGCCACCGGAACCCCACGGTGTTCCACACAGGTGGAAAAGACAATCTGGGTGCGGGTACGCCCGAACTGTTGCAGGCGGTTGATGAAATGGTCCAGCGTCTGGGTGGAGGGGAACAGCACCTCAATCAGCATACTGTAGTCTCCGGTCACACAGTTGCACTCCACCACGTTTTGGCAGCTTTCAATATAAGGATAGAACTCCGGTTTGCGCTGGGGGTCCAGCTCCAGATTGATGAAAGCCTTGACACCGTAACCCAGCGCCGGGGCATCCACCTGTGCCTGGTATCCCCGCAAAAGCCCGGCCTGTTCCAGCCGGGAAATCCGCGCGGATACCGCCGGGGAGGACAGAAACACCTGCTCGGCAATTTCCTTCAGCGGAGCCCGGGCATCCGCCTGCAAAATGTCAATGATTCTGCGGTCAATGTGGTCCATGCTGCTGCCCCCTTCCCGGACGGCGTGTGACGTCCGGCATATTGCTGCCATTATACCACAGACCGGCCGCGGGGAAAAGCCGAAAATCCGCATTCCTGCCGGTTGCTGCCGCATATCCATGCCAGAGGACCAATGCCAGCAGGGAGGAGATTTGCCATGAAACCACATTCTATGCCGTCCGCCGTACCGCGGCACATCACACCGGAGCAGGACCGCCATATCCGCCGCCGTACCCGGATTTTTTGCCTGACCATGGCGGTGGTCTGTTTTGGAACGCTGCTCTGGCGGCTGTTTGTCCTGCAGGTGATGGACCCGGACGGATATGCTGCCCGTGCGGCCGACCAGCAGCTGCGGGATACCGTCATTCCGGCGCCGCGGGGAGAAATTTACTCTGCCGACGGCACGCTGCTTGCCGCCAGCGAGACACGATGGACCATCCGGGCATCGCCGCGGGACCTGGCGGATGATCTGGTCCAGCCTGCCGCCCAGGCGCTCAGCGAAATTCTGGAGATTGATTATGAAGAAACACTGGCAGCCTTCTCCAACCGTACCTCCAACGACTGCCTGCTCAAACGGCGGGTGGACAAAGCCACCGCCGACGCGGTGCGCAGCTGGTGTGCCGAGCACGGAGCCGAGGGAATCCAGATCCGGCAGGACACCAAACGCATCTACCCGGAGGGGGACTTTATGGGGGTGCTTTTGGGATTTACCGACGTGGACAATGCAGGGCTGTGGGGGTTGGAACTGGAATATGACGAGCTGCTGACCGGCACCAACGGCCGGGTGCTCACCGCCAAGGATGCCTGGGGCTATGATATGCCTCAGAATTACAGCACGCTGGTGGAACCGGTGCCCGGTGCCACCCTGACATTGACCATCGACGCCAACATCCAGCGCTACCTGGAAAGTGCGCTTTCCGCCGCGGTGGAGGAACACAATGTGGCCTCCCGCGGGGTGGGAATTGTGATGGATGTGGAGACTGGCGCCATTCTGGCCATGACCGTCAAGCCGGACTATGACCCCAACGATCCCCGCACGATTGTCAATGAAGAAATCCGCAACGCCGTCAATGCGCTGGAGGGGGAGCAGCGCAGCGAAGCCCTGCAGGCGGCCCAGCAGGCACAGTGGCGTAACAAGGCCATCAGCGACCTGTACGAGCCGGGCAGTGTCTTCAAGCTGATCACCGCCGCCGCGGCACTGGACACCGGTGCCTGCACGCCGGACAGCCAGTTTGTCTGTGCCGGGTCCATCAATGTGGCGGGTACCCGTTTTCGGTGTGCCAACGGGCATATCCACGGGCTGGAAACCTTTGCCCAGGGGCTGGCAGTCTCCTGCAATCCCTGCTTTATTCAGATCGGTGCCCGCTTGGGCAAGGAGGCCTTCTGCGATTACTTCGCCGCTTTCGGTCTGCGGGAGGCCACCGGTATCGACCTGCCCGGCGAGATCAAGCAGAGCGAATACTATACCGCCGACCGGATGGGCCCGGTGGAGCTGGCCAGCTGTTCCTTTGGACAGAGCAGCAAGGTCAGCTATCTGCAGATGCTGACGGCGGTGGCATCCATTGTCAACGGTGGAAATCTGATGCAGCCCTATGTGGTGCAGAAGGCGGTGGATGCCGACGGAGTGACCTTGTGGGAACGGGAACCCACCGTCCGCAGACGGGTGTTGTCGGAGGAAACTTCCGCCACCATGCGGACGCTGATGGAAGGGGTGGTCACCGACGGCACCGGCAAAAATGCCGCGGTGGCGGGCTATCGGGTGGGCGGCAAATCCGGCACCAGCCAGAAGCTGGACAGCGAGGACTCCGCCGCCCGGATTGCCAGCTTTGTGGCAGTGGCGCCCATTGACGACCCAAAACTGGCGGTGCTGGTCTGCCTGGATGAGCCACACAGCTGGACCACCTCCGGCGGCTCGCTGTCGGCACCAGTCTGCGCCGAGGTGCTGGAAAAATCCCTGCCCTATCTGGGCATCGAGCCCCAGTTTACCGAGGAGGAACAACAAAAGCTGTTTGCCCAGGTGCCGGATGTCACCGGCTGGCGTACCGCGGCGGCAAAGCAAAAGCTGGCTGAATTTGGTCTGTCTGCCCGCATCGACGGGGATGGGGAGCGGGTGGTGTCCCAGTATCCCCTGGCCGGCACACAGGTCCGCAAAGAATCGGTAGTGATTCTGGATTCCACAGGGGAAAACGATCCTACCCTGGAAGAATAAACAAAGACCCCGGACACGTGATGGAATGAACCGCCCCAGATTGTGCAGACAGCACAAAAAGAGCCCCTGGGCAGGAATATTCAGTTTTAGCAGGAGTGGCGCAGCGTCAGCGGCGCTACTC
>CAJFMB010000026.1 GCA_904390925.1 uncultured Subdoligranulum sp.
AATTTCTTTTACCCATAGTAATACCCCCTGATGTAGTACTTTCATTTTCCTACATCAGGGGGTACTTTGTCTATTGTCCGTTTTTACTGGTTCGGTTCATTTTGCTGTTTGGGGTTTTCCCAAACAGCAAAAATCAGCCCCCGGTGGAATCACTCCACCGGGGGCTGATTGTTATATCAGAGGTTCAGTTCAGGACCACGGAAAGCTCAGGCCTTGTTGGCGCTGCCGAACAGCTCGATCTTCTCGCGGACCTTCTCCATGATGGCGTCGGCGCCCGGCTTCAGCAGCTTGCGGGGGTCATAGCCCTTGCCCTGCTGATCCTTGCCGGCCTCGATGTAGGCACGGGTGGCCTCAGCAAAGACCAGCTGGCAGTCGGTGTTGACGTTGATCTTGCAGACGCCCAGGCTGATGGCCTTCTGGACCATCTCGTCGGGGATGCCGGTGCCGCCGTGCAGGACCAGAGGAATGTTGTTGGTGGCCTTGTGGATGCGGTCCAGAGCCTCGAAGTCCAGGCCCTTCCAGTTGGCGGGGTAGATGCCGTGGATGTTGCCGATGCCGGCAGCCAGGAAATCAACGCCCAGGGCAGTGATGCGGGCGCACTCCTCGGGATCGGCGATCTCGCCGGCGCCCACGACGCCGTCCTCGACGCCGCCGATGGAACCGACCTCAGCCTCGATGGACAGGCCCTTGTCATGGGCGTAAGCCACCAGCTCCTTGGTCTTGGCAACGTTCTCGTCGATGGGGTAGTGGGAACCATCGAACATGATGGAGGTGAAGCCGGCCTCGATGCAGGCCTTGGCGCCCTCGTAGGTGCCGTGGTCCAGATGCAGCGCCACAGGCACCGTGATGCCCAGGCTCTCGTCCATGGCCTTGACCATGGCGGCGACCGTCTTGAAACCGGTCATGTACTTGCCGGCGCCCTCAGAGACACCCAGGATCACCGGGCTCTGCATGGCCTGCGCCTGCAGCAGGATGGACTTGGTCCACTCCAGGTTGTTGATGTTGAACTGACCGACGCCGTAATGGCCGTCGCGTGCCTTGCGCAGCATATTGGTTGCATTTACCAGCATAGATAAAACCTCCCTGCAATTTTGCCGTAGCATGGAACATCCGGCCCCGACCGCACAGCTACCCCATACAGTCGGAACCGTCCTCCGCGCCCGGCTTCGCCTAACAGATGAAAAGCGCGCTGCCGCGCTTATCTGGCTTTATTATATCCCGGGATTGTCAAAAAAGCAACAGCCGGGAGAATCTTCTGCAAAAAAACCGGAACCCCCGTTATTTTTCCCGGACAAAAGCAGCGGTCAGCCGCCGGAAACCGCCGTCTTTTTTGGCCCGGCAGCGGGCTTTTTTTGCCCTTTTTTGTCGGTACCCCGGGGCAGGCTGCGCCGGGCATACTCGAAAATATACTGCTGGGCAATGCCCCGGTACCCGGCCGCCGCTCTGGGCATGCCTTTGGGAAACAGCGCAGGCATTGCCCGCTTCATCCACACATCCGACGGCCAGGCATCCCAGAAGCCCAGCCCGTACAGCAGCACGCAGTCCGCCACCTTCGGCCCCACGCCCCGCAGCGTCATCAGCTGGTCCCGGGCCTGGTCCAGCGGCAGGGCGGCAAGATGCTCGGGGCGGAGTTTGCCTTCCGCCACCGCCCTGGCCGCCGCCAGCAGGTAGTCCGCCCGCCAGCCGGCCCGCAGCACCGCCATCGTGTCCGGCGTCTGGGCCGCCAGCGCCTGCGGGGTGGGGAAGGCCCGCTGCCCGTCGGGCAGCGCCTCGCCGCAGAGGTCGCACAGCCGCCCGATGATGCCCCTGATCCGGGGGATGTTGTTGTTCTGGCTGATGAGAAAGCTGCACAGCACCTCGAAAAAGGGCTGGCGCAGCACCCGCAGCCCCGGCGCGGCAGCCACGCAGGCGGCCAGCCGCCGGCTTCTGGCAAAGCGGGCGTGCAGCGCGGCATAGTCCATGTCCAGCGCAAAATAGCGCCGCCACCAGTCGTCCTGGTCGGCGGGGCAGTCGGCCAGCAGCCGGCCGTCTTCCAGTTTGACCTGCACCGCATGCCCCCCGGACACCCCCTGCCAGGTCCCGTTTTGCCGCTGCCAGCGGAAGCACTGCCCACTGGTGAGCGTGGCATCCAGGTCCAGCCCCCGGGCGTCGCCCAGGCTGTGCCACGGCTGCTGTGAAAGCATGCTGTCCACCCCCGTATGCTGCACAAAAATGCAGCCGAAACTTTCCCTGATAAAAACTTTCCACCGTTTTCCACCGCCCAGTATACCACGCCCCGGCGCCGGGAAACAACCTGTCAACCCCTGGCAAACCTTGGGCAATTCTGACGGCGGGGCTGGAAAATCCAGGGCAAAAATCGGCGCTTTTCCCAGTTGACATCCGGCTTTATCCGAACTGTTATATGGAAAAGTTTTCAACAGCTTGTGGAAAACCAGGTTGAGAACTGGCTTTCCACCCCGTGAAAACCGGCTTGTGTGGCGGGTTTTCCACCCTTTCAACAGGGTTTTCAACATGTGGAAAGGGGGAAACCTGCTCTACGTTCCGTATAAATGACGTGACAGCGTCTGTCAGCAACCGTCACAATGCCCACATTTTCCACCGAAGCCGCCCCGGTTTTCTATGGCACAAAATGACAAAGTATGCTATACTGTACTGTGTATTTTTGTATCCCTGTCTGCCGAGTCACAGCACAGGGGCAGACGGAGGAACAGCATGGAATATCACCGCAAACCGCAGCGGGAGTCCCGCCCGCAGGACCCCCACACCGAACAGACACCCGACACCCTGGTCTGGGGCAAGAACCCGGTGACCGAACTGCTCAAGTCCGGCCGGCCGGTGGACACCGTCTATCTGGCGGACAGCCTGCCGGGCGCGGCGGCCGGGTACTACACGGCGCTGGCCAAGCAGGCCGGGGCCGTGGTCAAGAAGGTGCCGGCCAACAAGCTGCAGAAGATCTGCGGCGGGGCAGAGCACCAGGGTGTGGCCGCCCGCGGCGCCGAGATCGAGTATGCGTCGCTGGAGGACCTGCTGGCCGCCGCCCGGGAAAAGAACGAGCCGCCTTTCCTGGTGTTGTGCGACGGCATCGAGGACCCCCACAACCTGGGCGCGATCCTGCGCTCGGCGCTGTTGTGCGGCGCCCACGGCGTGGTGATCCCCCGCCGGGGCGGCGTGGGGGTGACCGGCACCGTGATGAAGGCCAGTGCCGGCGCGGCGGCCCGCATTCCGGTGGCCCGGGTGGCAAACCTGGCCCAGGCGGTGCGGGAACTGAAAGAGCAGAACATCTTTGTCTATTGTGCCGACATGGGCGGCGCCCCGCTGGACCGGACGGATCTGTCCGGGGCGGTGGCGCTGGTGATGGGCAGCGAGGGCAGAGGCCCCGGCGCCCTGGTGAAAAAGCTGTGCGACGGTGTGGTCAGCCTGGATATGGCCGCCCGCAACACCGGCGTGGACAGCTACAACGTGTCGGTGGCGGCGGGCATCCTGATGTATGACATCATGCGCCGCCGGGGCACCGCCCGGTAACGCCCGCCAGCGGCGGCGCGGCATCCCCGCAGCCGCCCATTGCAATCCATGCAGAAAAGGGAGAGAGAACGACCATGCCAAGCAAGCGTACCAACGATTCGGTGGAGCGCATTCTGCAGGAACTGAATCGGGAACAGGAGGCCAAGGGAATCCGGGACGGCATCACCGACAGCAATGTGGATGACATCCTGCGCACCATTCCCCGCAGCACGGCGCCGGAGGATACCTTTACCGCGACGCTTGGCCCCATCTCGGACGCGGACATGCCCGCGGTGGAGGTCAGCGGCGACCTGAAGGACCCGGAATCCCGTTTTTCCACGCAGGCCATCAACGACCTGCTGGCAGATCTGCCGATTTTCCAGAACCAGGCGGCCGCCGATGCCGCCCATATCCCTGCCTCCGGCCGGACAGCCGCTTCCGCCCCGGCCCGGGCTGCCGCCCAGACGCCTGCCCAGACTCGGCGCACGGCGCCGCAGCCCCAGTCCAGCCAGTCCAGGCCCCAGCCGCAGCCGGAAGCCCGGCCGCAGCCTGCGGCCCAGCCGGAACAGCAGCCCGCCGCCGAGGCCCAAAAGCCCGGCCGCACCGGCACGGTGGACACCACCCGCACCGGCATCATCAAGAATTTCCTGCGCCAGATGGGCACCGACGACGGGGTGGACAACACCCAGCTGTCCCAGCGCAAGAACCAGTTCCAGCGCTTTTTTGAGGAGAGCATCGCGGTGGTGCCGGGCAAGGACGGCAAGCTGCCCGCCGACAAGAAGAAGTCCCGCAAGCGGGGGCTGTTCGGCCGGGGCGGCGACGCCGGCGAGGTGACCGACGAGTTTGTGCCCATCAATGTGTCGCTTCTGGGACGCCGGGACGACACCGCGCCCCAGCCCGCCCGGGAGGAACCCCAGGAGGAACCGGAACAGGCCCCCGAGGAGGAGGCCGCACCGGCGCCCCGCCCCAGGCGGAAGGGATTTCTGGGTCTGTTCGGCCGCCGTGCCCAGGAACAGACCTACTCCGACACCTACGCAGGGGACACCTACGCGGGGACGGAGTCCGGCACCGGGTCCTATCCCGTCGATGACCTGACCCCCGAGCAGCCGGACGCCGAGCCGGCACCGGCCCGGCAGGCACCCCGCACCGAGGCGCCCCAGCCTGCCGCCCCGGAACCGGAAAAGTTTGTCTACCGGTCCAAGTACGCCGGGGTACACCGGGTACACGGGTCGCTGACCGATACCCTGTCCTCGCTGGGGCTTACCCACACCAGTGCCCGGGACCTGCGCCAGGCCGCCGAACCGCGGCAGGCAGACGCCCAGACACCCGCGCCCCGGACGGCGGCGCCCCAGCCCCGGGCGGAACAGCCCGAGGCCGCGCCGGAAACCCAGCCGCCCCGCAAAAAGCGGGATACGGTGGAGTTCACCCCCCGGCGCAAACCCCACGAGATGCCCGAACAGCCGGAGCAGGACACCTTCCCCACCAGTGAACCGGTGGGCGAGCCGGTGATGACCAAGTCCGACACGCTGACCACCGGGTTTACCGTGACAATGGACCGGGACGCCGAGCAGGAGGACACCCACGACTTTGTGGCCTCGATGCCGCCGCAGAAGCCCGCCGCCCCCGCCGGGGACACCACCGGCACCATCACCGGGCAGGTGCGGCTGGACGCCGGGGCGGACCAGGAGGTGCACACCGGCCAGGTCCAGCTGGGACAGCAGCCCCAGCCGGCGGAATCCACCAGCGACTTTGCGCTGGATTTTCTGGACAATCAGGTGGAGCAGCGCCCCGACACCGAACAGTTTGTGCGGGGCATTGCCCAGACGCTGAACACCATTCCCGACACCGAGGACAGCCAGACCGGCCGCTATGCCGAGGCTGCCCAGCGGCTGACCCATGCCGAGCCGGAGGACGGGGAGGAGCCGGAGCGGCCCCACCGCCGCAAAAAGCACGGCACCCGGCTGGCCGGCACGCCGCTGGATGAGCGGGAGCCGGAACCGGAAGGCCCCTTTGCCCAGCAGCAGGGCCACCACAAGCTGGACTACGAGACCACCGACGACGCGCCCCGCGTCCGGCAGGAGCTGGACAAGCAGGTGCTTTACCGGACGGTGGCGGTGATTGTTTCCGCCGCGGCCGCGCTGGTACTGCTGTACCTGGGCATTGCGGCGACGGCTTCCGGCCTGCCGATGCCCGGCATGCTGGCCCCCGGCGTTGCCACCGGGGAGAGCGCGGCTGCCCTGGCCGCCGCCGGCGCCTCCGCTGCACCGATGCTGACCGTCATGCTGATTCTGTTGCTGGTGGTGCTGGGCGTCAACTGGCAGACCATGGCCTTTGGCCTGCTGGGTCTGGCCCGCGCCCCCACGGCGGACAGCATGTCCGCCCTGGCCGGGGTGGGCGCCCTGGTACAGCTGCTGGTCTTTCTGGCCCAGCCGGGCTGGTACCGGCCGTCCGACCTCTGCCTGCTGGCAGGGCCCGCTGCGCTGGTGCTCTGCGGCAACGCCCTGGGCAAACAGCTGGACGCCACCACCACCCGCGCCAACTTTGACCTGGTCAGCGCCGGGGTGGACCACGCGGTGGCCTACCGCCTGCGGGATGCGGGCGTGGTGCGCACCGTCACCCGCGGTTTGGGCGAACCCAAGCCCAGCCTGTTGGTCAGCCGCCCCACCGTGCTGCTGAAAAACTTCCTGGCCGGCAGCGCCGCCCACCGTACCTCCGACAAGAACCAGCAGCAGTTCAGCTGGATTCTGGGGGTCTGCGGCCTGCTGAGCTTCCTGTTCACCCTGGCCTACCGGCAGGACGCCGGCATGGCCTTTACCGCCCTGGCCGCCGTCTGGTGCCTGGGCGCCCCGCTGGCCGGCACCCTGATCTCGGCCCTGCCTGCCCAGAAGATGCAGCGCAGTGCAGCCCGGGTGGGCGCGGTCATCCCCGGCTGGAAGGACATCCGCCAGCTGGGCCGCATCAATGTGATCCAGATCACCGCCCGGGATCTGTTCCCCACAGGCTGTGTGGCGCTGGCCGGCATCCGGCCGGTGGGCAAGGAGCGGATCGACCAGGCCATCACCTATGCCGCCTCCATCCTGGCCGAGGGCAGCCCCACCCTGCGGGATGTCTTTCTGGGCATGATCGGCGACAACCGCAAGCTGCTGTCCAAGGTGGACGAGCTGAAAACCTTCTACCGCAAGGGCTATGTGGGCTGGATCGGCGGCACCCGGGTGCTGGTGGGCAACCGCGCCCTGATGCAGGATTACGACATCAAGATCCCCAGCCTGGAATTTGAACAGCGCCATTCGGTCAACCAGCGCCGGGTCATCTACCTGGCGGCCTCCGGCAACCTGATGGCCATGTTCCTGGTGAGCTACCAGCGCGACCCCGACACCGCCGCGGTGCTGGAGGGTCTGCGCCAGGCCGGCATGTCGATGATCGTGGACTGTGACGACTTCAACTGTGACGTTCACCTGATCGAGGCAGTCTACGGGCTGCCGTCCGGCTCGGTGAAGGTGCTCAGCGACGAGGAGCGCCAGGCTCTGGCCCCGGCCACCGCCTGGCTGCCGGAAAGCGAGGGCAACATGCTGCATCTGGGCAGCTTTGCCAGCTTTGTGGGCGGCCTGGAGGCCGCCGCCGGCGCCGCCGAGGGCGAATACCGTGCCGGTGTGGTGCTGACCGCGTCGGTGCTGATCAGCTGCGTGATGGCGGTGATCATGTCGCTGGCCGGCGGCATTGCGTCGCTGCCCACCGTGGCGGTGGTGCTGTACCAGCTGGCCTGGGCCGTGCTGGCACTGATTTTCCCCATGACAAGAAGATACTGATTTTGCAGCCCGCAGGCTGCGCAAGATAAACCACAAGGGGGCAAAGACCATGTACCGCGCCGCAGACAGCCAACTGAGCGTCTATGACTTTCTGCCGCCCTACCACGGCGAGCTGGCGGCCGACAACCGGTGGGTCCGGCTGGCCGCCATCATCGACTGGGAAAGCTTTGAGGCGGAATACAGCGCCCTGTTTGCCCGCGGGGGCAAGATTGCCATTCCCGCCCGGGTGGCGCTGGGCAGTCTGATCGTGCGGGAGGTCTACGGCGCCACCGACCGTCAGACGGTGGAACTGATCCGGGAAAGCCCCTACCTGCAATATTTCATCGGGATGAAGGCCTTCGGCGATGAGCTGCCCTTCTCCTACCGCAGCATGGAGCGGTTCCGCGTGCGGATTCCCCGCAAGCTGGTCCAGCGGGCGGTCCGCCAGATGCGGGAGCTGGAAAAGCAGGACAAGGCCCGGCAACCGTGATTTTTCTGTTTTGATTCCAATCCAACAAGAGGGTGTTTATGGAAATTCTGATTCACTCGGTGGTGCACTCGCTGGAGGACAGCCTGCCGATGCTGCCGTTTCTCTACCTGGCCTACCTTCTGATCGAGTGGCTGGAACGCCACCACGGCCAGAAGATCGAGCAGGCACTGGCCGGCGGCGGACGCTGGGGCTTTGTGCCCGGCGCCCTGCTGGGCTGCGTGCCCCAGTGCGGGTTCTCGGCCGTGGCCTCCAACCTGTACGCCAGCCGGGTCATCACCCCCGGCACCGTGCTGGCCGTCTTTCTGGCCACCTCCGACGAGGCGGTGCCGCTGCTGGCCGCCGCCCCCGGCGCCTGGACCGCTTTGCTGGTGGTGCTGGGGCTCAAGGTGGTCATTGCCATTGTGGCCGGCTTTGTGCTGGATGTGCCGCTGCGCCGGTTTCTGCCCAAGTCGCTGTACGGCGGCTATGCGGGCCACGCCGACGAGGTGGACTGCCACGAGGAACACGAGGAATCCAGCGGCATCTGGCTGTCAGCACTGCGCCACACGCTGGAAATTTTCGTCTTTATTGTCGCCTTCAGCTTTGTCATCACGCTGGTGTTTGAGCTGCTGGGCGAACAGACGGTGGCCGGCCTGTTTGCCGACCTGGGCGTCTTTCAGCCCATGGTGGCGGCGCTGTTCGGGCTGGTGCCCAACTGCATCTCCAGCGTGCTGCTGACCCAGCTGTACCTGGAAGGGGTCATCAGCTTCGGCAGCCTGTTCGGCGGACTCTGCGCCGCCGCCGGCGTGGGCATGGCAGTGCTGTGGAAGGTCAACCCCAGCTTCAAGCAGAACCTGTTTCTGACCGGCTTTCTGTGGGCGGTGGGCGCTGTCTGCGGCATCCTGCTGCAGTTTTTGCCCATCTGAACCGAAATCACAACAAAGCAGCATCCGCGAATGCAAAAGCGGATGCTGCTTTTCTCTTGCAGCGGCGGCAAAACCGTAGTATAAATGGACAGGAAGAAAGGGGAGAGGCTGGATGCACAGGGCTTTGCTGCTGGTCAGCTACGGCAGCGCCGACCCGGCAGGGCAGGCCGACCTGGCGGCGCTGGAGGATGTGCTGGCCGCGTCGGTGCCGCAGCTGCCGGTGCTGCGGGCGGTGTCCAGCCCGGCGGTGCGCCGGAGGCTGGCACAGGCCGGGCAGGCCGTACCTTCCCCCGCCGAAGCGATGGCGGAGCTGGCCGCCCGGGGCGTCACCGAGCTGCTGGTGCTGCCCACCCATCTGGTGCCGGGCAGCGACTTTGCGGCACTCCAGGCGGATGCGGCCGCCGCCGCGCCCCGGTTTGCCGCGCTGAAGATGGCACAGCCGCTGCTGGCCGACCCGGCTGCCCGGGCGGAGCTGGCCCGGCTGCTGGTGACCCGCTGCCCGGCCGGAAATGCGCTGCTGCTGGCGGGGCATGGCGCCGACGGACCCGCCGGGCAGTGTTACCGGGCACTGGCCCGGGACCTGCAAACCGCCGGCGGCGGGCGGGTTCTGCTGGGGGTGCTGCGGGGCGAGCCGGGGTTTGCCCCGGCACTGGCGGCGCTGCAAACCGGCGGCTGGCGGCAGGTGGTGCTGCAGCCGCTGCTGCTGACCGCCGGCACCCACACCCGCCGGGAAATCTCCGGCCCGGGGCCCGACATCTGGGCCGGACAGCTGCGGGCGGCGGGGCTTTCGGTGATCTGCAAAAACCGGGGCCTGGCCCGGGATGCCGGGGTCCGGGACATCTATCTGCGGCGGCTGGAACTGCTCTGCCGCCGTCCATCTGCAAACGGGGGAGAACTATGACCGTGTATCTGATTCGCCACGGCGAAACCGACTACAACACACAAAAACGCTATCAGGGACAGCAGGACATTCCGCTGTCGGCAAAGGGCCGGGCAGCGCTGCACCGGGCGGACTTCACCCCGGCGCTGGTCTATGTGTCGCCGCTGCAGCGGGCCCGCCAGACCGCCGGGATTCTGTTTCCCGGGGTGGAACAGCTGCCGGTGGAGGACCTGAAGGAGATGAACTTCGGCAGCTACGAGGGCAGGGTCTATGTGAAGATGGAAAACGACCCCGACTATCTGGCCTGGGTGGAGGAGAATGCCCATTCCGACCACCCCGACGGTGAGCGCAAGGCGGATTTCTGCGCCCGCAGCTGCCGGGCCTTTTCCCGGGTGATGGAGGACGCTTTGCGCCGGGGGCTGGACCAGGTGGTGATCGTGGCCCACGGCGGCACCCAGATGTCGGTGATGGAACACTTTGCGCTGCCCCACCGCCCCTACGAGCAGTGGCACACCGGCAACGGCTGCGGCCACATGCTGGACGCCGCCCCCTGGACCAGCGAGCACAAACTGCGCTGGCTGGGCACCGTCTGCTATGCAGACCGGGAGGTGGCGCGATGAAGGGCCTTGTACACCTGTACTGCGGCGACGGCAAGGGCAAGACCACCGCAGCCATGGGGCTGGCGCTGCGGGCGCTGGGGGCCGGGCTGCGGGTGACGGTGGTGCAGTTTCTCAAGGACGGGCAGAGCAGCGAGCTGGACCCGCTGCGCCGGCTGGGGGCGGTGGTGTATTCCGGCCGGCCGGGGATGAAGTTTGTCTTTCAGATGAACGAGGCGGAGAAGGCCGCCGCCCGCCAGGAGCAGAACGACCTGCTCCGCCGGGCGCTGGACACCCCCTGCGACCTGCTGGTGCTGGACGAGGCCTGCGCCGCCCTCTCGCTGGGCATGGTGGAGGAAGCACTGCTGCGCCGGGCGGTGCTGGACCGGCCCGCCGGGCGGGAAATCTGCCTGACCGGCCGGGACCCGGCCCCCTGGCTGCGGGAAGCCGCCGACTACCTGACCGAGATGCGCTGTCTGCGCCATCCCTACGACGTCGGCGTGCCCGCCCGCCGCGGGGTGGAGTTCTGAGCCGGAACCCCTTTTATAACATTCCTGAAAAACCGCAAAACGCCCGTGCAGGGAAAAATCCCTGCACGGGCGTTTTCGGGTTTGTCGGGCGTGGGCGGTCAGGGCTGGGTGTTCAGCCGGTAGCCCACCTTGAACACCGTCTGGATGTCCTTTTCCAGGCCCAGCTTGCGGCGCAGGCGCTGGATGTGCACGTCCACGGTGCGGGTTTCCCCCTCATAGTCATAGCCCCAGGCCAGGGCCAGCAGCTTTTCCCGGCTGAGGGCCAGGTTGCGGTTGACCACCAGCGCCTCCAGCAGGGCGAACTCCTGCGGGGTCAGGGGAATCTGCCGCCCGCCCCGGCGTACCTGCCGGGCATTCAGGTCCACCACCAGATCCCCCAGCGCGAACACCGTGGTGTTGCGGCTGTTGCGCCGCAGCAGCTTTTCCACCCGGGACAGCAGGTCCAGCACCTCAAAGGGCTTGACCAGTACCTCCTCCGGCGGAAGAGATTTCAGCCGGTCGTCCGGCGCCATCCGCACCGTAACAAACAAGACCGGCTGGTCCGGCGGCAGCTTGCTCTTGACTGCAAAGCCGTCCACCCCGGGCAGCATCACGTCCAGCAGCGCCAGGTCATAGGTTTTGTGCGCGGCCAGAGCCAGCGCCTGTTCGCCGGTAAATGCCTGGTCACAGCTGTGTCCCACCAGGCTCAGGTTCGCAGCCATCAGCTTGTTGATGGCCGGTGTATCCTCTGCAATCAGAATCGTTGCCAATCTATTCGCCTCATTTCCTGTATCGGTTGCTATCTGTATTCTGACAGACCCTCCGTCGCATGACACCTGGTTTGTGTGCGGCTGACCTGTAAAAGTTGCCTGTCTCTTATTATAACGACGGATGTATCCAAAATGTTACAGCCATCCGGAAAAAAACTTGGATTTCCGGTAAATTTTTACACACAGTGTCCGGATGTACGTTCCGCATGGTATAATGTAGCTAACACACCGGAAACTTCTGCTGACCCGGTTTACAAGTTGGATACAAATTTGCGGTATACTGTTTGCAGAACAAATCAGACTGGGAATTGCGGCTTTGCCGCGGACTGTGGAAGATGGAGGTGCCCTGTTCATGAACCGTATCCTGATCGTTGAGGACGAAACCACAATCTCGCGCCTGATCGAGATGAGCCTGTCCCGCGCCGGGTACGACTGTACGGTCGCAAACGACGGCCTGACCGCCGCCAACTGCATTGAAAACAACGGCTATGATCTGGCGCTGCTGGACATCATGCTGCCGGGGCTGGACGGGTACGCGCTGCTGGATTATCTGCGGCCGATGGGCACGCCGGTGATTTTCATCACCGCAAAAAGCAGCCTGAAAGACCGGGTCCAGGGGCTGCGCCTGGGGGCGGACGACTATCTGGTCAAGCCCTTTGAGATTGAGGAACTGCTGGCCCGGGTGGAGACGGTGCTGCGCCGCACCGGCAAGGGCGGCCGGGTGCTGAAGGCCTTTGACGTGGAGCTGGACACCGTCAGCCATATTGTGACCCAGAACGGCCGGGAGCTGGAACTGACCCCGCTGGAATTCGGGCTTCTGGAACAGCTGATGCGCAACCGGGGTGCGGCGCTCTACCGCGACACGCTGTATGAGCGGGTGTGGGGCGGCGAGATGGCCGACACCCGCACGCTGGATCTGCACATCCAGCGGCTGCGCAAAAAGCTGGGATGGCAGGACCACATCGAGACCGTATACAAGGTGGGATACCGGCTGAAACGAGAGGAAGATGTCCCGTGAAGTTTGCCGCCAAACTCAGCTGCGCCATGATGCTGGTGCTGGCAGCCGCGCTTTCGCTGGGCGGCTGCATGCTGCTGTACGGCGATTTTTCCGACAGGCTGGCTGAGACCTCGATGCAGAACGAGGTCCAGCACAGCCTGCTTTGCTATACGCTGGAGGGGGAACTGCTGCAGCTGTACAGCCAGGGGGACGCCATCACCGACCAGGCGCTGACCGAGGCGGGGGAGCAGCTGGCTGCCGCCGCGCCGGAAAGCTGCGTGGTGGGGGTGTGGCACATCGGCGGCAGCGCGGCCTACAGCGATCTGCCGGAGGGAATGTCGGCGGCCGGCATCCAGAGCGGGCAGATGCTCTATTACCGGGAGGGCGGCACCGTCTACGCCGTCTACTGCACCGACCTGCTGGGGGATGCCCGGCTGCTGTCCGCCTTTGACGTGACCTCGCTGTACCAGGCGCGGGGCCGCAGCGTGATGCGGTTTCTGGGCATGGAGTGCGTGGTGCTTCTGGGGGCGGCGCTGGTGACGGTGCTGCTGTCCCGCCGGATGACCCGGCCGCTGGCGCTTTTGAACAAGGCCAGCGGGGAGATCGCCGCCGGCGCCTACGACCGGCGCACTGCGCTGCCCGGCTCGGACGAGGTGGCCCAGCTGAGCCGCAGCTTTGACCACATGGCGGCGGCGGTGCAGGACAAGGTGGAAGCGCTGGAACTGTCGGTGCAGCAGCGGGACGATTTTATGGGGGCCTTCACCCACGAGCTGAAAACCCCCATGACCAGCATCATCGGGTATGCGGACATGCTGCGCAGCATGCAGTTTGACCCGGACGAACAGAAGGAGGCGTCGGGCGCCATCTTCCACGAGGCAAAGCGGCTGGAAAGCCTGAGCCAGAAGCTGCTGCAGCTGATGCGGCTGAGTGAGGAACCGCTGGAACTGAAACCGGTGTCGCTGGCCCGGGTGGTGGAGGAGGTGGGCCGCAGCACGCTGCCCACCTGCCGGCGGTACGGGGTACGGCTGCGGCTGCCCCACACCGAGCGCTGGGTGCTGGGGGACGGCGACCTGTTGTGTGACCTGCTGTGCAATCTGGTGACCAACGCGGCCAAGGCCAGCAAGCCGGGCCAGACGGTGCGGGTGCTCAGCGGCGGCGCGCCGGACGGCGGGGTGCTGGTGGGGGTGGCGGACACCGGCAGCGGCATCCCGGCCGAGGCCATTGCCCGGGTGGTGGAACCCTTTTACATGGTGGACAAATCCCGCGCGCGGAAAAGCGGCGGCAGCGGCCTGGGCCTGGCGCTGTGCCAGCGGATTGCCGAGGCCCACGGCAGCAAACTGCAGATCCGCAGCAAGCTGGGCAGCGGCACGGTGGTGACGGTGCTGCTGCAGCCCACCGCAGCAGGGGAGGAGACAGCATGAAACACAACCGAAAACCTGCCAAAGCGGCCCGCACCCTGCCGCTGGCGGGCCCCCTGAAAAAACTGGGCGGGGTCTTTGCAAGGCACCGCAGCGTCTTTCTGGTGATGCTGTGTGCCGCGGCGGTGGTGCTGACCATGGGCGCCCCGGCGGCACTGTTTGCCGTCAGTGACGAGCTGCGCTTTGCCCGGGCGGAGACCGCCGGCAATCCCTACCAGTCCCGCACGGTGGAGGGGGACGACCTGTACCTGGTGCGGGCGCTGAAGGAGCGCAGCGAGGCCGAGATCGCCAGCATTGCCAGCTATGAGGCGGGCGGCCAGAACGACACCACCCTCTACCTGGGCGGGCAGGAAAACGACCTGTCCCAGATGCAGTATTCCTCCATGCTGGCGCCCCACTGCGAGACGGTGCTGACCGGGCTGCAGGAGTCCGGCACCATCGACGAGAACTGGCTGGTGGAGATTCTTGACGCGGCGGTGTCCGACCCCTACAACTTTTACGGCGTCAGCGACACCATGGGCTTTCTGACCTTCGGGTATTTTCCCAACCGTATGCAGGAGGCCCAGCGGATGAGCATGACGGTGGAAAGCCGCACCGGCAAGATGGTATCGCTGCAATTGCTGGTCAGTACTCCCGTCGACCCGCCCAACCCGGAGCAGCTGTTGCGGGCCTGGATGGAGCAAAACGACCTGGACATTCTGGGGGACTGGACGGTGCCCGTCGGTACCCGGTGGGCGACCAGTGGGCTGTACAGCGCCCGGGGCGGGCTGCTGGCCACCTGCGTCACCGCCTTGGACGAGACCACCGGCAGCTATGCGCTGTCGCTGGATCTGGTGCCCTGCACCGAGGAACAGATGCAGGCCGCCACGCTGCCGGGTGAGGACAGCGATGCCACTATTTCCGACGACCAGCTGTACACCGGACAGATGGTACAGATATCCGACGCTTTTTTCAACGAAGGTTCGTCGCTTTTGTTTCCTTTTCGAGACGATTTCACCGGCGAGATCTTTTTGTACCGGCTGGACTATGCCTCCATGGACACAGCGCCCGTCTGCACCAAGGAGGGCTGCACCCACCAAGGGGAGGGCTGCGCCGCCTGGGTCTGCCAATCCGACGGCGGCACGGCGGTGTATCCCTTTGCGGAGGGGAACCAATGCTATGTGATTGTCCTGACCGCCGACAATACCGAGGCCCAGGTGTTTGCTCTGGACGGCAGCCAGCACCGGCAGCTGGCCACCGTGTCCGGCCAGGGCATGCTGGACCCGCTGGGCGCCGGAAACGGCAAGCTGTATCTGATCGGCTACCAGAACGAAAATCTGGTGGGCTGTGAGCCGGCCCACATTCTGGCAGTGGACCTGCAGACCGGCGAGGTCACCGCCACCCCGGCGCTGCTCAGCGCTGACGACCAGGTGGTGGGCTGCTTTGGCGGTTGCCTGGTGCTGGTGCAGAATACCTCCCCCCGGGCGGACCGCATCGGCCAGAAATACAGCCAGTACTGGGGATTTCTGTACCAGCTGCTGCGGCAGGACGGCAACCTGCGCGTCGTACTGCTGGACCCGGCCACCGGGGCCCGGCGGCTGGTGTCCTACCTGTCCGGCAACCAGCTGAATCTGGGCAAACGCTACACCGCCGACGAATGGCTGTTCAGTGTGAACGCAGTCCAGTATTCGTCGGACAACTACGTTTCCAGCATCCAGAACGACCTGGCCTTTGTCCTCAACCTGCGCAACGGCACCCTGACCGAGATGACCTTCTCGCTGGAGGACGTCTCCGATCCGGCGGTCTACAGCATCGGGGAGATTTGCCCGCTGAGCTCGCTGGCCGGGGAGAACGGCGCCTATTCCAAGGATCTGCTGGCGGTGTCCGGCGACCGCGCCGGTTCCGACCTGCTGCTGAATCCGGAATCCGGGACGCTGCAGCCCTGCACCCCCTGCCTGGAAAGCGCCGACTGGTATCCCTGCGCCGTCACTGAAAACGGCGAGTTGATTGTCCTGAACAACGCATCGCCCGCCACCATCTTTGGCAAGGTCCGGCTGGAGGATCTGGTGCTGATCGGCGCCGACGGGGTGATCCCCATGAATTATTACTGACCGGGTCCTGAAATACACCGAAAAAAGCCGCTTCGTTTTCCACAGCGAAGCGGCTTTTTGTTGAAAACTTTCCGGATTTTCCCGGGTTTTGGGGAAATTGGGGGGATTTTGGGGCGGTTCCCCCGGATGCCCCGGCATTTCCCGGCGGTTGGGGGCGGGGCGGTGGAAAACTTGCTCAGGCTTTGCCGCGGCGGGCGCCCTTGCCGCCGGACTTTTTGGCGGTACCCTTGCTGCCGGTCTGGGTGCGGGTGGATCTGGGCGCGGCAGGGCGGGGCGCCGGGGCGGGGGTGTCCCGCTGCAGCAGCTTGTCCGGCACCGGGTCCAGGCGCCACAGCTGGTTTTCGCCGGAAACGTCCTGCCAGATCTGGGCCTGGGCGCCGTTATCCATCCGCATGCCGGCCAGGTCCAGCACCTTGCCGGCCAGCACGTTTTTCAGCTTGACCTTGCCGCCCGAGGCGGGCAGCACCAGCCAGCGCTGGCTGCTGCCGGTGGTTTTCTGCCACTGGTGCACCCAGGTGCCGTTGATGACGCCGCCCATGGCCAGGTCCAGCACCTTGCCGGTAAACCGGTTGCGGATGCGGTACTCGCCGTCGGCGGCCTCCTCAAACACCCACTGCTGCCAGGGCTGGCCCTCATAGCTCCAAAGGCGCACCTGGGCGCCGTTTTCGGTGTTGAAATCCGCCACCTCCAGCACACGTCCATTGGCGGCAGCAATGGTATAGGTGGCGCCTTCCCGGATGACAGTCTGTGCGGATTTTGGCATAAGTAAACTCCCTCCTGCGCGGCGGGGTGCCGGCGCGCAAAAATAATACATTTGATTGAATATATGTCTATTATACCATTGAAGCTGCGCGCAGTTTTGCCAAAAATTGTCGGGCGGGCTTGTCCATTGCGACGACAAAACGGGCGGCACTCCGCCAAAAAAGGGGAGTGCCGCCCGTCTGTGCAAAACAAACCGATGCTGTCAGCAGCCCGCCGGGCATTCCTTCAGGTGGATATGCTGGGGCACGCCGTTGATATAAATGGGGGTCAGTTCCGCCTGGATCAGGGGGCGGGCATACCGCTCGAAATCCTCGGTGACATGCATGCCGTCGGGGGTGATCCAGTCCAGCGGAACCCGCTTTTCCTGGTTGGCCACCGCCATCACGTCCACCGTCTCGGTGGCGATGCGGTAGGGCTGGTCGGACAGGCGGCGGATGGCTGCCATGCGGCCGGTCTCGCCGTTGAAGGCGGCCTCCACCGCGGCGCCGCCCACCTGGTAGGCCTCGGTGATGTCGGTGCGGCTGGCCAGGTGGCTGGCGCACCGCTGCAGGGTGGAGAACTCGATGGCGCGGGTCTTGCAGCCCAGGCGCACCCGGATCAGCTCGGCCAGGTACCGGCTGGTGCCGGAGAGAATCGCCTTGTGGCCGAAGGCGTCCAGCTGGCCGGCGGTGGAGACCAGATCGCAGAGGAACACGCCGTCGGCGTTGCGCACGCCCTCCGACACGGCAATGATCACATTGTGGCGGGTGCGTTCCAGCTCGGACACCTTGCTGAGGAAGGCGGCCTCGTCAAAGCTGTGCTCGGGCAGCAGGATCAGGTCGGGGCCGTCGCAGTCGGCGCCCTTGGACAGCGCGGCGGCAGCGGTCAGCCAGCCGGCGTTGCGGCCCATGATCTCGGCCACCGTGACGCTGCGGATGTTGTAGACGCTGGAGTCGCAGATGACTTCCTTCAAAATGGTGGCCACATACTTGGCGGCGCTGCCGTAGCCGGGGGTGTGGTCGGTGAGGGTCAGGTCGTTGTCGATGGTCTTGGGCACGCCGATGAACCGCACCGGGCTGTTGACGGTGGCACCGTAGGCCGACAGCTTGGCGATGGTGTCCATGCTGTCGTTGCCGCCGATGTAAAAGACCGCGCCGATCTGGTACTGTTCAAACAGTTCGAACAGCTTGCGGAAGGGACGGTCGTCCACCCCGGCCTCCGGCAGCTTGTAGCGGCAGCTGCCCAGAAAGCTGGACGGCGTGCGCTTGAGCAGCTCGATCTGCATTTTGTCGGCGAACTGCTCGTCCAGGTCGATGATCCGGCCCTGCAGCAGGCCCTCGATGCCGTACTGCATGCCGTAGACGTGGGGCGCGCCGTAGGCCTTGGCCGACTCGTAGACACCGGCCAGGCTGGAATTGATGACGGCCGTCGGTCCGCCCGACTGGCCTACCAGAACATTCGTCCATGCCATAGGTTTTTGTTCTCCTTTTTCTTTCGTGGGATTGGTCATCGGGCAGGGGAGGGAACCGGCGGTTCCTCCACGAGGGTGCCCAGGATATAGCGTTCAATGGCTTTTGCCACGCCGTCATGGTCGTTGTCGTCGGTCACGGCAGCGGCGGCGGCCAGGATCTCCGGCTCGGCGTTGCCCATGGCCACACCCAGCCCCGCCATGCGGATCATGGCCAGGTCGTTGTCCGAGTCGCCGCAGGCCATGACGTTTTCCCGCCGGTAGCCCAGCGTCTCGGCCAGGGCGACCAGCGCCCGGCCCTTGTTGACGCCGGGGGCGTTGAGTTCCAGGTTGGCCCCCAGGCTGGAGGTTGCCTCCACATCGCAGGCGGCCAGCACCGCCGCCCGCGCCGCGTCCCGGGTGGGATAGTCGGGGTAGAGGATGCTGAACTTTTCGATGCCGTGGGCGTGCTGGCGCAAAAAGGCGTGCATGTCCTGCACCGGAATCCGGCTGTCCCGCAGATAGGGCCGCAGCGCCGGCGGCGAAAACTCCACCATCTTGTCCATGTTGTCGGCGGAGGTGTAGCTGTTGCCGTCAATGAAGATGCTCAGTGCGCTGTTGAAGCGGCGCACAATGTCATAGACCTGTCCGGCGGTGTCGGCGTCAAAGGTCAGCTCCACCACACGGCGGCCGGTGGCCAGCTCGGTGACGGTGGCGCCGTTGGAAGTCAGCGCGTAGCGGACCCCTTCCAGATGCAGAAATTCCTTCGGCACACCGGACACCGGACGCCCGGTGGCGGGCAGCACCACAACCCCCCTGGCGATGGCCGCCTGCATGGCCGCCATCGTCCGCGGCGAGATCCGTTTTTCGCTGTCAAATACTGTGCCGTCCAGATCCAGGCCCAGCACGCGGATATCCTGCATGATGTCCACCCTCCCCCTTGGTTTCAAAAGCCTATATCTACCAGAATTGTATCCGATTTTGCACAGTATTGCAACCGCATCGGGGGAAATTCCGGCGCCGGGGTCCGCCCTCGACTTTGCCGTTGCGGGGTGGTATCATAAAGGCAGCAAAACAGGAAGGATGATCCGGAATATGACAGAGAAAAAGCCCCGCATCTGGCAGGCGGATGCGCTGCGGGGACTGGCGCTTTTGAACATGCTGGTCTACCACGGCATGTATGACTGGGTGTATGTGTTCGGCCATCCCAGCGGGTGGTACAATATCTTTGCCCTCGGCTGCCATGTGTGGCAGCAGTATATCTGCTGGAGTTTTATCCTGCTTTCGGGGTTCAGTATCTCGATGGCGCGGCGGCCCTGGAAAAACGGCCTGATTGTGGCCGGCTGCGCCATTGTGCTGACGGTGGTGACGGCGGTGGCGATGCCCTCCGAGCTGATCCTGTTCGGGGTACTGCACCTGAACGCCTGCGCGGTGCTGCTGACCTGGCTGTTACACCGGGGGCTGGAAAAAGTTCCCGCCGGGGTGGGGCTGGTGGGCAGCGCGGTGCTGTTTTTGCTGACCAACCAGCTGCCCTACGGGTATCTGGGCTTTGAGGGGCTGCACCTTGTCCGGCTGCCCGCCGCGCTGTACCGGGCAAACCTGTTCTGGCTGGGACTGCCGGATCTGACCCGGTTTTCCTCGGCGGATTATTTCCCGATTTTTCCCTGGCTGTTTCTCTTCTGGGTGGGGTATTTCGCCTGGCGGTGTTTCGGCAGGGCTGCCAGGGCCCATGCCGGAACTGCCCCCGCCCCGCTGCGCCCGCTGTGTGCGGTGGGAAGCCGGACGCTGCTGATCTACATGCTGCACCAGCCGGTGATTTTCGGGGCGCTGTGGGTAGCGGATGCGCTGCTGCGGAGCTGACCCTGCCGCCCTTGCCACCCATGGCAAAAACCGTTATAATATTCGGTATGGAAACAGACTTTTTCTGCGCCGGTTTTTCTGCGATGCAGCGGCGCAGTTTCTCTGACCGACAGCCGGGGGGCCCCGGCGGAATGGTGAGGTTTTGTATGCTGATCAGTCTTGTGGTTCCCTGTTACAACGAGGAGGAATCGATGCCTCTTTTTTACCGGGAAGCCAGCCGTGTGGCCGCCGAGATGAAGCAGAGCCACGGCGCCGACTTTGAGTTTATTTTTGTGGACGACGGGTCCCGGGACGGCACCCTGAAGGTGGCCCGGCAACTGCATGACGCCGACCCCCGGGTGCGGTATGTGAGTTTCAGCCGCAACTTCGGCAAGGAGGCGGGCATCTACGCCGGGCTGAAGGCGGCGAAAGGGGACTATGTGGCCACGCTGGACGCCGACCTGCAGGACCCGCCGGCGCTTTTGCCCAAAATGCTGGACGCGCTTTTGACCGGGGACTGGGACTGCGCCGCCACCCGCCGCACCACCCGCAAGGGGGAGCCGCCGGTGCGCAGCTGGTTTGCCCACAAGTTTTACCAGATCATCAACCGGATGGGCGACACCGAGATCGTGGACGGCGCCCGGGATTTCCGGCTGATGAGCCGCCGCATGACCGACGCGGTGCTGACCCTGTCCGAGTACAACCGGTTTTCCAAGGGGATTTTCAGCTGGGTGGGCTTCCGCACCAAGTGGTTCGACTACGAAAACATCGAGCGGGTGGCCGGCAAGACCAAGTGGAATTTCTGGAGTCTGTTCCGCTATTCCATCGAGGGGATTGTGGGCTTTTCCACCGCGCCGCTGGTGTTTGCCGCGCTGGTGGGCGTGATCTTCTGCATTGCGGCCTTCTGCGGCATTGTGTTTGTGGCGGTGCGGGCGCTGCTGTTCGGTGACCCCACCTCCGGCTGGCCCAGCATGATCTGCATCCTGCTTTTGTGCAGCGGCGTGCAGCTGTTCTGTCTGGGCATTGTGGGGGAGTACCTGTCCAAGACCTATCTGGAGGTTAAGCACCGGCCCATCTATATTGCCCAGGAAACCGAGGCCGACCGGGACGCCCGCAGGCACTGAGGCGGACGGCCGGGAATCCTGATTCATCCGGGCGCCGCGGCTGCGGCGCCTTTGTCACCCAGGGAGGATACCAATTTCATGCAGCATAGTGAACATCACAGCAGGCTGGGCAGCAAGGCCAGCA
Source organism: uncultured Subdoligranulum sp. (assembly GCA_904390925.1). GTDB lineage: Bacteria > Bacillota > Clostridia > Oscillospirales > Ruminococcaceae > Gemmiger. Next base: position 21,217 of record CAJFMB010000026.1, read on the forward strand.
ATGATCTGGGCAGCGTCGGCATCGGGCGGCTGCTTTTCCGGCTGGCTGTGCCCTCCATTATGGCACAGATCATCAACGTGTTGTACAACATGGTGGACCGGATGTACATCGGCCACCTGGAGGGCATCGGCGACGTTGCCCTGACCGGCGTGGGGGTCTGCTTTCCGCTGATCACCGCCATCTCCGCCTTTGCGGCGCTGGTGTCGATGGGCGGCGCGCCCCGGGCCTCCATCTTTCTCGGACGCGGCGACAAGCAGACCGCCGAAAAGATCCTGGGCAACTGCGCCACCGCCCTGGTGGTGGTGGGCATTCTGCTGACCGGGTTCTTCTACCTGTTCGGCTACCAGCTGCTGGGACTGTTCGGCGCCTCGCCGGACACCATCGGCTATTCCTGGGAGTATTTCCGCATCTACCTGATCGGCACCATCTTTGTGCAGGCGTCGCTGGGACTCAATGCCTTCATCAACGCCCAGGGCTACACCATCACCGGTATGCTCACCGTCGTCATCGGCGCGGTGCTCAACATCATTCTTGACCCGGTGTTCATGTTTTTGCTGGACATGGGGGTGGAGGGCGCTGCCCTGGCCACCATCCTGTCCCAGGCGGTTTCCACCGCCTTCACCATCTGGTTCCTCTGCTCCAAGCGCAGCTATCTGCGTCTGAAAAAGGAAAACCTCCGCCCGGTGGCTTCGGTTTTGTGGCCCAGCATCGCACTGGGGCTTTCCCCCTTTGTGATGCAGCTGACCGAGAGCGTCATCTCGGTCTGTTTCAACACCCAGCTGCAGATCTACGGCGGCGACATCGCGGTGGGTGCCATGACGGTGCTGTCCAGCGTGATGCAGTTTTCCATGCTGCCTTTGCAGGGCATGGCCCAGGGCGCACAGCCCATCACCAGCTTCAATTTCGGCGCCGGCAAGATGGACCGGGTCATCAAGACCTACCGGTTTCTGCTGATCGTCTGCCTGATCTATTCCACCTCGCTGTGGGCCATCTGCGAGTTTGCCCCGGCGCTGGTGGTGGGCATCTTCACCCCGCCGGAGGGAAGCCTGGGCGTCTACACCTGTGCGGCGCTGCGCATCTACATGGCCACCAGCCTGATGTTCGGCGCACAGATCGCCTGCCAGCAGACCTTTGTGGCGCTGGGCAAGGCGGGGGTCAGTCTGTTTTTGGCCGTTTTGCGCAAGATCATCCTGCTGGTGCCGTTGATCTTTGTGCTGCCGCGGGTTTTGCCCATCGCCCAGGACAACGCCGTCTTCACCGCTGAGCCGGTGGCCGACGCGCTGGCCGTCATCACCACCTGCACAATGTTTGCCATCGTCTTTGGCGGCATGGTCCGCCGCTGGAAACAGCAAAACCGGCAGAAAGCCGCTGCGGAATGACAATTTCCGCCTGCGGGGAAAACCTGCCGGACCCAAAGCGGAAAATGTCGGCGGATTGCTGGTATTTTCCGCTTTTTATGATATACTGCCATTCAAGGGCAGCTGCTTTGCCGGACGGTTCCGGCACAGGCGCTGTTCCAATGGCGTCAAACCCTTGAAACCGGAACGGCGGGGCGTCTCCCGCCTTCCCATGAGGAATTGTAACATGTTGCATCGACTGAAACAGGCCCTGGCCAGACGCCTTCCCGTCACGGGCGGCCGCCTGAGCGCAGAGACCGAACGACTGAACACCGAGATCCAGACCCTGCAGAAAGCCCAGCAGGAAAGCCTGAAACAGATCACCGCCCTGAACCGGGCGCTGAAAGAATCCAACACCCTGATCCGCCGTATGCAGGAGCAGACCGGCCGGACCCTGGAACGGATGGAAAAATCCGGCCGGCTTTGCCAGCGTATGGCAAGCGAGGGGGTCTGGGCAGAGGTGTTCAACAACACCATCACCGGCAGCAGCTGGCTGAAGGACCAGACCTTCTCGCCGGGACGGTGGGCGCTGGGCTATCAGGCGCTGTATGTGCTCTACCGGACCCTGGACCAGGTGCGGCCTTCCAGCATTCTGGAACTTGGCCTGGGACAGTCCACCCACATGACCACCCAGTATGCCCAGCAGCAAAAGGACGTGTCCCATCTGGTGGTGGAAAACGATCCCAACTGGATTGCGTTTTACGAGCGCCGCAATCCCCTGGGGGACAACACCCATATTTTGCAGATGGACCTGACCTTCCAGCCTTACCGGGATGCGCCGGCGGTGCGCAGCTATGCGAACTTCCAGCAGCTGAAGGGCAAAACCTTTGACCTGATTCTAATCGACGCGCCGCTGGGCGGCGACATGAAGCAGTTTGCCCGGGTGGATCTTCTGGGCCTGCTGCCCGACTGTCTTGCCCCGTCCTTTGTGATTCTGATGGACGACACCAATCGCCCCGGCGAAAAGCACACGGTGGCGGAAATCACCGAAGTACTCCAGCCGCTGGGTGCCGTCACTGCCACCTATTCCGGCGCCAAGGACATGACCATCTGGACCAGCCCGGATCTTTCCTTCCTCTGCACCATGTAACCGCGCCGGGGATTGCCATGGAATCTGTCATCTGTATTCTGCTCTCTGTCTGGCTGGCTGTTGTCAACCTGGCGGGGCTTGTCCTGATGGCGGCGGACAAGTCCCGCGCCCGCCGCGGACGCTGGCGTGTGCCGGAGCGTATGCTGTTTCTGACGGCGCTGCTGGGCGGCGCCGCGGGCAGCTGGGCAGGGATGTATCTGTTTCACCACAAGACCCGGCACTGGTATTTTGTGCTGGGCATGCCGCTGATTCTGGCCTGTCAGATCGCTTTGGGGGTCTGGCTGGCCATCCGCTGACGGGAGGGCGTCGCCTTGCCGGCGGCGGATTTTGCATACAGGGAAATCTGACAAGAGGGGAGAGGTCATCTGCCATGAGGTTACGCAGCACCATCTGCGCGCTGGCGACGCCGCCGGGCGAAGGCGGCATTGCCGTGGTGCGCCTGTCGGGGCCGGACGCCTACGCCATCGGGGCAAAGGTGTTTGTGCCCATCCACAAAGGGAAATCGGTTCTGAACGCCCGGGGATACACCGCGCTGTTCGGGCATTATCTGCTGGACGGCCAGGAGATGGACGAGACAGTGGCGCTGTTTTACCGCGCCCCCCACAGCTACACCGGCGAGGATGTGATCGAGCTGTCGGTGCATGGCGGCAGCGCCATGGCGGACGGATTGCAGCAGGCGCTGATTGCCGCAGGCGCGGTGCCGGCGGCGCCGGGAGAGTTCACCCGCCGCGCGCTGGAAAACGGGCGCATGAGTCTGACCCAGGCCGAGGCGGTGATGGAGATCATCTCGGCGGGAAGCCGGCAGGGAGCAGCGCTGGCCAAGCGGGCGCTGGACGGGCGTCTGGCCCGGGAGGCGGAGGGCATTCGCAAAACCCTGCAATCGCTGGCAGCGCATCTGACCGCCTGGATTGATTACCCGGAGGAGGACGTGCCCGAGCTGGCCCCCGCCGAGCTGAAGGAGACTTTACAGCAGCAGAAAACCCTGCTGGACGGCTGGGTGGACAGCTACAACGCCGGGGCGGTCCTCCGCCACGGGGTGGACTGCGTGCTGCTGGGCCGGCCCAACGTGGGCAAGAGCACGCTGTTGAATCTGCTGGCCGGTTTTGACCGGGCGATTGTGACGCCGGTGGCGGGCACCACCCGGGACGTGGTGGAGCAGGCGGTGCAGCTGGGGGAGATCCGGCTGAACCTGTTTGACACGGCCGGGGTCCGGGGCGAGGAGGAGGCCGACGCCATTGAGGCGGAGGGCATCCGCCGCAGCTGGAAAAAGCTGGAGGAGGCCGGGCTGGTGCTGGCGGTGTTTGACGCCGGCGCCCCGGTGACCGACGCCGACATCGAGATTGCCCGCCGGTGCGAGGGCCGCCCGGCGCTGGCCATCTTCAACAAGCAGGACCTGGCGGCCGACGGCAGCCAGTTTGACGAGAGTCTTTTGACCCCCTATTTCCGCAACGTGATCCGGCTGTGTGCCCGGGACGCCGACAGTCTGGCACCGCTGACCCGGGCGGTGGCAGCGCTTCTGGGCACGGCAAAGCTGGACCCCAACGCGGCGGGGCTGATCAACCAGCGGCAGCTGGCGGCCGCCACCGCCGCCCGGGATGCGGTGGGCGAGGCCATCGCCGCGGTGGATGCGGGCTTTGGCCTGGATGCCGCAGGCGTCTGCATCGAGGATGCGCTGCGGGCATTGGCTGACCTGACCGGCGAGGACGCCACCGAGGCGGTGATCGACGAGGTATTTTCCACCTTCTGCGTGGGCAAGTAAAGGCAGGGGATTGCAATGAAGCGGGTGCAGACCTTTCTGGGCGGATTGTTTCTGATGGTCGGTGTGGTGTTCTGCGCGGCTGCGGCAGCCATGCTGCTGGCCAGGGAGCCACTGTGGTTTTTCGCGGTTGTCTTTGCCGCGGTGGGGATTGTGACAGGCATCATGGGGCTTGTCATGATCTGGAAACCGCTGCACCGGGACCGGGTGATTGCCCGGCTGCTGGAGTCAGGAACCCGGGTGAATGCCCGGGTGGAATACATCGGCCAGGACGGGCGGGTAACCATGAACGGACGGCATCCCTTTGTCATCCGGTGCAGCTGGATGGACCCGGTGACCGGCAAGTCCTGGCTGTTTGACAGCGAGAGTTTCTGGTTTGACCCGGCGCCGTATCTGAAAGACCGGCAGACGTTGCCGGTGTATTATGACCCGGCGAACCCCCGGAAGCATGTGGTGGATACTTCCGGCATTCTGCCGGAAGGCTCCTGAACCTTGGGGTTCCGGAGTTTGCGGTTCTGTTTTGCCGGCTGCCGGCCGGTTTCTTCTTCCTTTTTGGGAGCCAAAAAGGAAGTGAAAAATCTTTTTGAAGTATCTCGCTTGATTTTTTTAGCGGCAGCTGCCGCAGGGTCTTACTTCTTTCGTCACCGAAAGAAGTAAGCAAGAAAGGTGCCACCGTTTCGACGCGGTGGACGCCGACCAGGGAGCTAAGCCCCCTGGACCCCGCACTGCGGAACACTTACCGGGTGTTACCCCCACCGGCTTCTACCCGGCCCACCCTGCGGGCCGGGGGTATATGCCTTACCGCTGCGGCAAAAGGAACTTGATCGGGCCAACACCTGCAAAGAAAAGGTACAGCTTTACCGCAGTTGCTGTCGAACGTTTCACCCGGCCTGCAAGGTAAGGCCGGGAGCAGACGGGAGTGGGATGGCCTGCCGTCTATCGATGGCGGGGGTCTTGGGGGTAAGGCCCCCAAGTCGTCGTCCACCCGTTCGAAAGGGTGGCGCCTTTCTTGGTTCTTCTTTCGGCGACGAAAGAAGAAGAATAACCTCCCGGCAAGCTGCCGGACATCTTCCGCCGAAAGCGTGTGCCTTCTTTCCTCATCGCCTTTTCGGCGATGTAAAACAGAGGAACAGCCCCGCTGTCGCTCGGGCCGGCAAGCTCCCGGCTGGCAGCCGGAACAATAGAAACCATCAGCTAAACCAAACTTTCTTGTTTCTTCTTTCCGCGAAAGAAGAATATCTCAACAGACACTTTTGTTTCGTACAGTATTGAAAGGACGAATCGTTTTGATCGACCATCTTGGCAGCTACGACGTAATTGTAATCGGTGCCGGCCATGCCGGCATCGAAGCCGCCCATGCGGCGGCAACGCTGGGCGCAAAGACCGCCGTCTTTACACTGACGCTGGACTTTATCGGCAACATGCCCTGCAACCCCTCCATCGGCGGCACCGCCAAGGGCCATCTGGTGCGGGAGATCGACGCCCTGGGCGGCCTGATGGGCATTGCCGCCGACGCCACCTTTCTGCAAAGCCGGATGCTCAACCGGGGCAAGGGTCCCGCGGTGCACAGTCTGCGGGTGCAGACCGACCGCAAGCGCTACCATATCTACATGAAGCATGCGCTGGAGCTGACCCCCAACCTGGACATTCACCAGGCCGAGATCGTGGGTCTGGAAGTCCGGGACGGCCACGTCACCGGCGTCTACACCAACCTGAACGGTTACTATGCCTGCAAGTGTGTGGTCATTGCCACCGGCACCACCCTGGGCGGCCGCATCTTTGTGGGCGAGGCCCACTATGCCGGCGGCCCCGACGGCCAGCACGCCGCCACCCGCCTGACCGAGGATCTGGTGGCAAAGGGGTTTCCGCTGCGCCGGTTCAAGACCGGAACCCCCGCCCGGGTGCATCGCCGCAGCATCGACTTCTCCAAGCTGGAACGCCAGCCCGGCGACCCGGACGAGAGTCTGCAGCCCTTCAGCTTTCTCACCCGCACCCCGATGCACAACAAGGTGGACTGCTACATCGCCTACACCAATCCCGAGACCCACAAGGTGATTCTCGACAATCTGGACCGGTCGCCCCTCTACGGCGGCGAGATCCAGGGGGTAGGACCCCGCTACTGCCCTTCCATTGAGGATAAGGTGGTCCGCTTCAAGGACAAGCAGCGCCACCCGGTGTTCGTGGAGCCCTGCGGCGAGGACACCGAGGAGATGTATCTGCAGGGGTTGTCCTCCAGTCTGCCGGAGGCGGTGCAGAACGCCATGTACCACACCATCGTGGGCTTTGAGCATCTGGAGATCATGCGTCCCGCCTACGCCATCGAGTATGACTGCGTTGACCCCACCAGTCTGTATCCCACGCTGGAAAGCAAGGTGGTGGCGGGCGTCTATGGCGCCGGGCAGTTCAACGGCACCTCCGGCTACGAGGAGGCCGCCGCCCAGGGGCTGCTGGCGGGGCTGAACGCCGCCCGCCATGCGCTGGGCAAATCCGAGCTGGTACTGGCCCGGCACACCAGTTACCTGGGCACGCTGGTGGATGACCTGGTGACCAAGGGGGTCATGGACCCCTACCGGATGATGACCAGCCGCAGCGAATACCGGCTGAGTCTGCGCCAGGACAACGCCGACGAGCGGCTGACCCCCATTGGCCGGGAATACGGCCTGGTGGACGACGTCCGCTGGGCGCAGTTCTGCCGGGACCGGGACATCAAGCAAGCGGAACTGGACCGGCTGGCCCGCACCAGGGTGAAGCTGGCCGACCTGCGGCAGGCAGCAGGGGAGGGGGCCGTGGTGGGCGAGACCGGCGGCACTGCCGAGGAGCTGCTGCGCCGGCCCGGCATCCGGTACGAGAGCATCGCCCGGGTGATCGGCTGGGGCGAGGGCGTCACCCCCACCATGGCGCTGCGCATTGAGACCGAGATCCGCTACGCCGGCTACATTGCCCGGGAACAGCGGGTGATCCGGGAGATCCAGCGCCACGAGAATGTGGCGATCCCGGCCGATTTTGACTATGCGCCGCTGACCACCCTGACGCTGGAAGCCCGGGAAAAGCTGGCCCGCATCCGGCCCCGGACCCTGGCACAGGCGGGGCGGATTCCCGGCGTGTCGCCCAGCGATGTTTCCCAGCTTTCGCTGGCTTTGCTGAAAGCCAACCGAAAGGATTCCTGATTCTTCTTTCGCAGAAAGAAGAACCAAGAAAACAGCGTAAAAAGTGCCACCGTTGGGGTGGGACTTTTTACGGCATCCTGCCAGGGGGCTTACTTCTTTCATCACTGAAAGAAGTAAGCAAGAAAGGTGCCACCGGCAAATTGGATGAACGGCATCCGATCGTTGTCTATGTTTCCTTTTGAGTGACCAAAAAGGAACCGAAAAAGTCGCTACCGTTAAGGCTGGATTTTTTACGGCGGGCCGCCGTGGGGCCTTACTTCTTTCGTCACCGAAAGAAGTAAGCAAGAAAGGTGCCACCGTTTCGACGCGGTGGACGCCGACCAGGGAGCAGGGCCCCCTGGACCCCGCACTGCGGGAAACTTGCTCATGTCACCCCAACACCTTCTACCCGGCCCACCCTGCGGGCCGGGGGGTATACGCCTTACCGCTGCGGCAAAAGAAACTTGATCGGGCAAGTATCGGTAAAGAAAACGTATTACCTTGCCGCAGGCAGCAGCAACGTTTCACCCGGCCTGCAAGGTAAGGCCGGGAGCAGGTGGTGGTGGGATAGCCTGCCGTTTATCGGTGGCGGGGGACTTGGGGGTAAGGCCCCCAAGTCGTCGTCCACCCGTTCGAAAGGGTGGCGCCTTTCTTGGTTCTTCTTTCGGCGACGAAAGAAGAATAACTCCCCGGCAGTCTGCCGGAGATAGAGAAACTGCCCACAAAAAAGAATAACTCCCCGGCAAGCTGCCGGACAAACCAAATAGCAGCAACCCGAAAAAACTTTTTGTTTCTTTTTGGTTTCCCAAAAAGAAAAGAAGGAGGGCGGCCTGACGCCGCCAAAAATCTTTGCCACTCTTTCGATTCCGAAAGAGTGCCACCGGAGGTACCCAATGATTGACAAAACCCGTCTTGCTGAAAAATGTTCCACGTGGAACATCCAACTTTCCGGCAGTCAGCTTGACCTGCTGGACCGGTACGCCCGGATTCTGGTGGACTACAACCAGAAGGTCAACCTGACCGCCATCACCACCCCCGAGGGCATCGAGGACCGCCACTTTGCCGACAGCCTGCTGTTCGCCGCCCAGCCGGAGGTATCCGGCCGGATGGTGGACGTGGGCACCGGCGCAGGGTTTCCCGGCGTGGTGGCCAAGATCTTCAAGCCGGAGCTGGAACTGACCCTGATGGAACCCACCGGCAAGCGGGTGGAGTTTCTCAAATACCTCTGCGGTGAGCTGGGTCTGACCGGCATCGAGTTTGCCAAGGAGCGGGCCGAGGAGGCCGCCCGCAAAGTCTGGCGGGAACAGTTCGACGTGGCCAGCGCCCGGGCGGTGGCCGCCCTGCCGGTGCTGTGCGAATACTGTCTGCCGCTGGTCAAGGTGGGCGGCGTCTTTGTGGCGATGAAAGGCCCCGACGCCCCCGAGGAACTGGCCGCCTCCGGCAACGCCCTGAAAAAGCTGGGCGGCAAGGCCGTCGAGACCCGGCAGTTCACCCTGCCCGACGGCAGCGCCCGCTGCCTGGTGCTGGTGAAGAAAATATCGCAGACTCCGCCCGCTTATCCCAGAAACGGCGGAAAAATTGCAAAAAAGCCCCTGTAAGGGCATCGATTCGCCGCAGTTTGTCCCGAACTGCGGCGAACGATTTTTCTGGCGGCGGTTCTTTGGCTGTGGTATGCTTTTTTGTGTAGAAACACGCAGCACAGGCAGCCCGGAACCTCCGGCCCGCCCGGTTTTTCCCTTTTGTCACTATGCCGCCCGCGCCGCGTTTTGTGTTCTGGCACAACCGGTGCGGGCGGATTTTTTGTCCGTCCCCGGAAAGGGAGGTACGCCCATGATCGAAAAACAGAAACCCGGCAAGGTGCTGATGCTGCCGGTGGACGCCATCGAGCCGTCCCCCTGGCAGGCCCGCACCGCCTTTGACGAGACCGAGATCGCCGCTTTGGCGGTGAGCATTCTGCAAAACGGCCTGCTGCAGCCCATCAGCGTGCGGCGGGTGGGGCTGCGCAAATACCAGCTGATTGCCGGGGAGCGCCGGCTGCGGGCCTGCAAACTGGCCAAGCTGGAAAAGGTACCCGCGATTCTGGCCGACTGGACCGACAGCGAGAGCGCCGCGCTGGGACTTTTGGAGAACATCCAGCGCAGCCAGCTGGACCCCTTCGACACCGCCCGGGGCATCCGGGACGTGATCCGGCTGTGGGGCTGCACCCAGGCCGAGGCCGCCCGCCGTCTGGGGCTCAGCCAGCCCGCCCTGGCCAACAAGCTGCGGCTGCTCAGCCTGACCGCCGCCCAGCAGCAGATCTGTACCTCCCACCACCTGACCGAGCGCCATGCCCGGGCGGTGCTTCGCCTGCCGGAGGGCCGCCGCACCGCCGCGCTGGAAAAGATTGCCCGGGACGGGCTGAGCGTGCGGGAAACCGACAAGCTGGTGGAAACCATGCTCACCGCCGCGCCGGGCACGCCGTCGCCCTGCCGCAAGACCACCCCCATGGTGCGGGACGTGCGGCTGTTCATCAACACCCTGCAGCACGCGGTGGACCTGATGACCCAGAAGGGGATTCCCGCCACCACCACCTGCGGGCGCCGGGACGGATGTCTGGAATATGTGGTGCGCATCCCGGTGGAGAGCGCCGACACCAGCCAGCCGCTGCCCCAGGCCTCGCTGGACAACGCCCCGGCTGTCCCGGCCCCCAGGCCGGAACCCCCGGCCGGGCCGGTGGATGACCCGATGGCCGACACGCTGCCTGACGATTCCGGGCAGGGGACCGACTCCCGGTTGCCTGACGAGGACCCGCGGCAGATCCTGGGAAGCGCCGCCCACGCGCCGGTGATGCCGCCGCCCGCCAGCATGCCCCCGGCCATCGAGACCATCGCCCGGGCGGACAGCGCTTGTGCCGCCCCCGCCACCATCCCGGTGGTGCGTGTGGTCTCCGCCCGGCCGGAGCCGCCGGAACCGGACGGTGCCACCGTCGCCTCGCTGACCCGGCAAGGCTGAACGTTTGACCTCCTCAAAAGCACATTGCCCCGCCTGCCATCCCGGCAGGGGGGCAATGTGCTTTTTCTGTTCAGCCTGCGATGGATGCCGCCAGCCGTGTGTAGACCGTCACCGCGTCCTCCAGATGCAGCGTCTCGCTGTGGTTGTCGCCGGGGGCACCCGCCGTCACCAGAATGTACTCGCTGTCGCCGCACCGGGCCAGCGACGCCAGGCAAAGCCCTGCCTCGTCGGTAAACCCGGTCTTGCCGCCCAGCAGCTCCACCCCCGCCGGTTGGGTGTCGGTCAGACCGTCGAACATCGAGCTGGTCAGCGTGATGCCGTCGGGGTGCAGGTTGGTGGGCGGGACAAAATACTGTCGGGTGGTAAAGACGGTGCGGAAAGTATCATTGTCCAGCGCCGCATCCAGCAGCCTGGCCAGGTCCGCCACCGTGGACTGGTGCTGCGGGTCCTGCAGGCCGGTGACATTGCAGAAATGGGTGCCGTCCATGCCCAGCTCGGCGGCGCGGGCGTTCATCCGGGCGACAAACTCCTGTTCGGTGTCGCAGACCTGCCGGGCCAGCGCCGAACAGCACTCGGCGCCGGAGGGCAGCAGCGCCCCGTACAGCAGATCCCGCACCGTCACTGTCTCGCCGGGCTGAAACCCCGCCATTGAGGCGTTGGCCTCCCACAGCGGGGGATAGAGGTCCTCCGCCATTGTCACCTGGGCGTCCAGGTCGGTCAGCGTCTCGGCGGCCAGCAGTACCGTCATCATCTTGGTCAGCGACGCGGGGTAGATGGGATCGTCCGCCCCGACCTCTCCCAGGACCGGACCGCCCCGCCGGAGCAGGATGGCGTGGGGGCTGTTCAGGCCGGTCATGTCCACCGGTTCCGGCGTGGGCGCCGCGGTGGGGGAGGTGACCGGCCGGGTCAGGATTGCACCCGACCCTTGCAGCGATTTGCCCACCCAGATCCCCAGCGGCAGAAAGACCGCCAGTGCCAGAAGAAAGCTGACCAGGAACCGGGTCATGGCCTGGCCGGGGGTATCCCGGCGCCGGCGGCGGACCGGGCGGCGGCCGGGATAGCGGGACCGACCCTGGCCAGGGTGTCGGGCGTTGCGGGGAAGGGGACGGCGGACAGGTTGTCGGGACATGGGGCAGAGACTCCTTTGTTTTGGAATGCTTCCAGTGTAGCAGCTTTGGCTGAAAAAATCCTTGAGAAAACCTTGCAAATTGCCGGATGCGTTTTGTTTGCCGGCAAATGTTCCACGTGGAACATTTGCACACCCATGGCAGCGAAAATGCCCCGGTTTCGGTGCTGCAAAACCGGGAAAAACGCCAAAAATGCGGTTTTTGCCTTTTTCTTGTGCCTGTGCTGTGCTATAATGGTTACATTGAGCGCCAAAAACGGGATTTTTTTGAAAATTCCGGCGCGATTTTTCAAAAACACAGGAGGGGCAGGCAGTATGGCCAAAGTCATTGCGGTGGCAAACCAGAAGGGCGGTGTGGGCAAGACGACAACTGTGGTAAACTTGTCGTCCTGCATCGCCTCGCTGGGCAAACGGGTGCTGGTGGTGGATCTGGACCCCCAGGGCAACACCACGTCCGGATACGGCGTGGCCAAGCACACGCTGGAAAACGGCGTCTACCCCTGTCTGCTGGGGGAGGAGGATGTGCGGCAGGCCATCGTCAAGACCAAGTTCAATGCCGATCTGCTGCCCTCCAACACCGAGCTGGCCGGCGCCGGCATCGAGCTGGTCAGCATGCCCCGCCGCGAAAACCGGCTGCGGATGGCACTGGCCCCGGCCACCGAGCTGTACGATTATATCTTCATTGATTGCCCACCCTCGCTGGACCTGCTGACCCTGAACGGCCTGTGTGCCTGCGACACGGTGCTGATCCCGATCCAGTGTGAGTACTACGCGCTGGAGGGCTTGTCCGAGCTGATGGCCACCCTGAAGATGGTGCGCAAAAAGTACAACCATTATCTGGACATTGAGGGCGTGGTCTTTACCATGTACGCCGGGCGGCTGAACCTGACCATGCAGGTGGTGGCCCAGGTGAAAAAGTATTACGGCAACAAGGTGTACAAGAGTGTGATTCCCCGCACGGTACGCTTGTCGGAGGCGCCCAGCTTTGGCATGCCCATCAATTTCTACGAACCCAACGGGAAGGGGTGCGAGGCCTATATGGGCCTCGCCAGAGAGTTTTTGGCAGCCAACGAACGGGATTGACGGTTGGCAACAACCGTCGGGTTCTTCCTTTTTGGAAAACCAAAAAGGAAGCGATAAAAGTGTCACCGTTGAGGCGGGGACTTTTTACGGCATCCTGCCGTGGGGTCTTACTTCTTTCGTCACCGAAAGAAGTAAGCAAGAAAGGTGCCACCGTTTCGACGCGGTGGACGCCGACCAGGGGAAACCCCTGGACCC
>CAJFMB010000027.1 GCA_904390925.1 uncultured Subdoligranulum sp.
CGTCCACCGCTACGGCGCCCACATCTTCCACACCAACAACAAGGAAGTCTGGGACTACGTCAACCAGTTTGCGGTGTTCAACCGGTACACCAACTCGCCGGTGGCCAACTACCACGGCGAGATCTACAACATGCCCTTCAACATGAACACCTTCAACAAAATGTGGGGTGTGGTCACCCCCGCCGAGGCAATGGCCAAGATCGAGGAGCAGCGCGCCGCCCACTTCACCCCCGAGCCGAAGAACCTGGAGGAACAGGCCATCAACCTGGTGGGCGTGGACATCTACGAAAAGCTGGTCAAGGGCTACACCGAAAAGCAGTGGGGCCGTCCCTGCACCGAGCTGCCGGCCTTCATCATCCGGCGTCTGCCGGTGCGCTTCACCTACGACAACAACTACTTCAATGCGCTGTACCAGGGCATTCCCAACGGCGGCTACACCAGGATGGTGGAAAAGATGCTGGAGGGCGTTGAGGTCCGCCTGAACACCAACTACCTGCAGCACAAGGCCGAGCTGGACGCCATGGCCGGCCGGGTCATCTACACCGGCCCCATCGACGCCTACTTCGACTACTGCCTGGGCGCTTTGCAGTACCGCAGCGTCCGCTTCGAGACCGAGGTGCTGGACACCCCCAACTACCAGGGCAATGCCGTCGTCAACTACACCGACGCCGAGACCCCCTACACCCGTGTCATCGAGCACAAGCACTTTGAGTTCGGCACCCAGCCCAAGACGGTGGTCAGCCGGGAGTACTCGGCCGAGTGGAAGCCGGGCGACGAGCCCTACTACCCAGTCAACGACGAGGCAAACAACACCCTGTACGCCAAGTACAAGGCCATGGCCGATGCCGAGCCCCATGTGGTGTTCGGCGGCCGTCTGGGCGAGTACAAGTACTACGACATGGACAAGGTCATCGAGAGCGCACTGAACCGCTTTGCCGTCGAGCAGGACAAGATCAACCAGTATCAGCAGTGATCCTGCCGGGACACGGCAGGAAAACGGGCAGAGAAAAAAACGAGGCGATTTTTATGCCCACCAAAAAGAAACTGACCCGCCTGGAGCGGGTCCGGGCCGAGATGGCGGCCCACGGGCTGACCCAGCTTGTGGTCAGCGATCCCATGACCATCTTTTACCTGACGGGTCTGCGCATCGACCCCGGCGAGCGGATGTACTGCCTGCTGCTGTCGTCGGACGGCAGCGCCCGGCTGTTTGTCAACCGCCTGTTCGGCACGCCGGACGTGGGGCTGCCGGTGATCAACTTTGACGACACCGACGACGCCCCCGCCCTGCTGGCCCCCTACCTGAATGTGGAGAAGGCGCTGGGCGTGGACAAGGACTGGCCCGCCCGGTTCCTGCTGCGGCTGCAGGAGCTGCCGGTGGCCCGGGAATACCGGGTGGGCAGCATCTGCTGCGACATGGTCCGCGCCGTCAAGGACGAGGCCGAGCAGCAGGCGATGATCCGGTCCAGCCAGGTCAACGATTCCTGCATGGTGGAGTTTGCCGCCGCCATTCATCCCGGTGTCACCGAGCGCCAGCTGGCCGAGAAGATTCTGGCCATCTACAAGGCCCACGGCTGCAGCGGCCCCAGCTTTGAGCCCATCGTCGCCTTTGCCGACGATGCCGCCGACCCCCATCACCAGAACTCCGACCGGGTGCTGCAGCGGGGGGAGATGGTGCTTCTGGATGTGGGTGGCGTCTACCAGGACTACTGCAGCGACATGACCCGCACCTTCTTCACCGCCGAGCCCACCGAAAAGCAGCGCCAGGTCTACGAGCTGGTGCGCCTGGCCAACGAGACCGCCGAAAAGCTGGTGCGGCCCGGTGTCAGAATGTGCGAGCTGGATGTGGCTGCCCGCAACGTGATTTTTGAGGCGGGCTACGGCAAGTACTTCAACCATCGTCTGGGCCATTTCATCGGCCTGAACGACCACGAATACGGGGATGTCTCCTCCGCCAGCCGCCTTGAGGCAAAGCCCGGCATGTGCTTTTCCATCGAGCCGGGCATCTACCTGCCCGGTGAATTCGGTGTCCGCATCGAGGACCTGGTCCTGGTCACCGAGGACGGCTGCCGGATTCTCAACGCCTACCCGAAGGAGATCACCGTCCTGAAATAATCTGCAAATCAAAGGGGAAAGTATATTCATGATCACACTCAGCCCGTCGATTCTGTCGGCGGATTTCGCCAACCTGGGCGCCCATTGCCGCACCGTGCTGGACGCCGGTGCCGGGATGCTGCATTTCGACGTGATGGACGGACATTTTGTGCCCAACATCAGCTTCGGCGTGCCGGTGCTGGCCAGCCTGCACAAGGCCCTGCCCGACGCCTTCTACGATGTCCACCTGATGATCTCCGACCCGGTGACCTATGCCCCCGCCTTTGCCAGGGCCGGCGCCAGCTGCATCACCTTCCATGTGGAGGCGGTGCAGGATGTGCCGGCTGCCATCCGCGCCATCCGTGACTGCGGCGTGCAGGCGGGCATCAGCATCAAGCCCGGCACCCCGGTGGAGTCGGTCTTCCCGCTGCTGCCGCTGGTGGATATGGTGCTGGTGATGAGCGTCGAACCCGGCTTCGGGGGACAGGCCTTCCAGCCCGTCGCGGTGGAGCGCATCGCCGCGCTGCGTGACGCCTGCCGGGCACAGGGGGTCAAACCCCACATCTCGGTGGACGGCGGCATCAACGCCGAAACCGGCGCTTTGTGCGCCGCCGCCGGTGCCGATGTGCTGGTGGCCGGCAGCACCGTCTTTTCCGCTGCCGACCCCGCCGCCGCCGTCGCTGCGCTCTGCGCGCTGTGACGGGGGCATCCCGCCTGTATTTCCCCAGTGCCCGGGTCCGCCGGGCGGCCGGAACCACCGGCCGAAGGAGCTGCCATGCCGAAACATCCCAAAATTGAGCACAGCGCCAACTACACCTACTATGCCGATCTTTTGTGGTGCTGTGTGCCGCTCATTGCCATGAGCTGCTACTTTTACGGTCTGCGCCCGGCATTGCTGGCGCTGGCCGCTGCGGTCACTGCCTATCTCTGCGACGGCATCCTGACCCCGCTGCACGCCAAGGGCTACCAGCCCCACGAGCCGTCCAGTGAATGCTTTGCCGTGCTGCTGACCATGCTGCTGCCGGCCAGCGCGCCCTATTCCATTGTGGTCACCGGCTCCATCGTCGCCGTCTTCGTCAAGGAGGCCTTCGGCGGCGAGGGCCACTATCCCTTCCACCCGTCGGCCGCCGCGCTGGCGGTGGTGGGCATCGCCTGGCCGGACAAGGTCTTTTTCTACCCGGCTCCCGGCACACCGCTGCCGCTGTGGGACGCCTCCGACGTGGCGCTGTCCGCCGGCATGAACGCCACCCTCAGCAGCGGCGGTCTGCCCACCGCCACCACCCTGAACCTGGTCATCGGCAATGTGTCGGGACCCATCGGCGCCAGTTGCATTCTGGTGGTGGCAGCCTGTGGGCTGCTGCTGCTCTGCCGCGGCCACCTCAAGCTGTCCGCCTTCCTGCCGTATCTGATCGCCTGCGTGCTGATCCCCTGGCTGCTGCCCAACCTCAATGAGCTGCCCGGCTTCAGCTTCCCCTGGGAGTTCATCCGTCAGCGCATCTATCTGGAAAAATATATCGTGCTGTCCGGCACCATGCTGTTCGGCGGCATCTTCCTGGCCAGCGAGCCGGTCACCCAGCCCAACCGCCATTCCAGCCGCATCATCTACGGCCTGGCGCTGGGTGCCTTTGCCACGGCCATGCGTTATATGAGCGATTACGATACCGGCTTCTGCTTTGCACTGCTGCTGGTCAACGCCATCCCCGAATGGCTGGATATGGTCGCACGCCGCACCGAACGCATCAAGTTCATGAGAAGGGAGGAGCAGCGCCTTGCCAAACAACGAGAAGAATAAGCCGCGCAAAGCCGCGAAACCGTCCAAACCCGTCAAGCGCCGGGCATCCGAAGGCCCGCAGACGCTGATCATCCCGCAGATTTCCCCGGAAATGCTGGAGAGCGCCCGCCGCGCCGCCAGCGAGGGCAAGTCCGCCCAGGAGATCGAGCAGGCCGCCCTGGAGGCGGATGCCCGCCGCAAGGCCGAGCAGGCCGCCCAGCAGCCGCCGGAACCCCGGCCCGCCGAGCAGCCTGCCGCCCCCAAATCCGAAAAACGGCACAGAAAGACCCGCGACGAGGCGGAGGAGGAACTGAGCCAGCGGGTCCATGACGACCATCTCTGGCTGAACAACCCGCTGATCATGCGCGGGTTGGGCCTGGCCCCCGTTGTGGTGGCGGCCTATGACCTGAAAAACGCCTGGATGCTCTGTGTGGCCGCCATTCTGCTGCTGACCACCACCCGACTGCTGGCGGTGGCGATCTGCCACCTGACCGGCAACCGGTTCCGCCCGGTGATCTATGTCTATTCGGCAGCCATTTTGTACATTCCTGCCTACTGCCTGCTGTACTACTGGTTCGGCGCCGACCTGACGCTGCTGGGAATCTACCTGCCGCTTCTGGCGGTGGAGCCGGTCATCATCAAGCGGATGGAAAACCCCGACCTGGAAACCCTGGGCGAGGCCTTCCGCCGCGGCATCAACAACACCGTCGGTTTCTGCATTGCAGTGCTGCTGGTGGGTGTGCTGCGGGAATTTCTGGGCCAGGGCAGCTTCTTCGGCAACGCGGTGCTGAGCCAGGCTCCGCTGCCTCTGGCCGGGGAACCGGCCGGCGGCTTCATCCTGCTGGGCGTCATCGCCGCGCTGTGGACCGGCGTGGCCAACGCCTACGTCCGCTACAAAGAGGAGGAGGTGCAGCATATCTATGTGGAACGCCGCCGCTGAACTGAGCGTTTTCGAGGCTGTGCTGCATTTCTTCACCTACGCGGTCATGGCCGTCTTTGCCGAAAACATTGTCTTTACCCATGGTCTGGGTGTCTCCCAGCTGTTCCGCCTGGTGGAAACTCGGGACATCCGTACCCTGCATCACTGCCTGCCGGTTTTGCTGGTGCAGCTGCTGTCGGCGCCGCTGGTCTGGATGGCCCGGGTCTGGCTGACCCCCTGGCTGCGCAATGAGCTGCCCGACTTTCTGCCCATTGCGGCGCTGCGCCCGGTGGTTTACCTCAGCTGTGCCACCATCGCCATGGCGGTGGTCTGGGTGCTGTTCCACCTGTTCGGCCGCCATGCGGTGCCCTATCTGGAACAGCTGCCGCTGGCCACCTACAACTGCTGTGTGCTGGGCACCATCCTGATCTGTGTCAACCAGAACTTCAACCTGCTGGAGACCGTCGCCTTCAGCCTGGGCAGCGGCATCGGCTACCTGTTCGCCGTGCTGGTGGTGGACGAAGGCCGCCGCCGTCTGCGCAGCAAGGATGTGCCGGGCATCTTCACCGGCATGCCCATCTCGCTGATTTACATCGGAATCCTGGCCCTGGCCATCTACGGCCTGGTGGGCCATTCCATCAGCAACTGATCCGCTGTACCCGGAAAGGAGAATCCTTTGCCATGAATACCCCTGCCTCTGCGCCCTGCTTTGGCCCGGCGCGCATTTTGCTGCCCGCCGCGGGCACCCCGCTGAATCCCTGGGCCTGCATCGCCGTGGACCAGTTCACCTCCCAGCCGGACTACTGGCAGAAGGCGGAACAGCTGGCTGCCGGCAAGCCCAGCACGCTGCACATCGTCCTGCCGGAGGCCTACCTGGGCCAGCCCGGGGAGGAGGCGCGTCTTGCCTCCATCCGTCAGACGATGGCCGACTACCGGGCCAATCTGCTGACCCGGCAGGTGAACGGCTATGTCTACCTGGAACGCACCCTGCAGGACGGCAGCATCCGCCAGGGCCTGGTGGGGGCCGTGGACCTGGAGGCCTACAGCTATGCCCCCGGGGCCCGTCCGGCCATCCGCCCCAGCGAGAACACCGTGGTCGAGCGGATTCCGCCCCGGCTGAAGGTCCGCCGCGGCGCCGAGCTGGAGACTCCCCATGCCATGCTGCTGGCCGACGACGAGGCCTGCACCCTGATCGAGCCCATCGGCAGGATCCGCGACCGGCTGGAGCTTCTCTATGACGGGGAGCTGATGCTGGGCGGCGGCCATCTGCGGGGCTGGGCGGTGGAGGACCCCGCCCTGATCCGGCAGATTGATAAGGCCATCGCCGCACTGGGGGACCCGGATGCCGTTGCCGCCCGCTGGCCGGGCGCTGCCGGACAGCCGCCCATGACGCTGGCGGTGGGGGACGGCAACCATTCGCTGGCCACCGCCAAGGCCTACTGGGAGGAGCGCAAAGCCACCCTGACACCGGAACAGCAGCTGCACGACCCTGCCCGCTACTGCCTGGCGGAGGTCTGCAATGTCCATTCCCCGGCCATTCAGATTGAGCCGATCCACCGGGTGCTGTTCGGCACCAGCGCCGCACAGGTCCGGGATGCCCTGGACGCCTGGGCAGGCGCCAACACCATCTGCGTGTCGCCGGGGTCGGCGCAGGCCTTCACCCTGGTGGCAGCCGGGGAGGAGACCCCACTGGGCTTCGCCGGCGAGGTGGAGCCGCTGACCGTCGGCACCATCGAGCGGTTTGTGCAGGATTTCCTGCAAAAAACGCCCGGCACCTCGGTGGACTACATCCACGGCGAGGACGCGGTGCGCGCGCTGGCCGCTGCCGGCGGCGTGGGCCTGTTGCTGCCCCCGCTGGAAAAGGCGGATCTGTTCCGCGGCGTGGTGCTGGGCGGGGTGCTGCCCCGCAAGACCTTCAGCATGGGCCACGCCGAGGAAAAACGCTACTATAACGAATGCCGCAGCCTGGTGGACTGAAATCCCGACTGTGACGGCCTGATGAACGAGAGAGAAGGAACTACCATGCCCAATCACGATCTACCCGAGTCGGCAGGGGTCAGCCCGGCTGCCCGCCGCCGTCGCCGTCGCCGCAGCCAGCCGTCGGCCCGCCCGGCCCAGGGCCAGCCCGCCGCCTCGCAGGCCGCCCCGACCGCGCAGCCCCCGCGCCAGAAAGCCCCGGCCCAGCAGGCCGCAGGCCAGTCCGGCCGCCGCAAGGCGCAGCCCGCCGCCGACAAGCAGCCCCGCGCCCAGGCTCCGGCCCAGCCGTCCCGGCGCCGCCGGGGTGCCGCCCAGCCGGCAGCCGAAAAGCCCCAGCAGCCTGCCCGCCCGGCCCGCGCCGCCCAGCAGCCCAAAGAACCGGCCCCCCGCACCGAGGAACCCCGCCGCCGCCGCGGCCGGCAGCCTGCCGACGAGGACCCGGGTCTGCTTTTGATCACCCGGCGCCCGCCCAAGCAGAAGTTTGCCAATTTTGAGGAGTACATCGCCGCCCACGGCGGTGCCACCGCCCCCATTGTGGGGGAGGACCCCGAACCCGCGGCCCCGGCCACGACCCCGGCCCAGGACACCCCCGCGGCGGAATCCTGACCCCGGCGGGAAACAACAAAACCAAAAACGCAACCGGCGCCTTTCCCCAAAAGCAGGGAAGGGCGCCGGTTTTTGTCGGCGGTTATTTGTCCTTGCGGTTTTTCCGTTTGTCCCGGGCCTTGGCGGCGGACAGGGCGCCGGGGGAGGAGTGGGGCGCGGCAGGGTCCAGCAGCCTGGCCCGCACCACCGCCTTGTCCCCGAACCGGCTGCGCAGCGCGTCGGCGGCCCGGTCCAGCTTTTCCTGCTTGTCGCTGCGGCGGGCATCGGTGAACAGGTCCAGCTGCTCAAAGGCCTCGGCGGTGGTGCG
This sequence comes from uncultured Subdoligranulum sp., assembly GCA_904390925.1. Classification (GTDB taxonomy): domain Bacteria; phylum Bacillota; class Clostridia; order Oscillospirales; family Ruminococcaceae; genus Gemmiger. The sequence goes on from CAJFMB010000027.1 coordinate 7,672, forward strand.
CTCGCAGGTGATGCCCACCAGCCGCACCGGCCGTTTGGGCCACATCTGCCGGATCAGCTGCCGGGCGGTCTGGTAGATCACCTCGGTGGAGTTGGTGGGGTTGTTCAGGCTGACCTGGTGGGAGCTGCGCCGGAAGGCGTTGTCCACCAGCTGCACCGTCACCACCCGGGCGCTCTTGCCGTCGGTGCGCAGCCGACCCGCCACCGACTCGGCCAGCGCCAGCAGGGTGGCGTCCGCCTGCTGGGGGGCGGCCAGGTCCTGGGGCAGGGTGACGCTGTTGCCGTAGCTGTTGTCCTTGACTTCCCGGCGGCCCAGCGGGGTGCCCTCAATGCCGTTGGCGTGCTGGCGCAGACTTTCCCCCCGCACGCCAAAAGCCCCCCGCAGAATCTCCGGGTCGGCATGGGCCAGGTCCCCCACCGTGCGGATGCCCAGTGTGTCCAGGGTGCGCACCGCGCTGGGTCCCACCCCGAACAGCGCCCCCACCGGCAGCGGCCACAGCTTGGCGGGCACCTCCTCCGGCCACAGGGTGTGGGTGCGGTCCGGCTTTTCAAAGTCGCTGGCCACCTTGGCCAGCAGCCGGTTGACCGAGATGCCCACATTCACCGTAAAACCCAGCTCCCGGTGCACCCGTTCCCGGATGGCGTCGGCCGCCTGCACCGGCGGGCCGAACAGCGCCTCGCTGCCGGTCATCTCCACAAAGGCCTCGTCAATGCTGAACTGCTCCACCACCGGCGAGTAGTCCCGCAAAATGGCAATCAGGCCCTTGCTGCACTGGACATACCAGTCAAAGTCCGGCCGGGTCACGATCAGATCGGGGCATTTCAGCCGGGCGGAAAACAGGCTTTCCCCGGTGCGGATGCCGTACTGTTTGGCGGACTGGCTTTTGGCCAGCACCACGCCGTGGCGCTTTTCCTCATCGCCGCCCACCGCGGCGGGCAGGGTGCGCAGGTCCAGCGTCTGGCCCTCCCGCAGCAGCTTGAGCGCCGACCAGGACAGAAATGCCGAGTTCACATCCACATGAAACCACACCGTCACGGCAGTCACGCTCCCTTCCCGGTGCCCACACCGGGGCAGTTACCACAGTTTCAGAATCCGTACCCCCAGCCGGGCGGCCTTGTACATCGGGCCTTCCAGTTCCTTGGCGGCGTCCTTCAGCAGGCTGCGGACCGGCAGGTGCTGGGGGCAGTGCTGCTCGCATTTGCCGCAGCCCACACACTGGCTGGCGCCGGTTCCCTTGCGCCGCAGTCCGGTGGTGCGCAGGTACTCGCTTTTGGCGTGGCGGCCCTCGGTGGCGGCGCGGTTGTAGCAGGCGAACACCCCCGGGATGTCCACCCCGGCGGGGCAGGGCTGGCAGTAGCCGCAGCCGGTGCAGCCCACCCGCATGGCGGCCTGCAGGTCCCTGCGCAGCTCCTCCACAAAGGCGTGCTCCTGTTCGGTCATGCAGCCGGGGCGGGCGGCGTCGGCCTCGGCGGCGTTGTCCCGCACCATCTCCAGGCTGTTCATGCCGGACAATACCACCGTCACCCCCGGCTGGTCCCACAGCCAGCGCAGCCCCCAGCCGGCGGCGGAGCGGCCGCTTTCGGCCACCCGCTGTTTTGCCGCCGGCGGCAGGCCGGAAATCAGCCGTCCGCCCCGCAGCGGTTCCATGATGATGACCGGGATGCCCTTGGCCGCGGCGGCCTCCAGTCCCCGGCGGCCGGCCTGGGTGTGCTCGTCCAGATAGTTGTACTGGATCTGGCAGAAGTCCCAGTCGTAGGCGTCCAACAGCTGCAAAAATGCCGCCGTGTCCCCGTGGAAGGAAAACCCGATCCGCCCGATGGCGCCGGAGGCCTTCTTCTCGGCAATCCATTCCCGGATGCCCAGCCCGCACAGCTTTTCCCAGGCGGCCAGGTCGGTGAGCATGTGCATCAGGTAAAAGTCGATGTGGTCGGTGCCCAGCCGGGACAGCTGCTCGGCAAAGCAGCGGTCGATGCCCGCCCGGGACTTGATCAGGTACTGGGGCAGCTTGTCGGCAATGTAGACCTTGTCCCGGCAGCCCAGCCGACGCAGCGCCTCGCCCAGGGCGGCCTCGCTGCCGCCGTAGATGTAGGCGGTGTCAAAGTAGTTGACGCCCAGCCGCACCGCCTCACCGATCTGCTCGGTGACGGCGTCCTGGTCAATCCGCCCGCCGGTTTTGGGAAACCGCAGGCAGCCGTATCCCAGCGCCGAAAGCTGTGCGCCGGTTTTGTCCGCACGATATTGCATGGTGATGTTCTCCTGTGTTACGCGGGGGATTCCCCGCAGGGTAGTTCTTATCCATAGCATAGCCGACCCGCCCCCAAAAAGCAAGCCGGAGACAAAGGCGGCAAAAATCCCCGGGAAAGTGGTTTGCCTGCTTGCCAAAATTTCCTGCACGGGGTATAATAATATGTCACAGTATCTTTGTATGCTATGGCGAACAACTGCCAAATACCAGAAGGGGATAGAAATATGGAAACGATGGGCAACCTGCGCCGCACCAACTATTGCGGCGAGGTCAGCATGGCGAATGTCGGCCAGGAAATGACCGTCTGCGGCTCGATCGCCCGCAGCCGTGACAAGGGCGGCATCATTTTTGCCGACCTGCGCGACACCACCGGCATCTTGCAGCTGGTCTTTGACGAGGACACCCCCAAGGAGGTCTTTGCCAAGGCCGAAAGCCTGCGAAGCGAATATGTGGTCATCTGCCGCGGCACCCTGCGGGAGCGCGCTGCCAAGACCGACAAGATCGCCACCGGCGACGTGGAGCTGTATGTGACCGAGCTGCGGGTGCTGAGCGAAGCCCAGACCCCGCCGTTCGAGATCCGCGACGGCATCAACGTCAATGATGAGCTGCGCCTGCGCTACCGCTATCTGGATCTGCGGCGGCCCTCGGTGCACGAGCCGATTGTGCTGCGCTCCAAGGTCTGCCAGATCATCCGCAACTATTTCTGCGAAAATCACTTCTGTGAGATCGAGACCCCGACCCTGATCAAGTCCACGCCGGAAGGCGCCCGTGACTATCTGGTGCCCAGCCGTCTGCAGCCGGGCCACTTCTACGCCCTGCCCCAGAGTCCCCAGCTCTACAAGCAGATTCTGATGCTGTCCGGCTTCGACCGCTATTTCCAGATCGCCCACTGCTACCGCGACGAGGACCTGCGCGCCGACCGTCAGCCCGAGTTCACCCAGGTGGACGAGGAGCTGTCCTTCGTGGATGAAAACGACATCATGACCATCAACGAGGGCCTGATCAAGCGTCTGTGGAAGGAGATCCTGGGCATCGACGTGCAGACCCCGTTTGTCCGCATGCCCTGGGACGAGGCCATGTCCCGCTTTGGCTCCGACAAGCCGGACACCCGGTTCGGCCTGGAGATCCAGGATGTGACCGAGGTGTTCCGCGGCACCGAATTCAAGCCCTTTGCCGCGGTGCTGGAAGCCGGCGGCACCATCCGCGCCATCAATGCCAAGGGCATGGCCGACAAGCTCAGCCGCAAGAACATCGACAAGCTGGGCGAAGTCGCCAAGACCTACGGCGCCAAGGGCCTGGCCTACAGCCGCCTGACTGCCGAGTCCACCTCCTCCAGCTTTGAGAAGTTCCTCACCGAGGAGGAGAAGGCCAACCTCTACCGCACCCTCAACGCCGAGACCGGCGACGTGCTGCTGCTGGTCAGCGACGCCGACTGGGTCAAGGCCTGCACCGCCCTGGGCCAGGTGCGTCTGGACATCGCCCGCAAGCATGACCTGATCGACCCCAAAAAGTTCAACTTCCTGTGGGTGGTGGACTTCCCGCTGTTTGAGTACAGCGAGGAGGAAGGCCGCTGGATGGCCATGCACCATCCCTTCACGCTGCCCCGTGCCGAGGACATCGACAAGGTGGAATCCGACCCCGGCGCCTGCCATGCGGTGGCCTACGACATCGTCCTGAACGGCGTCGAGATGGGCGGCGGCTCCATGCGTATCAATGACCCGGCCCTGCAGGACCGGATGTTCCACGCCCTGGGCTTCACCGAGGAGAAGGCCCGCGCCAGCTTCGGCTTCCTGATGGATGCCTACAAGTTCGGTGCACCCCCGCACGGCGGCATGGCCTACGGCCTGGACCGCATGGTCATGCTGATGCTGGGCAAGGACTCCATCCGCGATGTCATTGCCTTCCCCAAGGTCCAGAACGGCGGCGAGCCCATGTCCGGAGCTCCCGATGTGGTGGACGAGCAGCAGCTGAAGGACCTTCACATTTCGTTGACTTCCGATAAATAATACAAATTGTATTGGGCGGCCCCGCCGGTTCCAGCACATTCTGAATGGGCCGGGCCTGCCCCCATTGCCCCCAAAAAAACTCCCGCCCTGCCGGTACGCCGGCAGGGCGGGAGTTTTCTGTCACAGGATCAGTATTTGGGGGTGGAAGTCGTGTCCGGAGCGGGGGTATCCGGGCCGGCATCCGGCTTTTGTCCGGGCTGGCCGGGGGCAGGCACCGTGTAGGACACTGTGGGTTTGGGGGCAGCCGGATGGCGCTTGCGGTGCCGTCTGACCAGCACCACGCAGAGCACTGCGATCAGGCCGCCCACAATCAGCAGCGGCAGCAGGAACAGGATGGCCAAAAGAATCCATTCCAGCAGATCCACAAAGGTGCGCCATCCGCCGAAGAAGGCGGCGGACACCCGGTCCCCGAAGCTGCTGCCGGTGGGGGTCAGGTCGGTCACCTCGCTCAGCGATACCCGCACGGTGGAGTAGCTGACCTGGCTGTCCAGCGTCCGCAGCTGGGCGGTGTAGCTTTCGATCTGGTACTGCACCTCCGACAGCTGGCTTTCAATCTCCAGCAGGTCGGCGGTGGTCTCGGCCTGGTCGGCCAGCTCGTTCAGCCGGTCCCGCTGTGCCTCCAGCGAGGTCAGCCGGGCCTGCACGTCAATGTACTGGGTGGTCACGTCGTCGGTACTTTCGCTCTGGCTCAGCAGACTGCCGGCCTGGCCCAGGCTGGTCAGCAGATCCCGGTAATTGTCCACCGGCACCCGGATGCAGTACTCGGCGCGGCGGTCCCGCTCGCTCTCGCTGCCCCACAGGTCGGTGGATTGCAGATAGGCGCCGGCCTGCTCCACCGCGGTCAGGATCGCCTGCTGGGAGGCGGCAAAGTCGGTGGACTCCATGCTCAGGTTGGCGGTGTAGACGATCTTGCGGTTGCTGGTTTCCAGCGCCTCCGGGTCCAGCAGCGGGCCGGAACCCCCCGGTGCGGCGGAATCGGCCATCGATTCCTGGGTCACCTCGGAGGCGGTTGCCCCGGTGGAGGCACTGCCGCAGGCCGTCAGGCCGGCAGCCAGCAGGACGGCCAGCACAAAGGCGGCCAGCCGCGTGGTCAGACGGGTTTGTTTCATGATGGTCACGCTCCTTTGCTTGCGGGGGCGCAATCGGCAGGGTACGCCCCGCTGAGATTCCTCTTTTCACCATTATAACACGGAAAATCCCCCGCAAAGTTACAGCTTTGTGGCAAATTTTCCGCCCTCGGGGAAAGAAAAAGCCCGCGGACCGGAAAAACGGCCTGCGGGCAACACATTCACTGCGCCTGGTTGCGGCGGCAGTCGGGGCAAAGGTAATGCACCGTCAGATGGTAGGAGCGCACCTCGGTGCCGATGGCAGCTTCCAGCTCCCGTACCAGACCCACCACGGGAATGTCGGTCAGACTGTGGCAGCAGTCGCAGTACAGGTGTCCGTGGGGGGCGGTGGTGCGGTCATACCGGTCGGGGCCGGATGGCATTTCCAGCCGGGCGATCTCGTGGTCCTGCTCCATCAGTTTCAGGTTGCGGTACACGGTGCCGCGCGCAATGCTGGGCATGCGCATGCGCGCCTGGGCAAAGATCTCGTCGGCCGTCAGGTGCCCGGGGGCGGAACGCATGATCTCCAGGATCAGGGCACGTTGTCTGGTCATAACAGAGTCTCTCCTTTTCGGAATCTATCTTAAATATAGAATAGCGTATCCAAACCCCCTTGTCAAGCAGATTCAGACAATCGCGCAAAAAAAGCAGAAAACTCGCGACATGTCCCGGAAAAAAATTCTGAAAAATCGTGCAAAAAGGACTTGACTTTGCCGCGGCTATCCTGTATTATAATTTCAGACAAAATCCTAAAAATAAATCGAAAAAGAACGATTCCCTTCCAAACCGAATCATTTCATCACCCAAGGAGGCAAGTATTATGGAACTCAAAGGCACCAAGACCGAAAAAAATCTGTGGGAAGCATTCGCCGGTGAAAGCCAGGCCCGCAACAAGTACACCTTCTTCGCATCCAAGGCCAAGAAGGAAGGCTACGAGCAGATCTCTTCGCTGTTCACCGCCACCGCCGACAATGAGAAGGAGCACGCCAAGATCTGGTTCAAGCTGCTGATGGAGAACGGCGAGATTCCCGACACCCTGACCTGCCTGAAGATGGCTGCCGCGGGTGAGAATGAGGAGCATACCTCCATGTATCCCCGCATGGCCGCCGAGGCAAAGGAGGAGGGCTTTGACGACATCGCCCGCCTGTTCTCGATGGTGGCCGACATCGAGAAGGAGCACGAGGAGCGCTACAAGGCGCTGGCTGCCAATATCGAGAGCGGCCGCGTCTTTGCCCGCGAGACCGAGCAGGTCTGGCAGTGCCGCAACTGCGGATACGTCTATATCGGCCTGCACGCCCCCGAAAAGTGCCCCGTCTGCGCCCATCCCAAGGCCTACTTTGAGCTGAAGAGCGCCAACTACTGATTTTCCAACCCCATCGGTTTCCCGAGAAGCCGCCCCTTTCCGCCGGAACGGGGCGGCTTCTGGTCTGCGCGGCGTCCGGCCGCCGCGCCAAAAGGAGGTATCCCTGTGAAACTGCGTGTCGTATCCCTGTTCTGCGCGCTGTTGCTGACCGTGTCGCTGCTGGCCGGCTGTGCTGCGGCCCCCGCCTCTGTGGCGGACACCACGCCGGCGCCCACGCCCGCCGCAGAGTTCACCCCGGAACCTACGCCGGAGCCCACCCCCGAACCCACCCCCGAGCCGGAAACGGCGGAGCTGCAGCTGGGCAGCTGGGATGGAATGCAGTACACCAACAGCTGGACCGGCATTTCCTTCACACTGCCGGATACCTGGATGCAGCTGACCAGCGAGCAGATCCTTCAGATTGTGGGTGCCGGCGGCGATGTGCTGGCGGACAGCCTGAACGTGGACCCGGACGCACTGTCGGCCCAGACCAGTGCGGTGGATACCTACGACTTCTATGTCATGCGGGCGGACGGTTCGGCCAATTTCTTCTGCGATATTGTGAACCCTGCGGCGGCCGGGACCCCGTCCATGACGCCGGAGGAGTATCTGCAGCAGGTCGGCGCGATGATGCAGATGGTGGACGGGCTGACCGTGACGGCGGAGGACCCGGTCGAAACCACGTTGGGACCCCTGTCCGGCGTGCAGATGAACATGACCACCGTTGCCGACGCCACCGGGCTGACCACCGCCATGAGCTACTTTGTCAGTGCCAAGGACGGTTACCTGCTGGTGTATTTCCTCTCCTCCAGCTCCCAGGAGGGGCTGAACGACCTGCTGGATCTGCTGGGACAGATCGAAGAGGTTCAGGCCTGACCGGCATTTTTGCAATTGACCTACCAAATGGCAGGGCTGCCGCCCCCGAAAGGGGCGGCAGTCCTGCCTGTTCTGTTTGCCTGTCTTACGGGTCAATGACCGTCCTGGTCTGGCCGATGCCCACAGTGGCGGAAGCAATCTTCTTCCAGCTCTGGCAGCCGCAGATACCGTCCGCCGTCAGGCCGAAGGCCCGCTGCGCCGCTTTCAGGGCGGATTCCGTCCGGGCACCGAACACCCCGTCCAGCGTGCCGGTGGAATAGCCCAGCGCATTCAAAGCGTCCTGCAAAATCAGCACATAGGTGTTGCGGTCCCCCCGGCGGCAGGTGGGGTATCCCGCCGTGGTGCCCGAGCAGGCGGGCTTGCCGTAGCGCCGGTCAAAGTGCACCCAGGTGGGGGTCATGGACAGCGGCTCCACATACCCCCAGGCGCCGGTGGCGTTGGCCGCGTTGTAGATCTTGCGCCGGTTGGCGGCGGTGGTGCTTTGCCCCACGTCAAAGGCCACGCCGGCGTAGTGCTGGCTGGTGGTGCCGTGGCCGCCCTCCCAGATGCGCTTGAAGGCGTACCCCACCGGGATGCCCGCGCCGTACTGCCGGCGGGTCAGGTTCCAGGCCTCCATGGCCGCCACCGTCGTCCACAGAACCGTGGACTTGGAGGAACCCCGGAACTCCCGCACCCGCAGCGTGGTGCCGGTGGAGTAGGGCATGGGGTCGCTCTCGGCCAGGGTGTAGGTCATCAGCCGGTTGGTGTAGGCGTCGTAGACAAAAATCTTTGCCATGGTTCACTCCTCCTCTCGGCAGGCGGTGCAGGCCGCCTGCCCGGCAGCCTGTTTCAGCGCCGACCAGGTGGCGTCGTCCACAATGCCCAGCGGCGTCAGCCCTGCCCGGATCTGGAAGCTCTGCAGCGCGGTGGAGGTCTCCTCGTCCAGCACGCCGGTCTCGGGCACAAACAGCGCCTCCACCCAGACGGCGGCCAGTGCATTCAGCCACTGCTGTACCTGCAGCACCGCGGGACCCACGCTGCCCAGCGTCAGGGCATTGCCGGGCCAGATACCCGCCGGCTCCGGCCGGGCGGTGGGCGGCGTCACCGTCAGCAGCGCCAGCGCCGCCGCGTTGAAGACCGCCCAGTCGTCAGCGTCCACCTGCCCGGTCACCGGCAGCCCGAAAGCCGCCTGGGCACTGCGCACGCTGGCTTCCAGCCCGTCGCCGAACACGCTGCTTTCCTCCTCCGGCGGACGGATGCCGTCCAGCCAGGCGGCCAAAAACAGCAGGGTACGGCTCAGCCACAGTACCGCCTCGCCCTCGTCGCCGGGCACCAGCGTCTCGGGCAGGACAGGGGCCAGCCGGGCGGTGGCCAGACTGCCGCTCTGGGCCAGCGCGGTGGCGGTGGTGTACAGACTCTGCCAGGTCAGCCGCCCCACCACGCCGTCGGCGGTCAGGCCGGTGCGGCTCTGCCAGGCCAGTACCGCAGCACGGGTGGCCTGCCCGAAGACCCCGTCCACCGTCACCGACGGCTGGTCCTGGTAGTAGGCGGACAGCAGCCGCAGCCAGTACTGCACCGCCCGCACCGGGGTGCCGGTGCTGCCCAGCCGCAGGGTGGTCACAAACTGGCCCGGCGCCACGCCGGGGTCCACCAGATCATTGACCACCGCAATGCCCACTTCCTTCAGCTTGTTCCAGGTCACCCGGCCCACGGCGCCGTCGGCGGTCAGGCCAAAATATTCCTGGAAGGCCGTCACTGCCGTCAGGGTGGCAGGGCCGAAATTGCCGTCCACCGTCAGGGTGGGCAGCGAGGAATAGTTGCCCGCCGCCACCAGCAGCCAGAACTGCACGGTGCGCACGTCGTTGCCCTTGTCGCCCTGGCGCAGCACCACGCCGGGCCAGGCGGTGCCGCCCACATCGCTGATGGCGTCCACCCAGGCGGCGTAGAGGGCCTCCCAGGTGGCCTGCCCCACCACGCCGTCGGCGGTCAGGCCCGCCTGCTTCTGGAAGGCAATCACCGCAGCTTTGGTGGCAGAGCCGTAATTGCCGTCCACCGCAATGGCGGGAATATTGCTGTCAAACTGGGCCAGCCCCGACAGCCAGAACTGGACCTGTTCCACATGCACGCCGGTGGAACCCTGGCGCAGCACCACGCCGGGCCAGGCCCCCGCCGACACCACCGCATCGAAATCCTCGCCCTCGCTGGTCAGCTGGGCCAGTTTCTTCACCGATACATAGATATAGCTGATCTTGTACCAGGTGGCCCGGCCGACGATGCCGTCCGCCGTCAGCGAAAAATATTTCTGGAACGCCCGGACGCTGGACTCGGTGGCGGCGTCGAAGGTCCCGGTGAGAGCCGGTTTGCCGAAGGCCGGGTAATCCTTGGCGATGCGGGACAGCTGCTTTTGCAGGATGGATACCGCGGTGCCGCTGCTGCCGGGGCGCAGGGGGCTGCCAGGATAGCTTTCGGGAATGTCGGCCAGGTTGGACGTGGTGGCCAGCTGCACCCGGTTGCCGTAGTAGTAGCGCAGGATCTGCAAAGCGGACAGCCCCTCGTTGGCCTGGTCAACGGTGCCCCACTGCTTCATGCCGCTGCAGGTGACCTGCTTGCCGTCGCAGTATTCGGTGAAATAGGGCTCCGCGTCGCCGGACCTGCGCACAAAGGTGGAAAACAGCTCGGCGGTCAGCCGCTCCATCACCGCAAAGACGGTGCGCCCCTCCACGTAGGCCTGGTCATAGCCGGGGGACCCGGTGATGTTGAAACTGTATCCCCGGCTGGGATACCACTCGGTATAGATGCGGTTGAGGGCCAGGCTGATCTGGGCCAGAATGTTGGCCCGCAGCGCCTGTTCCGGCCAGGTGGGGTAGACCTCGCTGGAGGCCACGTTGGCGATATAGTCCTGGAACGGCACCGTCACATTGCGGGCGTCGGAGGACGGCGCCCCCAGGTGGACGGTGATCCGGCGGGGGATCACCACCTCGGTCAGCACCCGGGGCTCGGATGCGGCCGCCGGCGTCTGGCCGCTGCTGCCTCCGCCGGCAAACAGCACATGCTCGGGGATCTGCACCGGCGCCTGCTGGACCGCAGCCAGGGCCGCGTCGGCGGGCAGAAATTCCAGCCGGGCCACCGTCTGCTGCCCGTCAAAGATCTGCACCCCGGAAATCTGGCGGGTCTGCCAGCCGGGACAGCTGGCGGTCAGCCCGCAGACCCCGTAGGGCCGCACTGTGGTGTTGGACTCGTCCAGGCTCAGCGCCTTGTCCGGTGCAGCCAGCGTCACCTGCGGGGCGGACCCGTCCTCCCCGGTCAGCACCCGTGTCAGCTGGCTGCCGTTTTCGTCATACACGGTAACGGTCACGCCGGCCAGCGGGGCACTCTGCCCCGCAATGACCGCATAGACCTGTAAATAACCATTTGGCATACAAACACCTCCCGGGCCAGACTATGCGTCGGGCGGCCATGCTGTGTCGATAGAAAAAAAGCCGCCCGGCTTCCCGCTTGGGAACCCGACGGCTTTGCCTGTATGGTTCAGTTTTTCGAGACCGGCTTGCCGGCGCGGCCGACGACAAACAGGAAATGTTTGTCCATCCACTCGCCGATCCAGCCGATCACCTTGCCCATGGTCAGCGCTGCCAGCACGGTGCCGATGCCCAGGCCGTCCAGGTTGCCCAGGAAGATCAGCGTCATCAGGACGGTGATGATCAGGCAGGAGGCGTCAAACCCGATCTTGATGCGGGAGTAGGGGATGCCGGTAAGGGCGGACAGCTCCCGGGGGAACAGGTCGGTGGGGACGATGGGCAGGCCGCAGCGGTTGGACAGGGCAATGCCGATGGAGATCAGGATATAGCTGACCACAAAATACACCACCCGCACCGCCAGGCCGGAAGGCACCGGCAGGAACAGCTCGTAGACATCCAGCATTTCGCTGAAGCAGAAGCCCACCACAAAGCTGAGCAGATAGGAGATCATGAACCGTTTGCGCTGAATCATCAGCCACAGGATCAGCGCACCCTGGAAAATATAGGTCCAGGTGCCCAGCGTCAGCACCGGCAGCACCCGGTTGAAGGCGTAAGGCACGCTGGAGATGGCCGAGATGCCGGAGCCGGAGTCCAGCATCATCACCACGCCCAGCGAGTTGATCAGCACCGCCACCACCAGGGCCAGCTCGCCGTGGAAATGGGGCAAAGCCTGCGGGGCCCGGGTTGTCTGGATTGTATTTGCCGTTGTCATGACAAGATTCCTCCCGTATTCATCACACTACCCACCTATTGTAGGACCGAAACGGCAAAAAATAAAATGAATTGTTTTTATATTACAATAGAAAATATCTATAAATTATGGTATAATCAGCCAAAAGCAGCCGCCGGATTTTGGCGGCTCTGCCAAAACGGCTGCGGGGGAGAACACGCCATGAATCTGGACCATCTGCGCTATTTTGTCAAGCTGGCCGAGACCCGCCACTACACCAACGCGGCCCGGCAGCTGTGCATTTCCCAGCCCAGCCTCAGCCATGCCATCCGCCAGCTGGAGGAGGAACTGGGCCTGCCGCTGTTTGAAAAGACCGGCCGCAACACCGCCCTGACCCGCTGGGGGGAGGAGTTTCTCAGCTGCGTCACCGGCGCGCTGAACACGCTGGACGCCGGGGTGGAGGCGATGCAGCGCACCGCCCGGGGGGAGGGGCTGATCCGGCTGGGGTTTCTGCGGGCGCTGGGCACCCGGTACATTCCCCGCATGGCGGCCCGCTACCTGGCCGAGCACCCGGATCTGGGGGTGCGGTTCAGCTTTCACAGCGACCGCACCCATGCGCTGCTGGAGGGGCTGTCCGCCCGGCAGTATGATCTGGTGTTCTGCTCCCGCCCGTCGCCGGAGCAAAAACTGACCGCAGTGCCGGTGATCCGGCAGGAGCTGGTGCTGATCGTGCCCCGCAGCCATCCGCTGGCCGGGCGGGGCAGCGTCGATCTGGCCCAGGCGGCGGGGTATCCCTTCATTGCCTTCTCCGAGCCGGGCCTGCGGGAGGTGGTGGACGGGATGTTCGCCGCGGTGGGCGCCGCGCCCAACATCACCTGCGAAACCGAGGAGGACCAGGTCATCGCCGGCCTGGTGGCCCAGGGGTTCGGCATCTCGGTGGTGCCCCGGATGGCGCTGCTGGAAAAGCTGGAGGTGTCGGTGCTGACCATCAAAAACCCCGCCAGCCTGCGGGAGATTTACCTGGTGCAGGACGAGTCGGTCTGGCTTGCCCCGGCGGCCCGGAAATTCCGGGACTATCTGCTCGGGCAGGGCACGGAGGACCTGCCCTGACCCAGGCAAAAGCAAACCCGCGCCCCCACCGGCAGCTTCCGGCGGGACGCGGGCTTTTTGTACTGTTTCAGGGCAGGGGAGATCAGCCTTCCAGCAGCTGGGTGCACTGCTTCAGCAGGTCGGTCACCGGCAGATGCTGGGGGCAGGCATTCTCGCACTGGCGGCAGAGGATGCAGTCGGACGCCTTGCCGCGGCCCTCACCGGCTGCCTGCCAGGCAGCTTTGGCCTCGGCCATACGGCCGTTGGCCAGCTGACGGTTGGCGGCGGCAAACAGCTCGGGAATGGGGATCTGTTCGGGGCAGCCGCCGGTGCAGTAGTGGCAGGCGGTGCAGGGGATGGCCGCGCTGTGGCCCAGAATCACCTGTGCCTGCTGGATGATCTTCTGCTCGGCTTCGTCCAGCGGGTGGAAGTCGGACATGGTGGCCAGGTTGTCCTCCATCTGGGCCACATCCGACATGCCGGACAGCACCGCCAGCACGCCGTCCAGGCTGGCGGCAAACCGCAGCGCCCAGCTGGCGCAGGAGGCACCCGGCCGGGCGGATTCCAGCAGCCGGCGGACTTCCTCCGGCGGGTTGGCCAGGTTTCCGCCCTTCACCGGCTCCATGATGACCACCTGCTTGCCGTGGCGGCGGGCCACCTCGTAGTTGGCGCGGGACTGCACCTCCGGGTTGTCCCAGTCGGCGTAGTTGATCTGCAGCTGGACAAAATCCACATCCGGGTGCTCGGTCAGCAGCCGGTCCAGCAGCTGGGGGGTGTCGTGGAAGGAAAAGCCGTAATGCCGGATCTTGCCGGCGGCCTTCTGCTCCTTCACAAAATCCCACAGCCCGTACTCGTCGTATTTGCGGTAGTTTTTCTCCATCACCGCGTGCAGCAGGTAGTAGTCAAAGTATCCGGCGCCGGTGCGCTGCAGACTGGTTTCCAGCTGGTTCCGGGCGTCCTCGGCGTCCTTGGCGGCCCCGGCGTTCAGCTTGGTGGCCAGCGTGTAGCTCTGGCGGGGATGCCGCTCCACCAGTGCCTTGCGGGCGGCCTCCTCCGAGCCGTTGTAGACATAGGCCGTGTCAAAGTAGGTGAAGCCGGCTGCCAGAAACCGGTCCACCATCTCGCTGACCTGGTCCACATCAATGACCTCGCCGTTTTTGGGCAGGCGCATCAGGCCAAAGCCAAAGGGGCCTTTTGTTTTGCAATCGGACATGGAAATTCCCTCCTTGTTTGGTTTCCTGTCCCCCATTATACACCAATCCGGCGCCGGATGCCGAAAAATTTGCAGCATTCGACCCGGCAGAAGCCCATTGACGCGGCGGGACACCGGGATTATAATAGGCTCAAAACAGAAGACCCAAGGGGAGCTTGTGCGGACAGGCTGAGAGGAAGGAATCACCTTCGACCCTGATACCTGATGCGGATAATGCCGCCGTAGGAAGTCGTGGTTCATGTACTTTTCATCGGGAGGCACCCGCAAAGGGTGTCTCCTGTTTTTTGTGCCGGAAAGGAGGAAACAGCGTCCGCGGATACCGCGGCGGGCAGAGGGGGAGCGCCCTGTGCCCGGATTCAGGAAAGGGAACCACTCCCTTTGACAGCGATGGGAAGCCGTGTTCCGGCGTGAGAGGAGGCCAGCAAGCCTCGACCGAACCCCGTGCCCGCCCGGGCCCGGGTGTACCAGTTTTCCAACCGCACCGGCGGGGAAACGGGGTCGCTGTCTGTCGGCTCCGCCCCGGTGCCTGCAAACAAAGGAGATGGATTCCATGAAACACGCAAACATTCAGAAACTGGCCCTTGCCGGCATCCTCACCGCCATTGCTGTGGTGGGCAGCATGTTCTCTTTCCCGCTGTTCGGCAGCAAATGCGCCCCCATCCAGCACATGGTCAACATCCTCTGCGCTGTGCTGCTGGGCCCCGGCTACGGCGTCGGGTCCGCCTTCATTGCCAGCCTGCTGCGCAATCTGCTGGGGCTGGGTACTCCGATGGCCTTCCCCGGCAGCATGGTGGGCGCACTGCTCTGCGGGCTTGCCTACTGGCTCACCCGCAACCTGCCGCTGACCCTGGTGGCCGAGGTCTTTGGCACCGCGGTGCTGGGCGGACTGTGTGCCTATCCCATCTCGGTCTTTCTGCTGGGCAACGACGTGGCCTTCTACGCCTACATTGTGCCCTTCCTGATCTCCACCGCCGCGGGCTCGGTGGTGTCCGGCGTGCTGGTGGCTGCGTTGCAGAATACCGGCGCACTGACCCGGATGCAGAAAAAACTTGCCCGATGATTTTCCCCCGAAAGGAACACAACACACCATGTTTGGACCCCTCCTGCAAACGTTGCGGCAGCGCCGCCCGCTGATCCACAGCATCACCAACTACGTCACCATCAACGACTGCGCCAACATTTTGCTGGCGGCGGGGGCTTCCCCCATCATGGCCGACGCCCCCGAGGAGGCCGCCGAGATCACCGCCCGCTGCCAGGGCCTGACCCTGAACCTGGGCATGGTCCACGCCGACCGCATCCCCGCCATGCTGGCGTCGGGCCGGCAAGCCAACGCCATGGGCATCCCGGTGGTGCTGGACCCGGTGGGGGCGGGGGCCTCCACCTTCCGCACCGACACCGCCCACAGGCTGCTGTTGGAGGTGCGCTTTGCGGTGATCCGGGGCAACCTGTCCGAGATTCTGGCGCTGGCCGGCGGGGCGGGACACTCCCGCGGGGTGGACACCGCCGACACCCTGACCGCCCGCACCCGGGACGCCGACATCGCCCTGGCAAAGGAGCTGGCCCGGCGCACCGGCGCGGTGGTGGCGGTCACCGGCCCCACCGACCTGGTCACCGACGGCAGCGCCGTCTGCGAGATCCACAACGGCCACCCCATGATGGGCAGCGTCACCGGCACCGGCTGCATGCTCTCCTGCCTGACGGCGGCTTTTGTGGCCGCCAACCCGGCGGAACCCTTCCGGGCTGCTGCGGCCGCCGTCTGCGCCATGGGCCTTTGCGGCGAGATCGCCTACGACCGCCTGCAGCCCGGCGAGGGCAACGCCAGCTACCGCACCCGGATACTGGATGCGGTGTACAACCTCACCCCTGACGCGCTGGAGGAGGGCGCACGCTATGAACTTCACTGAACAGAACCTGCGGCTCTACGCCGTCACCGACCGGGCCTGGACCGGCAAAATGACCCTGCTGGAACAGGTGGAGGCCGCCCTGCAGGGCGGGGCCACCTGTGTGCAGCTGCGGGAAAAGACGCTGGACCCCGACGCCTTTCTGGCCGAGGCCCGCGCCATGGCGGCGCTCTGCCGCCGGTACGGCGTGCCCTTTCTGGTCAACGACAACCTGGACATTGCCCTGGCCAGCGGCGCCGACGGCGTCCATGTGGGCCAGGACGACCTGCCGGTGGAGGAGGTCCGCCGCCGGGTGGGCAGCCGGATGATCGTGGGGGTCTCGGCCCACAACGTCCGGGAGGCGCTGGCCGCCCAGGCGGGCGGCGCCGACTACCTGGGGGCGGGGGCGGTGTTCGGCACCGCCACCAAGAAAAACGTCACCCCGCTGGCCCGGCAGACCCTCTGCGACATCTGCCGTGCCGTGCACATCCCGGTGGTGGCCATCGGCGGCGTCGGGCCGGACAACCTGATGCAGCTGGCCGGCACCGGCGTGGCGGGGGCGGCGGTGGTCTCGGCCATCTTCGGCGCGCCGGACATCACCACCGCCTGCCGGCATCTGCGCGCCCTCTCGGACGGCATGACCGCAGTCCCGCAGGACTGAGCGCCTGCATACTCCCCGGCGGGCAGCGCCCGCCCGCGGCAGACCGGGGGCACCACTCTCTGCCGCGTAACAAATGATAATCTGTACAGCAGCCGGCCCGCTCTGGCGGCGGCTGCGGAAAGGACTTTCCTGATGAAAACAGCATTATCCATCGCCGGAAGCGATTCCAGCGGAGGCGCCGGTATTCAGGCCGATCTCAAGGCAATGACGATGAACGGCGTTTTCGCCATGACCGCCATCACTGCCCTGACGGCGCAAAACACCACCGGCGTACAAGGTATTTTTGAAGTCACCCCGGAATTTCTGGCCCAGCAGCTGGATGCCGTCTTTACCGACATCCGCCCCGACGCGGTCAAGATCGGCATGGTTTCTTCCCCTGCTTTGATCGAGACCATCGGCGAGCGGCTGAGCCATTACCAGGCCCAAAACATTGTGCTGGACCCGGTCATGGTGGCCACCAGCGGCGCGCGGCTGATCCAGCCCCAGGCAGTGGAAACCCTGACCCGGGTGCTGATGCCGCTGGCCCTGCTGACCACCCCCAACATTCCGGAAGCCGAGCTGCTGGCCGGCTGCACCATCGACAGCCCCGCCGCCATGGAACAGGCCGCAAAAACCATCCATGACCGGTACGGCTGCGCGGTGCTGCTCAAGGGCGGGCACCGGGTCAACGATGCCAACGACCTGCTCTGCTGGGAGGAAGGCCTCCAGTGGTTTGAAGGTCAGCGCATCGACAACCCCAACACCCACGGCACCGGCTGCACCCTGTCCAGCGCCATTGCCGCCAACCTGGCCAAAGGGTATCCGCTGGCCGTGGCGGTGGGCCGCGCCAAGGAGTACCTGACCGGTGCCCTGGCCGCCATGCTGGACCTGGGCCAGGGCAGCGGCCCCATGAATCACGCCTGGACGCTCCAAGGAAAATTTGCCGAGGAACTGGTCTGAATACAAAAAAGGAGATACAATACCTATGAGCGAACGCAACTACGCCACCCAGATGGAGGCGGCACGCAAGGGCATCATCACCCCGGAACTGGAAACCGTGGCCAGAAAGGAACGCATGACCACCGAGGAACTGCTGCCGCTGGTGGCCAGCGGCAAGGTGGTCATTCCGGCCAACAAGCTGCACACCTGCCTGGACCCGGAGGGCATCGGTTCGATGCTGCGCACCAAGATCAACGTCAACCTGGGCGTCTCCCGGGACTGCAAGGACTACGACGTGGAGATGCAGAAGGTGATGGCTGCCGTCAAGATGGGCGGCGAGGCCATCATGGACCTGTCCAGCCACGGCAACACCCAGCCCTTCCGCCAGAAGCTCACCCACGAGTGCCCGGCCATGATCGGCACGGTGCCGGTGTATGACAGTGTCATCCACTACCAGCGGGACCTGGACACCCTGACCGCCAAAGACTTTATCGACGTGGTGCGGCTGCATGCCCAGGACGGCGTGGATTTTGTCACGCTGCACTGCGGCATCACCCGCAAGACCATCGACCAGATCCGCAAGCACAAGCGCAAGATGAACATTGTCTCCCGCGGCGGCTCGCTGGTCTTTGCCTGGATGTGCATGACCGGGCAGGAAAACCCCTTCTATGAATACTACGACGAGATTCTCGACATCTGCCGGGAGTACGACGTGACCATCTCGCTGGGCGACGCCTGCCGTCCCGGCTGCC
>CAJFMB010000028.1 GCA_904390925.1 uncultured Subdoligranulum sp.
CCGCGCTTACGCTCCGGCCGTTGCCGGCACTGCGCCTGATGGCGCAGACTCGCGATATGATCGCTCGGGCCGGCAAGCCCCCTGGACCCCGCACAGCGGGGACCTTGCTCATATCGTTCCACCGGCTTCTACCCGGCCCACCCTGCGGGCCGGGGGTGCAGGTCTTACCGCGACGGCAAGAGTGCAATATCAGGTTGACTAACCTGCAAAGGAAAAGTACGGCTTTACCGCCGCCACCAAAACGTTTCACCCGGCCTGCAAGGTAAGGCCGGGAGCAGCCGGGAGCGAGATGGTCAGCCGTTTATCGGTGGCGGGGGTCTTGGGGGTAAGGCCCCCAAGTCGTCGTCCACCCGTTCGAAAGGGTGGCGCCTTTCTTGGTTCTTCTTTCGGCGACGGCGACGAAAGAAGAATAACCCTCCGGCAAGCTGCCGGAAATAGAGAAACTGCCCACGAAAGAAGAATAGCCCTCCGGCAGGCTGCCGGACATCTTCCGACGAAAGAAGAATGACCTTCCGGCAAGCTGCCGGAATCCAGAGCACAACCAGCCAAACCAAAGCTTTCTTGTTACTTCTTTCTGCGAAAGAAGTAAGCCCCCCGGCAGCCTGCCGCTAAAAAACACAGCAAGAAACCCCATAAAATAAAGAAAGAAAAGGACCCCCTGCCATGGCTGAAGAAAAAAACCGTGACCCTGCCTCCCGTCTGGCCGAGACACTGAAAAAACTCATCCCCCTCCGTGGCCAGGAGGAAACCCAGCTGGGCCCCATGATGCGGGCCATCAAAGCGGTGCACTCGGTCACCGCCAGCGGTTCCACCTCGCCGGAGGACCTGGAACGCCAGCGCGCCGGGCAGGAACTGTTTGCCCGGCTGGTCACCCCGGCCATCGGCGTCACCGCCCAGGAAACCCGGGTGGGCGCCGTCCCCGCCGAGTGGGTGCGGCTGGACTACGCCCATGACCGGCGGCATATCATCCTGTACTGCCACGGCGGCGGCTTCACCTGCGGCCAGCTGGGCTATGCCCGGATTCTGGCCAGCAAACTGGCGCTGCACACCGGGTGCGACACCTTCTCCTTTGAATACCGCCTTGCCCCCGAACACCCCTATCCCGCCGCCGTGCAGGACGCGCTGGCGGTCTGGGACCACCTGATGTATCTGGGCTTCGGTGCCAAGGACGTGATCGTGGCAGGGGACTCGGCGGGGGGCAACCTGGCGCTGGAACTCTGCCTGAAACTCAAGGAACAGGGCCGCCAGCAGCCGCGGCTGCTGGTGCTGATGAGCCCCTGGACCGATATGACCTGTTCCGGGCTGTCCCATACCGCCTGTGCCGACATCGACCCCATGCTGGACGCCGAGTACATCCACTCGGTGCGGGAAGCCTACACCGGCCCCGACGCCGACTGGAGCAAACCCTGCTACTCGCCGCTGCTGGGGGACCTGCGCGGCCTGCCCACCGCCCTGATCCAGGTGGGCACCAACGAAATTCTGCGTTCCGACTCGGAACTGCTCCACCACAAACTGCAGGAGGCCGGGGTCTATTCCACGCTGGAAGTCTACCCCGACTGCTGGCATGTCTTCCAGCAGATGCCCATTCGCCGCGCCGCACAGGCACTGGACAGCGTCGGCCGCTTTGTCCAGAAAAACCTGTGACCCCGCCGCCCCGGAATCCTTGCCTTTTCCCCACCGAAAGGAGGGCTGCCCATGCCCGGAACCTGGTATCAGGTGGATAACGTCGCCAAACTGTTCATTGCCACCAACAACCGGCGGGACCCGCGGGTGTTCCGTGTCTGCTGCACGCTGGACACCGACATCGACCCCGACTGCCTGGACCAGGCACTGCGCCTGACCGCCCGCCAGTTCCCCAACTTTCAGGTCACGCTGCACCGGGGCCTGTTCTGGAACTATCTGGAATCCACCGACAAGCAGCCCGCCGCCGTCCCCGAGACGCTGGCCCCCTGTGCGCCGGTCTACGGCCCCGACCGCCTCAATGAGCTGCTCTACCGGGTCAGCTACTACGGTCCCCGCATCAATGTGGAGATGTTCCACGCCCTCAGCGACGGCAACGGCGGCCTGCTCTTCCTCAAGGCGCTGGTCTGCCAGTACCTGAAACTGCAGCATCCCGAGGAGCTGGCCCACCTGGTGCCCGAGACGGTGGCCCCCGCCGCCAGCCTGGCCCAGGACAGCTACCGGCAGTTTTACGGCGCCGCTGCCCGGCGGGACGCGGTGCCCCGCCGTGCCTGCCGCCTGCGGGGCAGCCATCTGCCCTACGACCAGACCCAGTTTTTCGAGGCCCACCTGCCGGTGAAGGCGGTGCTCTCCGCTGCCCGGGCGGAGGGTGTCACCCTGACCAGCTGGCTGGGCGCCCGGCTGATGCTGGCCATCTACGCCGAGACCCCCCAGCTGGAACGCCGCCGCCCGGTGGCCATCAGCCTGCCGGTCAACCTGCGCAACTACTATCCCAGCGAGACCGCCCGCAACTTTTTCAACAGCATCCGGGTGGGGCACCAGTTCACCGGGGCGGAGACCCCCGCCTCGCTGGCCGCCGACTTTGACGCCGCCCTCAAACTGGAACTGTCGGAGGAACGGGTCAAGGCCCGCATGGACGGCTTTGAACAGTTCGAGCAGTTGCCCTTTGTCAAGCCGGTGCCGCTGGTCATCAAAAATCAGGTGGTGGGCGCCATCACCCGCTTTCAGGAGCGGTACAGCACCGCCACCCTGTCCAACCTGGGCGTCATCAAGACGCCGCCGGAACTGTCCCCCTGGCTGCGGGGCTTTGCCGCCATGTCCAGCACCTCCGGCCTGTTCGCCTGCGTCTGCTCCTGGAACCAGGACCTGGTCATCTGCCTGTCCTCCGCCTACCGGGGCACCGGCGTGGCCCGCCGCTTTTTCGGCGGTATGGCGGCCGAGGGCATGGACGTGACGCTCTATGCAAACGAGGTGGTCACCGGATGAAAACCTGTCCCAACTGCAAAATTCATGTGGGCGGTTCGCCCACCTACTGCCCGCTGTGCCAGAGCCAGCTTCTGGGCGAGGGGGAACCGCCCCGCTACCCGTCGGTGGAGCCGGAACAGCGCCGCTATTCCCTGGCCTACAAGATCGTGGCCTTTGTGCTGCTGACCGCCACCGTCATCTGCGTGGCCATTGACCTGCTGGGCCCCGACACCCCGGTCTCCTGGAGCATCCCGGTGATCCTGGGGGTGGCGGGCACGCTGATTCTGCTGCGGGTGATGATGAAACGCCGCCGCAACGCCCCCAAACTGCTGTTCCAGACACTGGTGCTGGTGTCGGTGGTGCTGGTGCTCTGTGACTTGGCCACCGGATGGCACCGGTTCAGCGTCGATTACGTGGTGCCCATCCTCTGCACCGTGGCGCTGGTGCTCAACTCCATCTTCGGCTACATCAACCGCCATTTCACCGAGAACGGCCTGGTCTACCTGCTTCTGAACATCGTGGTGGGTGCCCTGCCGTATCTGGCCTTTCTGCTCAGCCCCCAGCAGGCGCCGGTGGCCTGGACCGTCTGCCTGATCGTGGGCATCATCACCTTCCTCAGCCTGGTCATCTTCAAGGGCCGGGACCTGTGGACCGAGCTGCAAAAGCGGCTGCATCTGTGATACAAATCCGGGCGGTGCCGCCGCCCCAGAATAGGGAGGAACCTCCATGAAAAACCTGCTGATCGTTGTGGACATGCAAAACGATTTTATCACCGGCGCGCTGGGCACCAGGGAGGCCCAGGCCATCCTGCCCGACGTGGTGGAGCTGGTCCGGGGCTGGGAGGGCCCGGTGGCCTTCACCCGGGACACCCACACCCCCGACTACATGAACACCCAGGAGGGGAAACATCTGCCGGTGCCCCACTGCATCCGGGACACCGACGGCTGGCAGCTTGCCGAGCCGCTGCGCCCCTTTGCCGAGCACGCCCCGGTGTTTGACAAGCCCAGCTTCGGGTCCCCGGCGCTGGCGGCCTGGTGCCGGGAACAGGCCCCCGACACCATCACCCTCTGCGGCGTCTGCACCGGCATCTGCGTGCTCAGCAATGCGCTGCTCATCAAGGCTACCCTGCCGGAAACCCCGGTCAAGGTCATTGCCCGCTGCTGTGCCTGCGTCAGCCCCCAGAGCCACCAGACCGCGCTGGACGCCATGCAGCTGTGCCAGGTGGACCTGGTCTGAGACAGAAGCTTTTCCGCCCGTCTCCCCCGACAGGGAGGCGGGCTTTTTTGACCGGTTTTGCGGGAATTTCGCCCAGTTTTGCCAAAGCGCTGGTCCTGGCGGGGCAGGAATGCTACACTGAAATCAGTCCCTGTATGAGAAAAAAGGAGGAACCCCCGCATGAAACGACAGATCGCTGCGCTGCTGGCGGCGGCAGCCCTGCTGCTGACCGGCTGCGGTGCAACCGCGCAGACCGATCCCCCGACCCCCAAGACCAAGGAGCAGATCAAGGCCGATGACGAGCAAATGTGGGAAATGACCATCGACACCCAGATCCCCGAGGAACTGCAGGCCCAGCCCCACCCGGTGGCCGACAGCTTTGCCGGCGGCACCGGCACCGAGGAGGACCCCTACCAGATCGCCACCGCCGACCAGCTGGCCCTGATGGCGGCGCAGATCAACCGGGCACATCATTTTAATAACCGGGAGGAGGTCGAGGCTGCGACATCGGCCAGCTATGTGCTGACCGCCGACATCGACATGAACGACGTGACCGACTTTGACAGCTGGACCCAGCAGGCGCCGGAATATCTGTGGCAGCCCATCGGCATGATGTATGACTACACCCTGCCCGATGGGGAGGAAGCGGAAAGTCTGAGCTCTTTTGCCGGTCATTTTGACGGCCAGGGCCACACCATCCGCGGCCTGTACATCATTTCGGCCTATTACAACACGGATGCCAGCAACCAGCCCTACTACGGTCTGTTCGGCAATGTGGTAGATGGCGTGGTGGAAAATGTCACCGTCACCGACTCGCTCTACCACTTACTGACCCCGGTGAGTCTGCATCCGGCGGGCGGCATTGTCTCCCATCTGGGGGGCCGGCTGGAAAACTGCACCAGCGATGTGGACATTGTGGCCCAGGCGGGCATGGGCATCGGCGGCGTGGTGGGGGATCTTTCGGGCGGTGAGCTGCGCGGCTGCACCTTCACCGGAAGCATCCGCACCGAGGGCAAGGTCTTCCATGCAGGCGGCGTGCTGGCCACCGGCGCGGGCGGAACCGTTGCCCAGTGCAGGGCGGCGGGAACCCTCGATTTTGCCCAGCCGCCGGTACTGTCGCTGGGCGGTGTGACAGGCGAAGTGATGGATGCCGTCGGCAGCGCCCTGCTGCTGGAGGACTGCGTCAACGAGATGGACCTGGACGGACCCGGTATTGCGGGTAGCCTGGCGTCCCTCCATGACGGAGTTACCATCCGCGGCTGTGTGAACAAGGGCAGCGCGACCGGCGGCGGGATTACCTCCCGACTGACGGTGTACAAGGATAACAACATCGAGACGTCCGGCACCATCCGGATGGAAAACTGCGTCAACCAGGGCACTGTGCAGGGCGAAGGGGAACAGGGCGGCCTGGTAGGCACGGTGGAAATGTACGACGCAGACACCGGTCTGATCGTCACCGGCTGCCGCAACGAGGGTACCGTCACCTCCCCCGACGGCGCAGGCGGCCTGTTCAGCACCGTGCGCGCCGGCAGCGACACCTCTGTGCAGATCTCCGACTGTGAAAACACCGGCACCGTCTCCTCCGACGAATCCTGTGTCGGCGGTGTCGTAAACACCCTCTTTGTCCAGGGAGGCACCACCGGTGCCGATGTCCTGCTCCAGAACTGCCGCAACAGCGGCCAGGTCACCGGCTGCGGCTACGGCGTGGGAGGCATCTTTGGCCGGCAATTGGGCAGGATGGACGACGATCTGACCGGCAACACCTTCCGGCTGGAAAACTGCGAAAATACCGGTGCCGTTACCGGCCTGATGCCCTGTGTCTATGCCGGCGGCATTGCGGGGTATCTGCCCTTCACCGGCAGCAGCACCGGCGTCACCGCCTGCCGCAACAGCGGCACGGTTCAGCTGTATGCCGACCAGCCCCTGGAGGACTCCGGCGACGGCCAGCAGTATGTCCAGGGCGTGATCGGCGGCATCGTTGCCTGCGCCCAGGCCAGCACCGCTGTGCAGGACTGCAGCAATACCGGCAGCCTTGAGATCCCGCAGGACCTGGCCAGCCTGGGCTATGCCGGCGACCTGGTGGGCTATACCTTCAGCAACGGCGAGCCGATCCTGGGCTTGACCGGCATCCAGGACGGCAAGGCGATCTTCTGATTCCCGCAGCAGAAAAAACAACAGCAAAAAGGGCGGAACCCCGCGGGGTTCCGCCCTTTATTTTGTGATAGTGATGTGGTTTACTTGTTCGATTTTTCGTTTTCCTTGCGAATGGTTCCGATTTTTTTGTCGCTACGGGTGTCTCTACCATCGCTATTACGAATTGTTCCAGCAGGTAAACCACGAGTCTTTTCAAATGTACCAACAGTACAATCGCTACGAGTTTTTCTTACAGGCATACGAGCTCCTTTCTAATCATTAAGAATTGCGGGCGTGGAAATATAGTGTCATTACAGATGCAGCACGCGGTCCTTGATCTCCTGGGTACGGCCCTGGTTCCAGAACTGGGTGCCGATGTAGCCGCAGGTGCGGCGGGCGACGTTCAGCTTGCTCTGGTCCCGGTTGCCGCACTTGGGGCACTCCCAGACCAGCTTTCCGTCGTCCTCCACAATGCTGATCTCGCCGTCGTAGCCGCAGCACTGGCAGTAATCGCTCTTGGTGTTCAGCTCGGCGTACATGATGTTGTCGTAGATGAACTGCATCACCCGGATGACAGCCTCCAGGTTGTCCTGCATGTTGGGCACTTCCACGTAGCTGATGGCGCCGCCCGGGCTGAGCTTCTGGAAGTCGCTCTCGAACTTCAGCTTGGTGAAGGCGTCAATCTGCTCGGAAACGTGGACGTGGTAGGAGTTGGTGATATAGTTGCGGTCGGTGATGCCGGGGATGATGCCGAACCGCTTCTGCAGGCACTTGGCGAACTTGTAGGTGGTGGACTCCAGCGGGGTGCCATAGAGGCTGAAATCAATGTTGCTTTCCGCCTTCCACTTGGCGCAGGCGTCGTTCATGTGCTGCATGACCTGCAAAGCAAAGGGCTTGGCGGCCGGGTCGGTGTGGCTCTTGCCGGTCATATACTTGCAGCACTCGTACAGGCCTGCGTAGCCCAGGCTGATGGTGGAGTAGCCGCCGTACAGCAGCCTGTCGATGGTCTCGCCCTTGTTCAGGCGGGCCAGGGCGCCGTACTGCCACAGGATGGGCGCGGCGTCGGACAGGGTGCCCTTCAGCCGGTTGTGGCGGCACATCAGCGCCTTGTGGCAGAGTGCCAGGCGCTCGTCAAAGATCTTCCAGAACTCGTCAAAATCCCCGTGGGAGCTCAGCGCCACATCCACCAGGTTGATGGTGACAACGCCCTGGTTGAAGCGGCCGTAATACTTGGGCTTGCCGTCGTAGTTCTTGGCGTTGGCCACGTTGTCCCAGCCGTTGCCGGAGCGGTCGGGGGTCAGGAAGCTGCGGCAGCCCATGCAGGTGTACACGTCGCCGTGGCCCTCGGTCTCGCCCTTGGACAGCTTGTATTCCTTCATCTTCTTCTCGCTGATGTAGTCGGGCACCATGCGCTTTGCGGTGCACTTGGCGGCCAGCTTGGTCAGGTAGAAGTAGGGGGTACCCTCGCGGATGTTGTCCTCCTCCAGCACGTAGATCAGCTTGGGGAAGGCGGGGGTGATCCAGACGCCGGCCTCGTTCTTGACGCCCTGGTAGCGCTGGCGCAGCATCTCCTCAATGATGATGGCCAGGTCGGACTTCAGGCGCTGGTTGTCGCCGGCCTCGTTCAGGTACATAAAGACGGTGATGAAGGGCGCCTGGCCGTTGGTGGTCATCAGGGTGACCACCTGGTACTGGATGGTCTGGACGCCGCGCTTGATCTCCTCCCGCAGGCGGTCCTCCACGATCTGGGCGACCTTCTCCTCGCTGGGATGGACGTTGAGCTCGGCAAGCTCCTTCTCCACATCCTTGCGGATCTTCTTGCGGCTGATGTCCACAAAGGGGGCCAGATGGGTCAGGCTGATGCTCTGGCCGCCGTACTGGCTGGACGCCACCTGGGCGATGATCTGGGTGGCGATGTTGCAGGCGGTGGAGAAGGAATGGGGCTTCTCGATCAAAGTGCCGGAGATGACGGTGCCGTTCTGCAGCATGTCGTCCAGGTTGACCAGATCGCAGTTGTGCATGTGCTGGGCAAAGTAGTCGGCGTCGTGGAAGTGGATGATGCCTTCCTCGTGGGCCTTGACCACGTCGGCGGGCAGCAGCATACGCATGGTCAGGTCCTTGGAGACCTCGCCGGCCATGTAGTCACGCTGCACCGAGTTGACGGTGGGGTTCTTGTTGGAGTTCTCCTGCTTGACTTCCTCGTTGTTGCACTCGATCAGGCTGAGGATGCGGTCGTCGGTGGTGTTGTGGGTGCGGCGCAGGCCCTGCACATACCGGTAGGTGATATAGTGGCGGGCAACCTCGTAGGCGCCGGCGGACATGATGCCGTCCTCCACCAGATCCTGAATCTCCTCCACGCCCATGGCATGGCTGCGGCTCTCGCAGGCCTGTTGGACCTTGTCGGCGATGGACAGGATCTGTGCCTGGGTCAGGCGCTGGCCCTCCTCCACGCTGTGGTTGGCCTTGGTAATGGCCGCAATGATCTTGGTGATGTCAAACACGGCTTCGCTGCCGTTACGCTTGATAATCTTCATGATTGCCTCCCATGGTCAAAAGAAAAACACCGGAAAAACGTCCATATATTTGAACTTCTAAGATACGGAACACCATATCTTGCGGTTTTGCAAACCTGGCACGGAAAGCGTGCACGATTATCTTACCGCGGGTGAGGGGGAAAAGTCAAGGCCGCACACCACAATATATGGTGGAAAACCTGTTGAAAATGCCTAGATATTCCAATCAAAAGACGTGGGTACGCCAAAAAAGCATGGTGGAAAACCCTGCCCGGAAAGGTGCTGAAAATACGGCCTGTTTTTTGGCAATTTTGGGCAATTTCGCGGATTGGCGATACAGCGTCAAAAAGTAAGGGCATCGCCGCCCGGGCGCTTGCAGCGGGGGTCCGGGTCTGCTATACTGCCACTGGGAGTTTGGCCGGGCCGCGCCACAGGATATGGTGGGTCCGGCTGCATTTTGCCGCAAGACAGCCGGGGACCGGCTGACCGGAAAGGGAGAACGGAATTTTGAATTACGCCAACATCAAATATTGTGACATTTCCAACGGTGTCGGGGTACGCACCAGCCTGTTTGTCTCAGGCTGCCGCCGCCACTGCAAAAACTGCTTCAACAAGGTGGCCTGGGATTTCGGCTACGGCCAGCCCTTTGACAAGACGGTCCGCAACCAGATTCTTGCCAGTTTGCAGCCGGACTATATCGACGGGCTGTCGCTGCTGGGCGGCGAACCCTTCGAGCCGGAAAACCAGCGGGCGCTGGTGTCCTTTCTGCATGATGTGAAGGTCCTCTATCCCCACAAGAACATCTGGTGCTACACCGGCAACGTCTACGAGACCGAGCTGCTGCAGCCCTCCGCCGCCCGGTGCGAGGTCACCGACGAGATGCTCTCCTACATTGACGTGCTGGTGGACGGTGCCTTTGTGCAGGACCTGTACGACATCTCGCTGCGGTTCCGGGGTTCCTCCAACCAGCGGATCATCGACATGAACGCCACCCGCGCCGCCGGCCATGTGGTGCTGTGGCAGGATGACCCGATCTTTGCCGACCACAAAATGTAAGGGTACCAGACACACAAAAACAGACCTCCGCCCGCCGCAGTCCGCGGCAGCGGAGGTCTGTTTTGTCTGGCAAACTGTCACACCCAGAACTGCACCAGCCGGCTGACCGTCTGGTAGAGCGCGGGGTTCTGGCCGTACAGCCAGGGCTCGGCGCCGAAAATCACACAGAAGCTGTAGCACAGCCCGGCCCCCACCGAAAGCCCCATGGCGGCGCACAGGGCACTCTGCACCCGCCGCAGCGGGGGATAGTGGGCGGCGTGTTCTGCCACCGCCTGCCCGGCGGCCAGCCAGCAGAGTGCCGCCGCAAAGGTCAACGGCAGGGCAAAGTCCATCAGGTACCGGTACAGGATGCCGGCCATCACCGCGTCCAGCGCGCAGAGCACAACGGCGGATGCCAGCACCCAGCCCACCATGCCCCGCAGCCGCAGCGCAGCCAGCCGGCGGCGCAGCAGCGGCAGCAGGCCGAACACCCACAAAAACGGCGTACAGGTGAAAATGCCGCCGTAGAACAGCTCGGAGATGGAGCGACCCACATAGTTGGTGGCGGCGCGGGTGGCGTCCACAAAGGGGAACACCGCTTTCAGGTTGGGGGCGGAGAAGAGATAGTAGAAGATCGCCGGCCCGATGCGCCCGGCATTGAAGCCCCGCTTGGTCATGTCGTTGGAGGTCAGGTTGTAGTTGGCGCCGAAGTCGAAGGGGGAGCCGAACCGGGCGTTGTTGTACCACATCAGCCCGGCGGCCACCGGCACAAAGGGCAGCACGAACAGCACCAGCTCCACCGCACCCCGGCGGCTGAACAGCCGCTTTTCGGTCAGATAGCGGCGCCAGAAGATGGGCAGCGCCAGGAAGGCGAAGATCTCCATCTGGGGACGGCAGCCCGCCACCAGCGCCATGCACAGGCTGCCGATCACCAGGTGGGCCAGCATCCGGCCCCGGTGTTCGGTGGGGGTGTTGGCGGCGGCCATCCACTGCCACAGCGCCAGCAGCACAAAGGAGGCGCCGCACAGGATCACATACTCGTAGACGTTGGCGCGGAACAGCAGATAGTACATCTGCCCGCAGCCCGCCACCGCCGTGGAGGCCAGCAGATAGGCGGCCGCGCTGATTTGGGGGAACCAGCGCCGGGCGGCCTGTTTTACCAGGCCGAAGGCGGCAATCACCGCGGCAATTGCCATCACCATCATGCCGGCGCAGTTGGGCAGGTCGGGAATGCCGGTCAGAGCCTCAAAGGGCAGCTGGAACAGCAGGCAGGGCACCACCCCGAAATAGACATAATACCGGCCATTGTAAAAGGCCACATCCCACAGCGCATCCGGCGCCTGGGCGGCGCGGGCGGCGGTGTCGTAGGGGTTGTCCATCTCCAGCAGCGACTGGGGCGGGTCCAGTTCCAGATCCAGCCGCCCGTCCAGCAGCGAGCTGGCCAGCGAACCCAGCTGGTTGCCGGTGTCGTGCTGCCAGTCGCTGATGTGTTTGGTAAAGCTGATGCGGCTGCCGCCGTCCCAGTTGTTACCATTATATTGGGCGGTGGCCACCCCGGAATTGAAGGGATCGGCAAAGGGGGTCAGCAGGGCCAGCAGACAGAGTGCCCCGGCGCAGACCGCCACCCCGGGCAGAAACCGCCGCGGATGTTCCAGGTACCGGGCCCGCCACAGGCTGCTGCCGGGACGGAAGCTCCACACCGCGGCGCAGGCGGCCAGCAGCACCGCAAACCGCAGCCAGGAAAAGGCAAAGGGCTGCGGCGCGTTGGCCGAGATGCCGGTGAGGGTGTAGTCGAAGGAATACCACATGTATTCCCCGTCGTAGGGGGCGGCGGTGAGAGTCATGCTGCCAATGTCGCCGGAAAAATCCAGCACCCGGTTCCAGCTGCGGGGGGCGCGCACCGCCACATCCCAGCTGCCGCCGGCGAACTCGGCGGAGTTGGCCGCGTCCGAGGCGGCAATCTGGATGGTGAACAGCGGATTCTGGGCAGCTTCCCGCTCCGGGGCCTGGGCATAGTGAAAGACCAGCCCCTCCAGCTGCAGATTGTACAGCGGCTGGTCGATGCCGGTGAAATGCAGCGCGGTGCTGTCGCCGGACAGGGTCACGCTGCCGTCGTCGTTGCGGGGGACCGTCTCGTCCAGGTAGTCAAACAGCTGGACGGGGGTGTAGTCGTGGGTGGCAAAGTACTTGACGTTGCCCAGAAAGACCTCGGCTCCCAGGGCGCAGGCCACCAGCGCCGCCGCGACCAGTGCCCGGCGCCGGGCACCCCGCAGCAGTCCGGTGCAGCGCAGCGCGCAGATGCAGCCGGAGGTCCAGGCGGAAACAGCCGTCAGGGCAGCCAGCCGGAACAGACCAAAGCCGGTCAGCAGCCCAGGCCTGCCGAAAAAGAGAAACGCCCACACCCAGACGCAGCCGAACACCACCCCGGCCGCGGCCAGGTCCCGGCCGGCAGGACGACGCCCGGCAGCCCGGGCCGGCAGAATCCCGCCCGCCAGACACAGCGCGGCGCTGAGCAGCAGCGCAGCAAACGGCATAGCAATGCACCCTTTCCAAAGAAAATACAAAACGGATAATCAAAATAAGTTATTACAAATTGAAAACTTCCGGGCCGGACAGGGAATCCCTGATCCGCGCCGGGCCCGGCGGAAAAACAGAAGTATTTTTCCGCCCGGGCCGGATGCTGCCGTCATTATACCATGTGCCGACGCAAGGCGTCAAAAAATGCCGCTGCGGGCTTGTATTCAGCAATTTACAGCGCTATAATAAGCATCAAAGACGCTGTCTTTTGAAAACGAGCCTGACAAAGCCCGCCCTGCCGCCCGATTTGTGCGAAATAGAGGGAGGGACGGGATGTGCGCCCGCGGCAGGCCGCGCCGGGCAAAGGAGAGAAAGAGTTATGTTGGATATCAAGCTCACCCGCACTGCTTCCCCGAAGGCCAAGCCCACCGATGAATCCAAGCTCGGCTTCGGCAAAATCTTCACCGATCACATGTTCCTGATGGACTACACCGCCGGCGAGGGCTGGCACGACGCCCGCATTGTGCCCTACGCGCCGCTGCCGCTGGACCCCGCCACCGTGGTGTTCCACTATGCACAGGAAATTTTTGAGGGCATGAAGGCTTACCGCACTGCCGACGGCACCATCCAGCTGTTCCGTCCCGACTGCAACGCCACCCGTTTCCAGGATTCCGCCGACCGTCTGTGCATCCCCAAGATCCCCGCGGACGACTTTGTCCAGGCTGTCGAGGCCCTGGTGGATGTGGACCGTGACTGGGTGCCCCATTCCGACGGCGCTTCGCTGTACATCCGCCCCTTCTGCTTCGCCAATGATGTGGGCCTGGGCGTGCATGCCTCCAAGCACTATATCTTCTGCATCATCTGCTCTCCCTCCGGCGCCTACTACGCCGAGGGTCTGGACCCGGTCCGCATCTACGTCGAGGATGAGTACATCCGCGCCGCCCCGGGCCTGACCGGCTTCACCAAGTGCGGCGGCAACTATGCTGCCTCCATCAAGGCCGGCGAGCTGGCCGAGGAGCAGGGCTTCAGCCAGGTTCTGTGGCTGGACGGCGTCGAGAAGAAGTACGTCGAGGAAGTCGGCAGCATGAACATCATGTTCAAGATCGACGGCAAGATCTACACCGCCGCCTGCACCGGCACGGTTCTGCCCGGCGTCACCCGCCGCAGCATCATCGAGCTGCTGAAGGACTGGGGCTATGACGTGGTCGAGGGCAAGCTGGCCATCGCCGACGTGATGCAGGCTGCCCGCGAAGGCAAGCTGGAGGAAGTCTTCGGCACCGGTACCGCCGCAGTCGTCAGCCCCGTCAAGGAGCTGGACTGGAAGGGCGAGCAGGCCCTGATCGGCGACGGCAAGATCGGCACCCTGACCCAGAAGCTGTACGACACCCTCACCGGCATCCAGTGGGGCAAGCTGCCCGACACCAAGGGCTGGACTGTGCCTGTGAACAAGATGTTCTGATCCCGGCCAATTGCAAAACAAAGCCAAAAGGGCGGACCCCGTCGGGGGTCCGCCCTTTTTTGGCGTCAGGCCTTGCGGCCCAGCGTGGTGTTGTCCTTGGTGCGGTTGCGCAGCGCCGGAATCGGGTGCTCCTCCGTCTCGAAGCGGTAGTCCCGGCCGTTTGCCTCGATGGCGTCCTGGATCACCACATGGCTGGCCACGCCGCTCACCGGGCTGTTGACCAGTTTCTGGTAGCGGAAAAAGTCGTCCTCCGGGTCCAGCTGGTCCACCGGCAGATACCCCTCTCCCTTGGCGGTCAGCGTCACCGTGTCGGTCAGCACCTGCCGCACATACTCGATGTTGGGGCCCAGCTCCAGCACATCCGGGAAGGTGCCGTCCGGGATCACCTGCTGCCACTGCTTGCCCTCGTAGGTCTCCAGCAGATGGGCCGCGTGGTGCAGGTGGGCGATCTCCTGGTCCAGATGCAGCGCCCAGATCTTCTTGACCGCCGGGCAGGTCTCGGTCTCCACCGCGCTGTAGTACAGGTAGCACTCGGTGTACTCGTGCAGCAGCAGGTTTTCCAGCCAGCTGCAGGCGGGGTCCATCAGACTGCCGTAGTGGGTCACGTGCTGTTCCTCCACCATGCCGATCTCGGTGTACAGCTTGCGGCCCCGGTCGGAGGGATAGAAATTGCCCAGATTCATATAATAGTTCATCGTCTGCTGTTCCGCCGCCGTGATGATGCCCACATGCAGCCGGGTGACCAGCGCCGCCTTCTTGCTGCGGATGGGCGGCTTGACCGAGTCCGCCGGCCAGCGGTGGTGGGCGATGGTGGGCCGGGCAGGCATGATCTCGGTGTAGCGGCCCACCAGCTCCTCGGCGTGGACCCCCTGGTCCATCTCCAGCAGGTCGGCGTAGCGGTACAGATGGTCAAAGTCCTCCAGCAGCGCAAAGTCCAGCGCCTGCTTCACATGCTCGTCCGGCTCGGTCTGGGCCATGCGGGCGGTCAGGTCCACCGCCAGCTGTTCGTAGCCGATGGTGTGTTCCAGCAGCGTCTCGTCCCGCGGTTTCAGTGCCGCAATCTGCTTTTGCTGCTGCTGTTCCTGCCGCCGAAGAATGGCCAGCTCCCGCCGCAGATCATTGTTCTGGCAATGGCGGTGGAACTGGTGGCTGAACCACACCGCCTCAAACTCGGTCCCGTTCATCAGGATGGTGCGCACCCGGGTGTAGGGGTCGCACTCCCGCTTGTCATAGGGCTTGGCGGCCAGTGCCTTCCAGTCCTGGAATCCGTCCTCCAGCGGACGGGGCTTTTCGTCAAAGGGATTCATCGACATGCAGCTTCTCCTTT
Source organism: uncultured Subdoligranulum sp. (assembly GCA_904390925.1). GTDB lineage: Bacteria > Bacillota > Clostridia > Oscillospirales > Ruminococcaceae > Gemmiger. The sequence continues at coordinate 15,125 of CAJFMB010000028.1, forward strand.
CTGTCTTCCGGCACCGGGCAAACCCGCCCGGCTGGCAATAGTATGGCCCTTCCGGACCCCGAAAAGACCCGGAACCTGCCGTCAGAAGGCTGAAAATTTTTGTCAGGACTTGACCGCGGGCCGATTCCCGCACATAATAGGAAGCGTAACATTTCAGCAGTGCCTGCCAAAGGCGGGCACCGGTTTGACTTGCAGGAGGGGTTTCCATGAATCAGAATCAACAGGGCCGCCCGCAGCGCCGCAAGGGGGCTTCCGGGCAGCAGGGCAGACGCCGCACCGGGCCTTCCCGCGCAGCGCGCCGCCGTGCCCGCCGCCGTGCCGCCACGCTGCGGATGCTGCTCTGCCTGGTGGCGGTGGCTGTCTGCCTGGCCGGGGCCATCTGGATTGTCACCGACCACGAGGGCGGCACCACCCCGCAGGTAGGCGCCACCGGGGAGACCGGCCAGGTGTCCCAGACGGTGAACGCTCCGGCGGGGGATGTGGCCGAGCCCACCCCGACGCCGGAACCCACCCCCGACCCGGCCGCCGAGCGCATCGCCCAGGTGATGGCCCGCAACGGCGACAACGCCACCCTGAACGCCGCCGAGGTCAAGGACCCGGATACCTGGTCCGCCAATGCGGTGGAGATTCTGGAAGGCTTGCAGGCTGACCCGGAATACGAGGGTCTGGACCTGACGGTGCAGGAGGGCTATCCCTACCTGCTGGCGGTCAACCGGGAAGCCGGCGTGGTGACGGTTTATGCCTCCGACGGCGGCTCCACCGACGCCGATGGCAACCCGGTGGAAGCCCGCTACACCAAGCCCTATATGGCCATGATCTGCAGCGGCGGCCCCGACACCCCCACCGGCTACTACAACACCCCGGTGAACTATCAGTGGCGGCTGCTGGCAGGCCCCTGCTACGGCCAGTATGCCACCCGCATCTGGGACGCCTACCTGTTCCACAGCGTGCCCTACTACACCCAGCACAAGGATGACCTGGAGTATGTGGAGTTCAACAAGCTGGGCACCCAGGCGTCGCTGGGCTGCATCCGCCTGATGGTGGTGGACGTGAAGTGGATCTTCGACACCTGTCCCATCGGCACGCCGGTGGTGATCTATGACGACGCGGAAAATCCCGGCCCCATGGGCAAGCCCGGCACCATCTATATCGATCCGGACGACGAGACCTACCGCGGCTGGGACCCCACCGATCCCGACACCTCCAACCCCTGGGATGACAAGTACCTGACCGGCACCACCATCCGCAGCGAGGAGGCCTGGGCCGAGTGGGATTCCGCCCACGAGGACGGCAGCTGGAACAACACCATCAACGTCACCGACCTGCAGGGCTACAGCACCGACTACAAGGTGGAAGGCACCCGCGGCTGATCCCGGCACAAACGACAAAATCCCCGCCCGGATTTCGGCAAAACTGCCAAAATCCGGGCGGGGATCTTTGTTGTCCGGGCAAAAAACAGCGCCGGGGGAATGCTGCCGCCCGGCGCTGCATACAATAACAAAGGGTCAGGGAAAAGGGACGAGGTCACTCTGCCGCGGCGGTCTCGGCCGAGGCGGCAATCTCCTCGGCGGTGGGGCCGGGATACTGGGCGATGGTCACCCGCTCGATGGTGATGGTGTCCTCCTCGGTGGGACGGTAGCTGTCGGTGCCGTCCTCATTCTGCACCGTGTCCACACAGGCCATCCTGTCCACCACGTCCATGCCCTGGTACACCTGGCCGAACACCGTGTCGGTGCTGTCCAGGTAGGGCAGGCCCCCTGCCTCGGCGTAGGCGGAAACCTGCTCGGCGGTGTAGCCGTTGGCGCTCAGCTGGGACTGCATCTCCTCGTCCACGCTGTCGGGCAGCGCGGTGACAAAGTAAAACTGGCTGCCGCCGCTGTTTGCATCCCCGGCCACGGTGGCCAGACACAGCGCCCCGGCATAGTGGCGCAGGCTCGCGTCCGCCTCCAGCGGGATGGGATTGTTGTTGTAGATGGTGGCGCCGCCGGTGCCGGTGCCTTCGGCGTCGCCGCCCTGCACCGCAAAGCCGTACTGGCTGCGCCAGATCACGGTATCGTCATAGTAGCCGCTGCGGGCCAGCCCGGCAAAGTTGTACACCGCCATGGGCGCTGCATCCGGGTAGAGCACCGCCCGCACCTCCCCCAGCGAGGTGGTGAAGATGGCGATGGTGTCCCCCTCGGCGGGGGCGGTGAACTGGCGTTCGCTGCTTTCCACAGTGGGGCGGTCGGGCACCGGGTAGCGCCCGCCGCAGCTGCACAGCGCGGCCGCCGCGGCCAGGGCAAGGCCCAGCGCACAGCATCGTTTAAGGGTGGAAACGGCCATGGAACACTCCTTCCCCCGCGAAAACACGGCGGCCCCTGCGGATTTCAGCTTCCCGGCCGGGAAGTTGAGGGTTTCATTATTATACCACATTCCGAAAGAAATAGATACCGCTTGACGCCGATGCAAAAAACAAGTAAACTATAACCAAAAGAAACGGGGCGCACCCCGGAAACGGAGACACAGAATTATGGCAGACGAGCTCACACCCGAAATGCTGGAGGAAGCCAAGCCTGATCTTCTGACGCTGGAGGATGAGGACGGACAGGAATGCACCTTTGAGGTCGTGGACGCGACCGAGGTCAAGGGCACCCGGTATCTGGCCGTTGTCCCCTACATGGAGGACCCCGCCAACCTCAATGACGACGCCGAGCTGATCATCATGCGGGTCGGCACCGACGACGAGGGCGAGTATATGGACATCGTGGACGATGACGAGGAACTGCTGGAGGTGGGCCGCGTGTTTGAGGAGCGGCTGCGCGCCATGTTCGACATCGACGATTCCGAGCTGGATACCTGACGGCATCCGAAACAGAGTAAGTACCCCTGCGCGGTTCGAATTGTTGCAGCTTTATATAATCCTACTAATCAAATTCAGGGAGCCTGGCGTCGGACGCCGGATTGCAGACCTCCCGCCTTCGGGCGGAAGAAGGGAGCATGAACACGCCCGCAGGGCACCCACCTGCCAACAACGGTAGGTTTTGATTGGCTGCAGACGGCCGGGCGGGGGTTTTGGGTACACAGCACGGGACAGGACCCGAAGGTTCTGCCCCGTTTTTTTGCAGAATCACAACGCGCCGCCCGGCGCCGGGCGGCAAGGGGGAGGCAGGCCCGTATGGGCAAACGGATCAAAGTGGGCGAACAGCTGCCCTTTTTTCAGTACGACACACCTTACAGCGAGGCCAACAGCTTCCGCACCCTGCTGGAAGAACAGGCCCCGCTGGTGCTGGTGTTCATGAGTAATTTCGGCCATCCGGTCACCCGGACCTTTGTCAGCCGGTACTCCCACAGTCACCACCGGCTGACCGGGGGCGGCTTTGCCATGGTGGTGCGGTCCGACCCCGCCAAGCTGGCCCCCAACGTGGGCCCCGGCACGCTGCCCTATCCGCTGCTCTGCGACGCCGACGGGGTGCTGTACGATTATCTGAACATTCCGGTCAGGTCGGGGTTCTGGCGGACCTGTTCGCTGGAAGCCTGGCGGATTCTGAAAAAGGCCCGCAACCGGGGCTATGAGGTGTCGATGAACGCCCCCCAGCAGATGCCGCTGACCCTGATCCTGGACGCCGAGGGCAGGGTGTTGTTCTGCCATTACGGCACCAGCCTGACCGACGTGCCCGCTGACTGCGGCGCCATGCAGGAGCTGCTGGACGAGCTGGACCTGCTGGAGGAGGGCGACGAGACCGAGGAGGCAGCCGAGTCTGCCTTCGCCCGGCGGCCAGGCCGCCCGGCGCCGCTGGATGAGGAGGAAGGCGACGGCTACGACGATGCCGAGGCCGACGCCGATTTTGACCTGGAGGAGGACGGGGAGGACCCGGACGAGGATTCGGAACAACCGGAGGAGGAAACCGAGGAACCGGACCAGTACAGCCCGCGCCTGTCCCAGACCTTTCTGCGGGGTATCCTGGACGACCCCTACGACGACTGAACCTGAAAAAAACGCCTGTCCCGGCGGAGCAGCAGCTCCCCGGCGACAGGCGTTTTGGTTTTGTCGGAAGTTCACAGGGCCGCGTCGATCAGCGCCCGGGTGGCCGGGTGCCGGGGCCGGGTCAGCACCTGTGTTACCGGGCCCTCCTCCACCAGGCGGCCGTCCTGCATCACCAGCACCCGGTCACAGAACTGCTGCACCAGCGCCAGGTCATGGCTGATAAAGAGAAAGGACAGCCCGCATTCCGCCCGCAGCTTTGCCAGCAGGGCCAGAATCTGCTGCTGCACCGTCACATCCAGCGCGCTGGTGATCTCGTCACAGACCAGAAGCTGCGGCCCGATGGCCAGCGCCCGGGCGATCGCCGCCCGCTGACACTGGCCCCCGCTCACCTCGGCGGCGCGGCGGCTGCCCAGCGCCGGGTCCAGCCCGCACTCGGCCAGCAGGGCCAGCGCCCGGGCATTGGCCTGCCGGCGGGCAAGCCCTGCGTTGCGCAGCGGTTCCGCCACCGCGTCGGCCAGTGTCTGCCGCGGGTCAAAGGAGGCCGCCGGCGTCTGGAACACCATCTGCACCTGCCGCCGTACCTGGCGCAGCGCCCCGCCGCGCAGGTGGGTGATCGGCCGCCCGTTCAGCAGGATCTCCCCGGCGGTGGGGTCGGTCAGCCGGGTCACCAGCCGGGCCAGCGTGCTTTTGCCGCAGCCCGACCCGCCCACCACCGCCAGCGCCTCGCCGGGGTCCAGCCGGAAGCTGACCTGATGCACCGCCTCCCGGCTGCTGCCCCGCCGGGCATACACCTTGGTCAGGCCTTTTGTCTCCAATAACGGCGTCATGCGGGGTCCCTCCCTGTCAGGCGGGGCACCGCCGCCAGCAGACGGCGGGCCGCCTCGCTGCGGGGATGGGCCAGAAGTTCGGCGGCAGGGCCCTCCTCGGCGGTGCGGCCGGCGTCCAGCACCAGAATCCGGTCGGCCAGCGCCGCCGCCACCCCGAAGTCATGGGTCACCAGCACCAGCGCGGCGTCCTCCCGGCGGCGCAGCTCGGCCAGCACCTGCTGCCGGGCCAGCGTGTCCAGGGCACTGGTGGGCTCGTCGGCCAGCAGGACTCTGGGCTTCAGAAGCAGCGCCATGGCAATCACCACCCGCTGCTGCATCCCCCCGGACAGCTGAAAGGGATAGGCCCGCCACAGCCCTTCCGGCCCGGGCAGGTCCAGCCGGGCAAACAGCGCCAGCGCCCGGCGCTTTGCCTCCCGGCGGGAAAGGCCCTGCGCCGCGGCCAGGCTCTCGGCCACCTGGGCCCCCACCGTCCGCACCGGACACAGCGACGCCCCCGCCTCCTGAAACACCATGCCCAGCCCGCTGCCCAGAAGGGCAAGCCGCTGCCGCTTCGGCAGGTCCAGCAGCGGTTTTCCCTGAAAGAAAATCTGTCCCTCCACCCGGCAGTCGGGGGCGGTCAGCCCGGCGGCGGCCTTCAAAAGCGTGCTTTTGCCGCAGCCGGATTCCCCCACAATGGCCAGCACCTGCCCCGGCTGCACCGCAAAGCTGACCCGGTGGACCACCTCCCGGTCGCCGTAGCGGATGCACACCGATTGATACTGCAAAATCCCTTCCATGCCGTTCATTCCACATCCAGTTCCGCTGTGATTTCGTAGTAGTCGCAGGGGTGGGCGGTCAGCCCCGTGACCCCTGCCCGGGCAATCAGATTCATCTGCAAATGACTGCAAAAGACATAGGCGTTGTCGTCCAGCAGGATCTGCTGCATTTGTCCAGCCAGTTCCCCCCGCTGCGCCGGGTCAAAGGTGGCGTCCAGCTGCCGGGCCAGTGCCTCCAGCCTGTCGCTGTGATACCCGCCGTTGTTGGCGGGGGAGTCGTCCAGGCAGCAGCTGGAAAAGAAGTAGGCCGGGTCGCCGGTGGGGGCGGTGACCATGGCGCTGGCATAGACATCCCAGGCGCCGGGGTCGGCCCGCAGGGTGTTGTGGGCGGCGGTGCAGGTGATTTCCACCCGGATGCCGATCTGCTCCAGCGTGTAGCGGGCGCACTCGGCCAGCAGCGGCAGCTCCTGCCGGCTGGGATAGGTCAGCCACCGGATGCACAGTTCCTGGCCGTCCTTCTCCCGGATGCCGTCCCCGTCGGTGTCGGTCCAGCCCGCCTGCTCCAGCAGCTGGCGGGCGCCCTCCGGGTCGTAGTCCGGCGCGTCGGGGTCCCCCGCAAAGGAGAAGGAGTCGGGAAACACCCCCTTGGCCACATACCCGTGGCCGAACAGCAGCACCTGCACAAAGCTTTCCTTGTCGATGCCCATGGCGATGGCCCGGCGCACCGCCGGGTCCTGCGTCACCGGGCTGGCAAAGTTCATCCAGACAAAAAACGCCCGGCTGGTGGGGGTGGAGGAGATGGTGTAGCCGTCGTTTTCAAACTGCGGCAGGTTCAGGTAGGGCATGCCGTAGGCGGCGTCGATCTCGCCCGCCTGCAAGGCCAGCGCCAGCGTGTCCCCGTCGGTGATGGTGCGCACCGTGATATGGTCCAGCCTGGGGGTGCCGTCCCAGTAAAGCAGATTGGGCTCCAGCTCCAGCCGCTGGCCGGAGACCAGCTCCACCGCCCGGTAGGGCCCGGTCCCCGCCACAATGCCGCCGTCGCTGCCTGCCCGGGTGTCGATGATGCAGCAGCAGGGATCGCTCAGTGCGTTGAGCAGCGTGGGGTTGGGGGAGGCGGTATGGAGGGTCAGCGTCAGGCCGTCGGCCTCGATGCCGGCCAGGTCCAGCTCGCCCGCCGCCCGGCTGTGCACCGCCACCAGCTGTTCCAGACATTCCTTCACCGCGGCTGCGTCCATCGTCCGGCCGGTGGAAAACTGCACCCCCGCCCGCAGGGTGATACGCCAGGTCAGGTCGTCGGTGCGGGACCAGTCCGCCGCCAGCCAGGGCTCCGGCTCCATCCGGTCGTTGTAGCGAAACAGCGTTTCCCCCACGCCGTAGCGGATGCAGGCCCAGCCGGAATAGGCGTTCTGGGGGTTGATGTCCGGCTCCTCGTTCTCCGGGTTGAAGCTGGTATCCCCCAGCACCAGCGTCTTGCCGGCGGAGACAGGCTGCACCGCCGTCTGTCCGCAGCCGGCCAGCAGCGCCGCCAAAAGACACAGGGCCGTCAGGCCCAGCAAAAACCGTTTCATGGATGCTCCTTTGCCCTTCACCGGCTGCCGGGGTCCAGCAGGTCCCGCAGCGTGTCCCCCAGCAGGTGAAACAGCGATACCGTCACAAAAATGGCGCCGCCCGGGGCCAGCACCACCCAGGGATAGCTTTGCAGCATACTGCGGCCGTCGCTCATCATGCTGCCCCACTCGGCGGCCGGCGGCTGTGCCCCCAGCCCCAGAAAGGACAGCCCCGCCAGCTCCATCATCATGGTGCCCACGTCCAGCGCGGCGGTGACCAGCACCGGTCCCAGCAGATTGGGCAGCAGATGCCGGGAGAGAATCTGCACCGACCCGCCGCCCGCCATCCGGGCCGCGTCCACAAAGGGGGCGTCCCGCAGCGCCAGCGTCCGGGTGCGGGCCAGCCGGGCGTATTTGGGCCAGCCGGCCACCGCCAGCGCCAGCACCGCGTGAAAGGTGCCGCCCCCCAGTGCCGCCGTCAGCGCCAGCGCCAGCACCAGCCCGGGAAAAGCCAGACACAGATCGGCCAGCCGCATCAGGGCGGTGTCGGCAGCGCCGCCGAACCAGCCGCAGAGCAGGCCCGCCGCGGTGCCCGCCAGGGTGGTGATGCCCACCAGCGCCAGCGCCGAAAAGATGCTGACCTGTCCCCCGGCCAGCACCCGGGCCAGCAGGTCCCGCCCGTACCGGTCGGTGCCCAGCGGATGTGCCCCGCCCGGCGGCTGCAGCACGGCGGCGTAGTTGTGGGCGTCGGGGTCAAAGGGGCAGATCATCCGGGCGCAGGCCACCGCCAGCAGCAACAGCAGCGTCACTGCCAGCAGCACCGCCAGCCGCAGCCGGACGCCGGAAAGATGTTGTTTCATCGGGTCTGCCCTCCCAGCCGGATGCGCGGGTCAAGACGCCGGCAGATCAGGTCGGTGACCAGATTCAGCAGCGCATACAGCAGCACCATCCACAGCACGTAGGCCTGGATCACCGGGTAATCCCGCATGTTGATGGCGTCCACCGCCAGTTTGCCCACCCCGTCCCACAGAAAAATGGACTCCACAATGGCGGTGCCGCCCAGAAGACTCCCCGCCGACAGGGCCAGCAGCGTCACCAGCGTGGCGGCGGCAGAGCGCAGCACGCTTGCCCACAGCGTCACCCGGAAGGGGACCCCCCGTGCGGCAGCGCCCTGCAGATAGGGTTGGGACAGCTGTTCCAGCACGGCGGCCCGCACCTGGCGCAGGTATTTGGCCGACATGGCAATGGCCAGTGTCAGCGCGGGCAGAAAGGCGCTTTTCAGGCTGGTGTCGGCGGCAATCACCGGAAACAGCCGCAGCCGGATGGCAAACAGGTCCATCAGCAGCAGTGCCAGAAAAAAGCCCGGCAGACTGCCGCCCACAAACCCGGCGGCCCGCAGCAGCCAGTCCACCGGTCTGCCGTGATACACCGCCGCCAGAATCCCCAGCGGCAGCGACACCGCCACCGTCATTGCCAGCGCCAGCCCGGCCAGCAGCAGGGTGGCGGGCAGCCGCGCCGCAAAGGTGGCGGCCACCGGCTGCCCCGACAGGTAACTGGTGCCCAGGTCCCCCTGCAGTACCCCGCCCAGCCAGCTCAGGTACTGGACCCAGACCGGCCGGTCCAGGCCCAGCTCGGCGCGGGCGGCGTCCAGCGCCTGCTGGCTCAGCACTGTGCCGGTGGCCTCCATCTGCTGCTGCACCGCGTCGCTGCCGGCCAGCTGCATCAGCCAGAAGGACAGCACACTGGCCGCCGCCAGCAGCAAAACAAGCTGCAACAGCCGGCCCCCCATGCGGCGAAGCAGTGCCATACCCGTCCCTCCCTTTTGCACTCAGGCCCGCGCCGAGATGGCAAAAATCGGCGTGGGATTGTAAAACTCGTCCTGCTTGGTATAGATTTCCCGCCAGATGCCGGTATCCACCCGGATGTGGGAAAATCCCGCCTGCTGCAACAGTTCCCGGTCCCAGTCGGGGCGGGCCTCCTCGATCATGGCGGGGGTCAGGTCGATGCCGGTGACGGTGTTGCCCTCGGCGGCCAGCAGCATGGCAAAAAAGCCGCTGCCGGTGCCCAGGTCCAGAATCCGCAGCCCGCCCTGCGCGGGCAGATACCGGTGCAGCGCGGCCAGCCACTGGTCGTGCTTTTCGCCGGCCAGTTCCCGCCGCCGCTGGGCAGAAAACGCCCCTGCCCGGCGGGTCCAGTATCCGGTGATGCGGTTTTGCAGATTGGCTTCCATATTTGTATCCTTTCCGCCCGGTGGGGCAAACAAAAGCCGAAGCCTGTGCGCCGCACCTGCCGGTGCGCGGAACAGACTTCGGCCTGCAAACTCGGTACAAAACGCAAGAAGAAACAGCAATCGCCGGGGGCGCCTCCTGCCGCACCCGGTCTTCTGGCCGGACCCGGCACTTCGGCGCCGGGGGCGGGGACCCCATCCCTTGCAATAGACCAGTATACCAGAAACCGCCCGCGGAGGAAAGCCCCCGCGGGATTTTTTGGCGCTGCCGGCATGCCGGTATGCGGTTTGCCATGGGCAACTGCAACAAAACCGGGGCCGGGGAATTGCCGGATTTTTGAATGATTAGTCAAATCTAACTTAAATTAGCATTAGCTATTGACAATCACGGTTAGCGCTGGTAAACTTCAAATTGAAGCAAATCTTTCCAGCCGGTATCCGGCCCGGAAACACCGGGCCAACCGGCTGCATAAAAAAGGAGGCAACCCCATGATGCCGCTGTCAATGGCAAAACCCGGCGAGACGGTGACCATCCGCAAGATCACCGGCAGGGACGAGGTCCGCCAGCATTTGGCGGAGCTGGGCTTTGTTGTGGATACCGAGGTCACTGTGGTCAATGAGCTGGGCGGCAGCCTGATCTTGCAGGTCAA
>CAJFMB010000029.1 GCA_904390925.1 uncultured Subdoligranulum sp.
ATATTCAAAGAAATTCCGGCAGGAGCATGAGGAAGAAATCTTGCTGCACCAGGCCGCCAAGGAAGCCTTCAACGAGCTGAATGTGAAGAAGCTGCCCACGGTCAAGGAGCTTCAGACCGAGTATGCCCGGCTGTTGGCGGATAAGAAAAAGGCTTACGGAGAGTACCGGCAGGCCCGCGCCGCCATGCGGGAGCTGCTGACGGTTAAGAACAACGTGGATCGGGTCCTGGAGATGGAGCAGACCGAGCCGCAACAGAAAGAAAAAGACCACGGCCAGCGGTGAGCCGGTCGCGGTCAAAAGCGTTCGCCACACTCTCCGCAGAGAGCGTTTCGGAGGCCAACCGCCGAAGGCGGCTCTTAGGCCGGAGATGAACGCGCAGCCACAGAATGAAATTCTGTGTTCAACGGGGGATTGGGGGATACCCCCAACAAGCAGCGCCGGAAGCCGAATGGCTATCCAGGGGCATCGCTTGCCAATTCTCCCCAAATCAAAATGTACCCGGGTGCACCGGCGGACATTGGCCCGGGCGCTCTCCAACCCTACACCATTTATATAGGAATCTCATAAGGGTCTCGGAACCTCTGAAAATCCGCAGCCAGCGGCCTGAACACTCGTTCGGACCGCTGTTTTTTGTGCAACGCGGGCGGGGACGAAAATGCGGCATAATAAAAAGGAAATCCATTTTGCAAAGGAGCCGCCCATGAAACTTTCAACGATCATCCAGACCTTCGAGCACTGGCTCACCCACCGTGAGTACAGCCCCGCCACCATCCAAAAATATACCAAGGCCCTGGCCCGCTTTTTCGCCGACACCGGCGCGGGCCGCCGCCCCGACCGCGAGACGGTCGCCGCCTGGCGGGACAGCCTGACGGCCAAGGGTTACACCCCTTCCACCGTCAACTCGCTGCTGGCTGCCGTCAACGACTACCAGGAGTCCATCGACAACCCGGCGGGCAAGGCAAAACCCTTAAAGCGGCAGCGTAAAATCTTTGCCGACCCGGGCCGGGAACTTTCCCGCGCCGAGTATTTCCGGCTGCTCGATGCCGCCCGCGCCACCGGCAACAAGCGCACCCAGCTGCTGCTCGAGACCATCTGCTCCACCGGCATCCGGGTGTCGGAATTGCAGTTCGTCACGGCCGAGGCCGTCCGCCGCCGCAAGGCGTCCATCCGCTGCAAGGGCAAATGCCGGGAGATCCTGCTGCCCGCCGAACTCTGCCACCGGCTGCAAAAGTGGTGCCAGAAACACCGCATCCACAACGGCCCTGTCTTTCTGTCCCGCAGCGGCAAACCCCTCTGCCGCGTGACGGTCTGGAAGCTGTTCAAGGCGCTGTGCGAGCGCGCCAAAGTATCTGCGCGCAAAGTATTCCCGCACAATCTGCGGCACCTGTTTGCCCGGACGTTCTACAACATCGAAAAAAATATCTCGAAGCTGGCCGACCTGCTTGGTCATTCCAGCATCGAGACGACGCGGATCTATATCATGGAATCGGGCGCGGAGCACGAGCGTTTGCTCAATCAAATGCACTTACTTTTGTGAAATTGACGAAACCGTGGTTCTGTTTCTTACATAAGTCGTGTAGATGGCAGGCATCAAAATACGCCTGCCACATTGCTCTGCTACTCCTTCAGATATGAACCTATATTATCACAACAGTCTCCAAAAAACAAGGATTATCGTTAATTCTTGTTCATTTTGCTAAAAACAGGCATAAAAAAACAGTCGGGCAGGGTAAGAAATTCACTTCCCGACAACTTTTTCATGACTGCTTTTCGAAGATTCATTCAAAAAACGCGAAAGTGCGTAATACCGCGATTGACCTATGTTAAAAGCAGTAACAGAACCACGGTTCTGTTCTAATTCTCGGCGACCAAACAAGGAAGGAGGCAGTTGCACGTATGGACGATGAAATTTTGAAAGGTTATTCCATTTCAGAATTTTTGCAAAGTGAAAAATGTGCCGGCTGGAACCCCGACACCCGCCGCTATTACACCAACTGCCTGCAAGACCTGCTCGCCTTCACCCGCCAGCACGGTGAGCCGACCGAACAGCTCCTGACCGACTGGGTCAACCACCTGAAACAGACCTACGGCTGCAAGACGGTCAACGTGCACATCGCGGCCGCCAACCAGTATTTTCGCTGGTGTGGGCGCCTGGATCTGCTGCGGGAACACATCAAATCGGAAACAACGACCGACCCGCCCACGCCCACCGTCACCCGGGCCGAGTACCTCAAGCTGCTGCGCGCAGCCCGGGCGCTGGGCAAGCAGCGGACCTACCTTTTAATCAAGCTCTTCGCCACCACAGACCTGCCGCTGCAATGCCTCGACCAGGTCACGGCGGAAGTGGTCAAAGCCGGGCAGGGAACCTTGAACTACCACGGTGTCACCATCGACTTCCGATGTCCGCCGCCCTTGCAGCGGGAACTGCTCAACTACATGGCGCGTAACGGCGTCTACCGCGGGCCGGTGTTCGTCACCCGCAACAACCGGCCAATCAGCCGCATCGCGGTGTTCCGAAGTATGCAGGAGCTTTGCAGCGCCGCCGGCGTGCCCGAGGAAAAGGGCAATCCGCGCAGCTTCCGCAACCTGTACAAGACAACGCAGCAGGAGCTGGACGACCGTTTGGCGGTGCTGAAAAACCAGATGTACGACCAGATGATCGAGATGGAGCAGGCAGCCATCGGCTGGCCGGCGCAGGATGAAACCGCCGCCGGTCGTTCCGCCTGACAATGCCGAAAATCTTTTAATCAAAATAAATCCGAACCCGGTCCCAACAGTCCGGGCCAACCACCCGGAAGATGAGGAGTTGAATCTACCATGAAAAAACGTGTACTCAGTGCATTGCTGGTGCTCTGTATGGCCTGCGGGCTGGTGAGCACCGCATGGGCGGCTGACGGCGGGCAGGCCACGCGGGAAACCGCTGAAAAGCCCGGCATCATGCTGCTGGATGCAGAAGGCATGGATCAGCAGCCGCCAGCCGACCCGACGGCCACGCCATCCGCTTCGCCCGCCGCTGACCCGACGGCGACCCCGGCCCCCACAGCCGAGCCGACCGCGGAGCCTTCGGCCACGCCGGACGCGACCGAAGCCACCGAAGTGACCGCGACCCCCGCGCCCGAAAATTCTGAAAATACGGATGCCGAGCCCACGGCCACGCCGGACGCAACCCCCTCGACTTCAATGAATACCAAGGTCGAGATCGACGGCCAGACGGTTGATGTGCTCGTCGATGTGCCGGAAGGCGCGTTTGATGAGGGCGTCAACCCGGTTCTGCATGCCACGGCCGTGACCGGCGAGGACGCTGACAAGGCCGCCGAGACGGTGGCCGAGCAGACCGGCGCGACCTTCGACGGTATGTTCGTGCTGGATGTTTATTTTACGGACGGTGAGGACGGCGTCGAGGAAATCGAGCCGGCAAAACCCGTCTCAGTCCGCTTCGAGCTGCCCGAGGCCGTCCTGCCCGAGGACATCGACGCGAGCACCCTGACCGTCCACCACCTGGCCGAGGAGAAGGACGAGGCCGGCAAGCCCGTCACTGATGAGAACGGCGAGGCGGTCGTCAACGTCGAGACCGTCGCTACCGCCACCACCGAGGACGAGGTAGAAGGCGTCGTCGCCCTGAGCGCCGAGGCCGCCGAGAAGGCGGAAGCTCCCGCAGAAGTCGCCCGCATCGACGAACTGCCCGAACTGCAGGCCGAGGTTGCGGAGGATGCTGAGGAAGAAGCTGAGGAGCCGGGCGCTGTAGCGCAGTTTGAGGTGGATGGTTTCTCTGTATTCATGATCACGTGGAGCGGGAACTATACGGTCACGGTCCATTATGTTGACCAGGATGGCAATGAACTGACAAACACAGGATTTACTACCCAGGAAGTCGTTGAACTCGCGTACAATCAATACGGCGATAATGAAATCAACTTTAAGGACGACTATGCCAATCCGGCTCAGTTTGAAGCAAATAATAATACCTATACATTCCAATATGCCAAATACAATGGTTGGCAGGAATACAGTCAGACAGTAACAAGGTTGGTAGCAAGTCTAGGAAATAGATATTATCCTGTTTACACATTTTATAATGGAAACCTGACGGTATACACACTTAACAGCAACTCAGGCGATAAAACCGTTGACGTATACCTGGTGTATACTGTGACGCCTAATTCAGACGAGCACCTGACGATCCAAGATAGCATCGCGAACAATGGTCTGTTTACGGCGGTCCTCCGCAGCGATGTTGTTGGAGAAGGCGATTCCGTTACTTACAAATGGGAACGCAGTCTGACCGGCGAAGAAAACAGTTGGCAAGAAGTAACATCGCAAACCGTCACCGATGACAAATTGAACTGGGACAGTGAAAACACACCGAACCAGATCAACGTGGCATTGGATGCACAGCTGGTTGATACAGTGGATAACCAGCGGTATATCTATCGCGCAACGGCAACGGTTACCCACAGTGATGACTCTGTCAGTACCTACACAGCAACGCAGCAGGTTCCTTATTACATCCAGCTCCAGAACGGCAGCTTTGAATATCCTGACGCAGGCGCTACACACATCCAGATTCCGAATGATACGGATGGACTGATTTGGAAAACCACAGGTGAAGGAGGTTCAAATCACCAGGGAGCAGATATTGAAATCGCATACGGCACGGATAGTCCGTATGGTGCCGGCGGCGCGGCTGACGGAAATCAGTTTGCAGAGCTGAACTGCGAAGCCTATGGCGCACTGTACCAGGACGTGATGACAGTACCGGGATCAACGCTGAACTGGAGTTTGGCACATCTGGCCCGAAAAAATGATAACAATGCCCCCGATACAATGGCGCTGGTTATTATGCCCGCGGATCAAGCAGATACTGTTGTTAGTCAATTGACAGCGGTCGCAAATGATGATCGACTCTCCAACCAAGAAAGGGTTCGGCGAATTCAGCAAATCCTAGCGCGAATTGATGATCAAGCCGGTGTTTATGTTAAAGAGTTTACAAGTGGAACCCGCGCATCGGAAGGTGAGTGGCAGGTTTATTCAAGTGATGATCGTGGCTCCGAAACATACACTGTGCCGGAGCGGCAATACCTGACCCGCTTCTTCTTTGTGGCAGTGAGCACTGGCAGCGGTAACGCAACAGTCGGAAACCTGCTGGATGATGTTTGGTTCAGTACGCATATGCAGCCCCCCGCCGATGATGAGGCGCGTCTGATCGTCAGCAAAACTGTCAGCGGCTTGGATTGGGCAAATCTGCCGGATACCTATTCCGTTACTTTGAAAGTGGATGCCCAAGGCACGGAAGATGACGAGAATGTTGTTTTTAGCAAGGCAGATTTCACCGCGAATGACGATGGAACCTATACGGCATCGAAGACCATTACATATAAGGTAACAGCAAATACGGGCAGCCAGACTGTAACGGTCACCGAAAGCGGTGGCAGTGTCACGGGTTACACGGTGAGCACGTCGTACAAGGTGGACAATGATGAACCGCAGCAGGCATCTACGACCGGAAATGTTACGGTTCCGGCGAAAGAAACGGTCGAGGTCGCGTTTACCAATGCGTATACCTCCACAGCGCCAAAGGATGTCCCTATCAGTACCGGCAAGCGTGCCGACCGAAAGGAGGATGGAACATACGACCTGTCGCTTTCTGTCAGCGGCGATATTGAAAGGGTTGGCGGCGAAACGCAGGAACTGGACATTCTGTTTATCCTGGACAAATCCGGAAGCATGGATGACGATTGGGGCGGAGAAGGCTCACGCATGAAGGCGGCCACGGACGCGATTACCCAAATTGTCAGCGGCCTGGATGAAACTCGTGGTTTGGATACGCAGTACGCTCTGGTTACCTTCTCTGGTGATAAAGGCACTTGGTTTCCGCTTATAGGGTATTTTGATTCGCCCTACAATGATGCAACCATTACACAAGGCTGGACAGATGGTGATACATTGCTGACCCGGTTGCCGGGAGAATATGACGGCGATGGCGGAACCAACTATGAGGCCGGCTTTAGAACGGGAGCTGCGGTTCTATCTCAGGCGCGTGATGGTGCCACCAGAGCGGTAATCTTCCTTTCTGATGGTAAGCCTACCTACTATTATGATGCGGATGGAGAGACCCAAGGCAATGGCAGCGATTTTGAACAGACCGGTCTGGACAACGCGGAGCTGTATTGCAGCAGTTTGGATGCGGACTATTTCTACACAGTTGGCATGACCTCGGATTCGGAAACAACGCTGGCAGATAATTTGCAATCGCTGGTTGATGCCGCTACCCACATCACAAATAAACACGCATATACCACGAGCGAGCAAGATCGGAATAGCCTGCTCAACATCTTCAAGGCGATTCAGCAGCAGTTGACTTTCTACGCGGCGCAGAATGTTGTTATGCACGATACGCTGAGTGATTGGGTCGAAGTGCCTGACGAAGACAATGTTCAGTTCACCGTTAGTCTGGAAACCCGCGATGAGCAAGGTGATTGGGTTACTTCCGAGACAAAAACGGTACCCGGTACCGATGATGAGAACTACGCAATGTTCACAACCACTTCCCAAAATGAGGAAGGAGAATCGGTAACAGATCAGGTATATATCATTCCCACCTATGATGCGGAAACCAAGTCCATCAAGGTCAAGTTGGCTGCAAGTGCGGATGGTTCGGATATGACCTATGCCCTTGCGCCCGGTTACCGCTATACGGTGTCGCTGGTCATTCAGCCCAATGATGATGCTATTGATGTAGGCATGGACAGTGACGATGCCAAACAGACGCCAGATGCGGATACGGGTACACATTCTGACAATTCGGCAACCACAGACGTTGACGAAAGTCAGAAGGGCTTCTGGAGCAATGATAATGACAACGCCTATGTCAGCTACAACGTGGGAACCAATGAGAACAAAAAGGACTTCCCGAAACCTGTTGTTCAGGTGCCCGCTGAAACCTATGGCAATTTGACCCTGAAAAAGGAAGTTGTTGATGGAAGTACCGCAACACCAACACCGATCGCCGATCCCCAGGTTGCTGGCACAACAGAGGGTTCTTTGGTAGACGCAACATATACCTTTACCGTAACTGCAACCGGCGAACTGGCTGATAAGGTTGCCAATAAGTCGTATCCGACAGAAAATCCAACCATTACGTTTGGCTCTGTAACTGGCACAGGGGATACGCGGACGGCCAGCGGTACTGTAACGGTGCCGGTAGATAATGATGGCGTGACGATCGAGGGACTCCCGACCGGTGCATATACCATTACCGAGGAGAACCCAGCACCGGAAATCACAAGCGATGAAAAGAGCTACTATTATGATACCCAGGCCATCGATCACGATGGTGTAGCTGAAGTAGACAAAGACACACCGTGTACGGTTACCGTTACCAACACCTACAAACCGTACCGCAGCATCACGATCCAAAAGATGGTTGACGGCGAACTTGGCGATAAGACCATGCCGTTTACATTTACCACGACCGTACAGCGTGGTACGGGCACAGAGGCTGTATACATTGATGCAACATCTGTGACGGTGAATGGTGATACGGTCAATGCTGACCTGAATCCGCAGACGAGTCTGGCGCAGGATAAGCAAGCTGCATTCGATCCAAATGATGATTCGTACACTTTGGCGCATAATGAATCGATCACGATTACAAAGCTGAAAGACGGCGACATAATCGTAATCAATGAACCCGATGCTGAGGGCGATGGTTATGACGTTTCCTATTTGAACGAGGCAAACGATACATTGGATAGTGATGCAACGTACCAATTTGTGGTGAGCGCAGACACTGATGGGAGCACGATCACGGTCAAAAACTTCCATGACATTATCCCCGCCACTGGCCTCGAATCCAACCACACCGCCCCCTACACCCTGATGGTCACCGCCGCTGGTGTCGCAGGTATGGCGTTGATCGGCAGCATTGTTGCCCGCCGCATTCGCCGCCGGCGTGAGGAATGACGCCTATGCGGACGATGCAGGACATCGCGGACCAACTGTCCGCCATGAAATTTCGCAAAAAGACCTTTGGCGGCGTGGATGAGGCAGACGTCTGGAAAAAGCTCGAGCAGCTGCAACAGACCTACCAGCTTGTCTACGACGAGCAGGCGGCCTATTACCAGGCGCTGCTTGACGAGCGCGACAAAGCGCTTGCCCGCGTGATGGGCCGCAGGGGTGATGCCCATGAGTGATACCCCGCAGCCCACCAACCGCAAGCTCCGCCGCGCGGGCGAAACCGGCCAGCAGGCGTATGTTTATCACGCTGCGGACAGCCAGGCCCCGCCCGCCAAAAAGGCAACGCACATTACCCGTTCGTTCACCCCGCCGGAACCGCCCGCAGATGCGGGTAAGCCGGCAAGCACCGCCGCCCGTCACCGCGATGACGATGCAACTTCCCCCACATCCGTAGGGGACGATGCTTGCAACGTCACGGGCGCGTCTGCAAATCGCAACGCCCCGCGGGCGGATATGGAATCCGCCCCTACAAAGGGCAAGGCAAAGCCCGCAGCCCAAACGGAACGCAAGGCAACCCCCGCCAAGGAGGACAGCCCCAGGCGCGGCCGCAAAGGCAAGGCAAAAGACACTGCGCCGCCCACCCCGGCGGAGGTCATCAAGGCCAAGCGCCGCCGGTGTGCGGATGCGGAGGACATTGCGGGCTTCTTCACCAAGCTGATCGCCATTGTGGTGCTGATCGCGCTGCTGTTCGGCTTCCTGTTCGGCGTCACGCCGATGCAGAACGACGACATGGCGCCGCGCATCTCGGCGGGCGACCTGCTGTTCTACTATCGCTTGGCCGATGACTGGGTCACCGGCGACGTGATGGTGTTCGAGAAGGACGGCGAGCAGTATGTCGGCCGCATCGTCGCCAACCCCGGCGACACGGTGGAGGTAACCGACCAGGCCACGCTGGTGGTCAACGGCAGCACGGTGCTCGAAAACGACATCTACTACACCACCCCCAAATACGACGATGGCCCCGTCTACCCGGTAACGCTGGCACAGGATGAGTACTTCATCCTCTGCGACTACCGCGAAGGCGCCCGCGACAGCCGGTACTTCGGCCCGGTGAAAACAAGCGAGATCAAGGGCAAGGTCATCACCGTCATTCGGAGGTCAGGGCTGTAACAGTCCCCAAGCAACCCATTTGTTACATTGGCGTCCCGCCTGTGTATAAAAAATTCTTCAAAAGAAAGAAAGGAAGAAACCGAGTATGAAATTGAGCAAAAACCTTGGCCGCATCGCGACCACCTTCCTCGCCACCGCGATGCTGGCCAGCGTTTCCGCTGTCCCTGCGTTTGCTGCTAAGGAAGATGTCATCACTGCCAGCAACAACTCCATCACCATCAACAAGGCAATCAACATGACCGCTGCTGAGGGGGCCGGCGTTCCGGATGCAACCTTCAAATTCACGATTGGTGCGGGTCAGCCTGCGGACGGTGTCAAAGTGGGTGACATGACGGCTATCACTAATACTGATGCCGATAAGGTCATGGAAGGTTTCCAGGTTGCGGTTGACAGTGAGAGTTTCACTGATGAAGATCAGGATGGTGTTTATCTGGCTGGTCTTACTCTGAGCTTTAATCCTGCTGCATTTGCTGACACCGGCGCTGGTGTTTATCGTTACACCTTCAAGGAAGAAGCTTGCAGCGTTGCCGGCATGGACATTGACAACACGACCTATACGCTGGATGTGACTGTTGGTAACGATGGCGATAACTATAAAATCGTCCGCGCTGAGGTATATTCGAACGCAGACAAGGCTGATAAGACTGACACCATCACCAACACCTACAATACCTACGATTTGACCCTTGATAAAAAGGTTGATGGCCTGCTGGGCGATAAGACCAAAGACTTTGCATTCACGATTGTTTTCACCAACCCTGATAAGTCTGCTACCAGCTTCCAGTGGGCGTATGATACGGATGCTGTAACCCCCAGCTATACAACTGTGAACTTTGGTGAAGATGGCAAAGCGACTGTTGATGTTAGCCTGGCTCATGGTGAGGATGTCATCTTTAAGGGTCTGCCTGAGGATGTTACCTATGTCATCACCGAGGCGGAGAATTCTGAATACGTTGCCAGCGCAACCGGTACTGGTATGAACGAGAATGTGGTTGGCAGCAATCCGTCAACTGATAGCGATAAAAAGGTCGTCAACGGCGATGTGAAAGTTGAGAATGTGGCTCAGGATGTTGCCGTCTCTTACACCAACGTCAATGTGAATGATGAGACTCCTGCTACCGGCATTGCTATGAACGTTGCGCCCTACGCCCTGCTGGTCGCGGTGGCTGGCGTTGCCTGCTTCTTCTTCCTGCGTAAGCGCCGTGAGGACTGATTCATTAACCTGAATCAGGGCAGCGAAAACTGACAATATTTGTACTGAACCAATCTAACCACCTTTCACCAAAGGAGGTACCCCTCTTGCACACAGCGGCCAAGCTGGCGCGCGCCGGCGACCGTCTGGTCAGCATGGTAGCCGCGGCACTGATCGTGTTGATGCTGCTGTTCGGCGGGTATTCCCTGTGGGACACGGCCATGATATACAATGGCGCGTTCCTGGACAGTGACTTGCTTGCCTTCAAGCCTGGCACCACGGGCGACCCGGATTCTAACCCCACGCTGGAGGAACTCCAGGCCATCAACCCGGATGTGCTTGGTTGGCTGACCATCGACGATACCCACATCGACTATCCCGTTGTCATCGGTGAGGATGACATGGAGTATATCAATACCGATGTTTATGGAAACTTTGCGCTGTATGGCTCGATCTTTATGTCGAGCATGAACGCGCGGGATCTGTCGGATTCGTATACCCTGATCTATGGGCACCACATGGACAACGGTGGTATGTTCGGTGATGTCGTCGAGTTCATCAATACTGATTACTTTGAATCCCATCCAACCGGCACATTCTATTTGCCGGATGCCACCTATACCATCGAGATATTTGCCTGCTTGCAGACGGATGCCTTTGACAGTATGGTGTATAATCCGACCAATCAGCCGGACGGTGATGTGAGTGAGCTGCTGAACTACATTGATGAGAATGCGGTACAAAGCCGGTACATCGGCGTGACGCCGCAGGACAAAGTGATCGGTTTGTCCACCTGTGCAGAGGCGGAAACCAACGGTCGTGTCGTCATCTTCGGGCGGCTGGACCGCATGAGCTGACAATATGGGCGGGGGCCGGGGCGCGGCCACGCGCCCGCCCCACCCCTGGTCCATTTTGAAGGAGGTAGCAACAATGAATCAAGCGATACGGAAACTGAGCGGATTGCTGGTGCTTCCCGTGCTGCTCGCGGCCCTGCTGATGATGCCCGTCCGCAAGTGCCCTATGAGTGCACCGCCGACTTGCCGGTCAGCGTTGAACTGAATGGTGACATCGACGAGCAGTTCCACGTGACGATCGATTTGGCGGAAGGCATGGACGAAACCACGCCGCTGCCGGATGAAGCCACTGACGGTCTGATGATTGCAGGCGATGCCAGCGAGACGTTCCACAATTTCCACTTTGCCAAACCGGGTAATTATGTCTATGTGGTCAAGCAGGAAACTGGCAACACGGCCTACATGAGCTATGATGACACGGTCTACACGGTGACCATCCGTGTGACCAACGCCGACAACGGCGGCCTGCAAAGCGAAATTTGGGCCACCACTGATGATGACCCGGATACGAAAGTGCAGGAGCTGCGGTTCCTGAACACCTACGCCCCGCCGGCCCCGGCTACGCCGAAGCCGGATGACCACCCGGAGATCGAGCAGGCCATCAAGGACGGCACTTGGGGCAGCACCCCGACGCCAAAGCCCGCCAATGGTCTGGTCCCCCAGACCAGCGACACCCTGCCCCTGACGGCATTGGTTGTCGTGCTGATCGTGGCGGCGGTTGCGATCGTGACGCTGGTGGTGCTGCGCAAGCGTAACGCGAAGCAGAACGAACAAAAGTAAGCTGCGGCTGCTTTCATAAGAATCAAAATGCTGCCAGCCAGTGAACCTGACTGGCGGCATTTTGCTTTTTGGCCGAACAATTCCGCACAAAGCAAAGGAGAGTCATCGAAAGCCAGTGAGGAAGCTGGGCAACAAGTGACGACACAGGAAAGCTATATGCCGCGACAATTGGCGCACCCGCCGGTTGCCGCGGCTTTGCTATATGTGCGCACGAAAACAAGAATGATTACAAAATGGTTACAGAAATTTAATGTGCAACCCACGTGTTGAACTTTAACTTGTTATACTTTCTAAAATTGCGAAAGGATGGTGAAGAAACATTTGAAAGAAACAGCCATCCTTCGTCGGTTTGCCATCATAGAAGTTCTTCGCCATGAGGGAACGATGCATATTGGAGACCTGGCCCAAAAGTTCCAGGTGTCAAAGCAGACAATCCACAAAGATATTGATATACTTACTGTGTGCTTCAACATCCAGGTCAAGCGCGGACGGTATCACAGCGGCGTGTGCCTGATCTGTGACACAGGCGCAAAAGCGGATACCCTGAACGCAGCACAGGTGATATGTCTCTGCACACTTCTCGCACGAGTGACAGAGGATGAGCGGGTGATTCTGCTCTCCATCCTGTATGATTTTGCCCCGGGGTTTCATTCTCCATCCCCAAACGCGAAAACTGCGTAGTTGACCCTGTGCAGTCAACGCAAAAACGCCCGCTATTTCCGTGCCCGCCTTTGGGTATTGAATAGACGTACCTTGACAATTGAATAGACGGCAGAACAGGTACATATCCCGCGCAGGAGCGAGTGAGAAGCGACGCCAGGATGTTGGCAGCCAGGAGGTGAACACGGCTGCCAGCGGAGCGCCCACCGCCTTTCTCAGACACGGCTGTGGCACGCTGTGCGCGACGATTGCGCGGGTGGATAATGATACTTCCTCACGGCCTCCTAAGGACTTGGGAGGGGCTCTATTGAGCCATGACAGCTTGCCAGCATAGCGGCCTGTTCTGTCCCTCTCGCCCGGGGGCGTGGCAAACAGGGCGATCCCATTTGAACCCTTACTATCTGATTTGATGTCAGATATTATGGCGGCCATCGCAAACGGAGTGTCCCTCCCCTTATGGTGGCCGTCATCCATGTGGCATTAAATTTTACAAGGAGGCTAACACATGGACACTACTAAAAAATTATCCCCAGAGACATCGCAACCTGAACATGCCGCTTTTGAAATTGAGCCGGTCGTCTTACCACAGGTTGCCAGCATCAAGCAGGCCAGCGCCATGATGGGGCTGCCGGTTTACTATCTGCGGCGGCTTTGCAAAGAGGTGCCGGGTATCGCGTTCCGATCCGGCATAAAGTGGTACATCAATCTGGGGCGTCTGGCCGATTATTATAATGGCCGCTTGACGGAACCCACGGAGCCAAAGGAATAATAGGCTGCGCGCTGTCAAGCCTGTCAGGCAGCCCGGCGACAAACTTCCTCCCGGCAGGAAACCAGGTTATAGTGGGCGTCAGGAGGGCAACTCCGATTTTCTGTAACCACGATTTGGGAGGAAAAAACGATGGCATCCGTAAAACTGATAACACCCCAACACAAACCAAAGTATTTCAAATTGACCGCCAACATTGTGGTGAACGGCAGGAAGAAGCGCTGCTATTCCCGATTCGAGTTTGACCCCAAGGTGCTTAAGACGGCAAAGGCACGGTATGCTGCGGCGATGGCTGCGGCTATCCGCTTTGAGGCAGAAATGCAGCAGGAGGCGCTGAACGCCAAAAAGCCGGAACCCATTCGGACATTTGCTGAGGTGGCGGAAGAATACATCCAATCCTGCAAGGCACGCAAAGCGCCCTCTGCGCGCTTGCGTGGTAATTATGACGCAAGCAAAGATAAGGCAAATACAACGAACAATAAGGAGACCTACCTGCGCAAACTGCAAACCGTGAGCCCCTGGTTCACGTCGATGGAGATCAACAAGATCAGCAAGGGCGACTATGAGCGGTTGATGGATGAGATGGAAGTGATGGGGCCCTACCGCCGTGAACGGGCCACCCTGCGCCCCGGTGCAGAGGTGTACAAAACGGCCTCCTTCACAAAACTGGCTGCGAAGTGCGATGTCACCCCTTATACGATAGCGGAAGCGTTCCGCGGCAAGACTGTGAAACGCCACACCGCCGATGAGATCGCCAAGGCCCTGGGGCAGTCCGTGGAGGCGTTGTTCCAGATCGAGGTGGTCGAGCACGCGCTTTCCCAAAAGACGATGCGCGAATACGCTCTTTTCGCCCGCCAGGTCATGCAATACGCCGCAGACCATTATGGCACCACAAAACCGGAATTTGCCCTGCCTGCCAAGGGCAGCCGACCCCGCTTTGTGGATTGCCTGCATGAGGATGAGGTACATACCCTGCTGAAAGAGCTGGACCGGTGCAGCATGATCGAACAGGCGGTAATTCGAAGTTTGCTCAACACGGGCGTACGCCGCGGCGAGCTGGCGGGGCTGACCTGGGACGACGTCGACTTTGCCGGATGCACGGTACACGTCTACAAGTCCCTGATGGTGATTCGGGGCTTCGGGTATCAGCTGACCACGACCAAGGAGTCAAACGACCGCTATGTGGATGTGGCACCGGAGTATATGGAATTCATGCAGCGGTACTACGACTACTGGAAAACGAAAAAACGGCTGATGGGTGCCAGCTGGCAAACCGTCATCGAAAAGAAAAACGGCAAACATTATGCCTCTCTGCGCGCCTTGGCCGGCAACGATTTCGTGATCTGCAACGACCAGGGCTGGCCGTTGAACCCGGACGGCTACGCGGCAATGGTACGCCGCGTGGGGGATAGGGCGGGGGTTCGCCACCTGCATCCCCACATGTTCCGACATACTTTTGTCAGCATCCTGATGTCCAACCCGGAGATCGATGTGGCCACTGTGGCCGCCGAAGCGGGCCATGCGCAGCCCAGCACGACCCTGATGATCTACACCCAGCAGTACAAAAAACGGCAAAAAATGATCCGTAGCCAACTTAGCAAGGAATTGTACGGCAGATAGTCAATTTTCGGGACGCCCCTAAATTTTGGCTACCAAAATTTCACAACTTTCGCCACGAAAAAAAGAACGTGCAACGTTAAAAATAACGCTTGCACGTTCTTTTTTGAGTGGGCCAGGCAGGGTTCGAACCCGCGACCAATCGGTTATGAGCCGACAGCTCTGACCAGCTGAGCTACTGGCCCAAATGACGATATTATGATGTTTTTATGCGGCCTCGAATGGCTTTGGTAGCCAATCGGTAGCCAAAACGGAGAAAATCGATGGGTGTTGATTTCAAAATAACGAAGAATCGCTATTTTTGAAAGAAAATATTTGTTGGTTCTGGCGGTTATGAGCCGCCAGCTCTGACCAACTGAGCTAATGGCCCGCAAATAACCCATATATTATACCAGCTTTTTCCCGATTTGCCAATATCCTGCGGCGATTTATCGTTAAAACTTTTCGACACCGTTCCCGCGGGACTGTCCCACCGCTTCCTATCTGTTTCCCGCCGGGGCCACATTGAAGTTGACACCGCGGCACTCGGTCCAGTAGTGCAGCGCCTGCTCAACGGCCTTCTGTGGCAGGTTGAAGTACTCTGCCAGCTGCCACGGCTCGGTATACCCTTCCGCCATGGCCCGCCGCAGCCGCTCCACCCCCAGATACCGGGTGATGGCCCAGCGGTCGGCTTTGTACTCATGTCTGGCAATCAGATCATAGGGGCTGGATACTTTATGCGTGCATCCGGTGGCACAGTGGCCCACCTCGTGGGCCAGCTGCCAGCTCAACTGCCGCCAGTTCCGCGCGCGGGCCACATCCACAAAAATGCCATAACTGCCGTCAAACTCAATGGTGGCAGCATCGGCGAACCCAATGGGGTAGGCATAGATCCGGGCGCCTGCCTTGCGGGCGTCGTCATATACCTCACACAATTGCATAGTTTCAGTTCCCTTTCGCCTGCTGGTCCCGGAAAAACCGGGCCATTTCCAGCAGCTTCTCCTTGTTCTCCTCGGTCAGCGCCTTGGTCTCGTGGAACAGGGCGTAGGAAAAATCGTCAAATCCGATGTCCTTCTGGGCTGGCTCCACCCCCAAAAGACTGTCCACGCTGACCGAAAAGTACCCAGCAATCTTTGCCAGAGTCTGGGCGGACAGCGACTGCTTGCGGCCCATCTTCAGGTCGGTCAGGGAACTGCGGCTGACTCCGCAGGCACGGCACAGCTCGGTGATATTGATGCCCCGCTCGGCACATAGCAGTTCGATGTGTTGGTACAATTTCACAACAAAATACACCCTTTCTTGGTGAAATTCTCCAAAATTACGCGATCAAGAAATTTGTCATTGACAATTACGCAATCACGCAATATACTGTACAGTACAGACGGCGGAATCTTTTGGAGGTCTTTCTACCATGATATTACGCGAAGACGTAAATGTCAAGACAATCATACAAATACGCGTAATTAAAATCGGAAAAAAGCATTTTGCCGTTGCCAAAACGGGGGCGTCCGATGCACCGGCATCGGGATACAGGTACAGTATAGCAGAAAGGACGGGTGTTAATTGGGACTTTCAACCGAAACTTTTTTGCAGCATGCGGCACGGCAGGAGGACCGGCATCTGGCCGGGCAGATTTTGCGGGATGCAGAACGCCAGGCTCTGCCCGGCCCGGAGGCCGCCGCGGCACTGGATGACATCGTCCAGGATCGCCAGGCGGGCCCTGCGTTTGCCGATTTATACAAGGACGAGACTTTGCAGTTTTGGGAGGGACATTGCCATGAAGCACAAGCGCAGATGGAATAGTTTCCGGATTTCCGGCACCGGGTGTCTCCGTGCCGACCAGTACGGGACGCTGGAGCTGGATGGCAGCCCCGTGGTTCCGCTTCTGGCAAAACAGCTGGAAGGGCGTCCGCTGCCCCAGGCGGTGCGGCTGACGCTGACGGTGGAACTGCTGACCCGGCCGCTGACCACACAGCGGGGAGGTGCACGATGAACCGGGGCGGGGAGGCCTGCCGCAACTGCCGCTGGCGGTGTGAGGGGACAGGATACTGCCTGTGGCCGGTCTGTCTGCGGATCTGCATTGACGAGCGACAGCAGGCAGAGCAGGCAAAGGAGGCACAGCATGAAGGACAGCGCGACGATGACCGAGCAACAGAAGATTGAATGGCTGCAACAGTACCAGCGGGCCAGGCGGGGGGAGCGGCTTGCCAACCTGGCGCTGGAACTGGCCCGGGAGGAGGCAACCCGTATCTCGCCGGTTCTGGATGGCATGCCGCGGAAAAGCGGCCACAGCGACCGGGTCCCCCGGGCCGCGGAACACTTAGCGGAGGCGGAAAGCGCCTGTGCCGATGCGGCCCTGATCTGTCACCGGGCACGGCAGGCCGTCAGGCAGGCCATTGCCGGGGTTCCTGATGCTGACCAGCGGGAGGTACTGCACCGGCGGTATCTGCTGGGACAGACGCTGACCGCCATATCGGGGCAGATGCTGCTGGATTACCGGTGGGTCCGGCGGCTGCACCGGCGGGCGCTGGATACCCTGACCCCGCAAGAACAGCCATGGGCCTGACCCCCTCTTGACAGAAAAAACACAATCTGGTTCAATATAAGTAGAATATTTATCGTAAGGAGGTTTTATTTTGCCGACGAGGCGACTGTATGCCCTCGCACGGAAACTGACAGCGGGGCTGACCCTGCGCAACTGTGCGGGAATTCTTCTGGGTGCAGCCATCTGCACCTTTGGAATTCACAACATCCATCAGCAAACCGGCATCACCGAGGGCGGTGTCATTGGGATGATGCTTCTGCTGGAGCACTGGCTGGGGGTTTCCCCGGCGTTGCTGACCCCGGTACTGGACATCAGCTGTTATCTGCTGGCCTTCCGGTATCTGGGCAAGCGGTTCATCCGCACATCGGTATTGTCCACGCTGTGCGTCTCTCTGTTTTACAAGTTGTGGGAGTGTTTCCCGCCCATGCTGCCGGATTTGTCTGCGCACCCGCTGCTGGCGGCTCTGCTGGGCGGAATCTTTGTGGGGCTGGGCGTGGGGCTGATCGTGCGCCAGGGCGGCTCCAGCGGCGGCGACGATGCACTGGCACTGGTCATTGCGCGGATCTCCGGCTGGCGGCTGTCCCGCGCCTACATGTTCACCGACTTTGTGGTGCTGGGGCTGTCATTGACCTACCTGCCGGTTGGCCGGATTGTCTTTTCGCTGATCACAGTGACGGTATCCTCCTGGCTGATTGACCGTGTCCAGCAAATGGGGTGCTGCTGCACAGATTGAATCTGATACCGACCGGAAAAAATATTTTTGGACAAATGTAGTGTCTGCTGAATAAAACAGGCACAACAGCAGCCGGAGCAGACGGCAGATTTCATGCTATTGTCGTCTGCTCCGGCTGTTGGTTTGTCCGAAGTTTGAGCATTTTGTCACAAAGTATGTAATCCCATATAACGTATTGTTAAATAAATTTATGGAAATAAAATTGTGATAGTACAAAAATAGAAATTGAAAATACAAAATGAATTGGAAAATATAGAAATAACTGGAAGTTACTTGTGCCGCTGCGCTAAATGATGAGAATCCTCAATTTTGGGTTTTGTGCATAATACTGAAAAAGTTGAGAACCGTTTGGCTAAAATGTACAAGGCAGAACTTTGTGCTATAATACAATTGCAAGAAGGAAAGCAGCAACCGGCTGCCGGAACTTCTTGCCTGTAAAACATGGAGGAATGTCTTATGGTGAGACAAGTCAAGGTTTCCAGCTTCTCCGAAGTCCAGGAGATCGTGTCTGCCGCCGCCAGGTGTATGAACGATGTCGGCGTGCATGATATGAAGGGCAGCATTGCAGACGCAAAAAGCATCCTGGGCATGATGTGCCTGGATTACAGCAACCCTGTCAACATCGTCTGCGAGGACGCTAACGATATGAATCGTGTGGTCCGCGCCATTCGCCACTGATCTGCGAATGGAATTTGTCGGTCAGAAAGGCTTTTGTCTGACCGTTTGAAGTATAGGGGAGGCTCCTTCCGAGGAGCCTCTCCCTTTTTGTCTGACGGGTTCCGGAAAGAAAAAACAGGCAGAAGGAAACACCCTTCTGCCTGTTTTGTTTGCAGTAACGTCCCCGCGCCGGTCAGTGCTGGGGGTTCAGGATGGTGCGCCAATCCAGATCGCCGTTTTCCAGACCATGGATCAGCACCTCAGCGGTGGCAATGTTGGTGGCAACCGGAATGTTGTGCACATCACAGATGCGCAGCAGATTCATCTCGTTGGGCTCGCTGGGCTTGGCCGAGATGGGGTCACGGAAAAACAGCAGCATGTCCACCTCGTCGCAGGCAATGCGGGAGATGATCTGCTGATCACCGCCGTGACCGCCCGGCAAAAACCTCTGAATGGGCAGACCCGTCGCCTCTGAAACCAGGCGGCCGGTGGTGCCGGTTGCAATCAGATGGTGATGGCTGAGAATCTGGCAATACGCAATACAGAACTGAATCATCAGTTCCTTTTTGGCATCATGTGCCACCAATGCAATTGTCATGTATGGACCCCCTACTTCCTCTCCGCAGGCGGCCGGCCTGCAGAAAGATATGATAATACTAGATCAAAACCGGTGCTTTTTCTTTCCCTAAATGGTCAGCGGGATGCGCAGCCCCAGTATCCGCCCGGCAATTGCCCGGCAGGCCGCGGCAGCGGCGCAGCTCTGGCTGATCGCCTCGCCGTTCATCACGCTGCGCTGCAGGCTGCCGCTTTCCGGCACCACACCCAACAGCTGGACCCCGACCGTATCAATGCACTCATCCAGGTCATAGACCGCAGCACCGCGGCTGAAACTGTCCGGCCGCAGCCGGTTGATCACCAGCCGCAGATCGCTTTGGGGATGCCCGTCGGCAATCAGCCGATCCGCCACAATCCGCCCGTCGCGCAGGGCAATGGGGTCGGGCGTCAGGACCAGCAGTCCCTTGGTGCAGATGGCTGCACCCGCCTCGAACGCGGGGCCCATGCCGGCGGCGGTGTCCAGCAGGATAAAATCAAAATAAGGTGACATCAGCGTGACCAGGCGCGCCAGAGGTGCCGGCCGGACAATGCCGCCCTCGTAGGGGGCACTGATCACGGACAACCCCGGATACAGGGGGCTTTGCACCACGGCTTTTTCACCGTCACAGCGGCCGCACAGCACATCCTCAATGTCATAGACCGTCTTGCCGTAGACACCGGCAATGATGTCCACACTGCGCAGACCGGAATCCAGCTCAATCAGCAGGACCTTTTTGTTCAGGGCCGCCAGATGGGCGCCCACCAGCACCGCAATGGTGCTTTTGCCGGTGCCGCCCTTGCCGGAACAGACCATGATGGTTTGTGCATTCACTCAGAAAACTCCCCGGGCAGGGACAACGGCCAGATCCTGACAGCGCTGCCGCAGCCAAACTGAAAAAATGTACCAGAAACAAAGCCAGCGACGGCATCCGCCCCGGCAGGAGTGCGGGATTTTTTGACGGAATGCCGCAAAACTGCGGAAAACCATCTGATAGAAACTATCCCGTTTATTATTCTAGCACAGTATTCCGGTATAGGCAATGGATTTTTCTATAAAAAAGCGACAAAATCAAGCAAGGATTATTCAACTGTCCAATTTGCCGATGCGTCGGACCAGGCTTCCAGCACTGCCCGCAGCAGTGGCGCCGCGTTGGCACCGCCGCCGCCGTATTCCAGCACAATTGCCACCGCCACCCGGGGCTGCTCGGCGGGGGCATAGGCGATCAGCACCGAGTTGGTATAGTGGCTGCCGTCTGGCAGGGTTTCCGCCCGCTGGGGGCTGCCGGTCTTGCAGGCCACCGTCATTTCCAGTCCGCGCAGGGCGGACAGTGTCTGGCCCATGGCGATCATACCTTCCCGGATGGGGGCAAAGACCTCCTCGCCGCCCGGTTGGATTGACAACACCCTCGTCCGGTACTGCCACAGCGTCTGTCCGGTCTGGCTGTCCAGCGCCAGGGCCGCATAGTGCAACGCGGGGCGGCGGCCGTCGTTTGCCAGTGCGGCGGCGTAGGCGGCCAGCTGCATCGGCGACACAGCGGTGTTTGCCTGGCCGATGGCGGCCTGCAGCGCCAGCCCGGCGGTATAATTTTCGTCGGTGGACCAGGTCAGCTGCCCGGAGGCCGACGCCACCTCCACACCGGTATCGGCGGCCAGACCCAGTGTCTGTGCAGTGGTGGAAAACCGGTCCGCCCCCAGCCGGCGGCCCACGTCATAGAAAAAGATGTTGCAGCTGTATTTCAGGGCGGTGAACAGGTTGACCCGTCCGCTGTGACTGATCTGCAGGCAGCGGGGCTGGTAGTCGGAGTAGTAGAGATACCGGCCGGTGCAGTTCACCGTGTCCTCGGGGGTAATCAGCCCGGCGGCAAGGGCGGATGCCGCCACTGCCGGCTTGAAGGCCGACCCGGGCGCATACAGGCCCTGGACAGTGCGGTCAAACAACGGGGCGGCGGGATCGGCTGCCAGCGCCGCATAGTTGCTGCGGTAGTCGGACAGATCAAAGGAAGGCTTGTTGGCGGCTGCCAGAATACCACCGGTTTCGGTGTCCACCACCACAACCGCCCCGGCGCTGGCTTCCCGGCCGGACCCGGCGGACTTGGTGGTGCGCAGCGTTTCCAGGTGGTCCGCCAGCGCCTGCTGGACCGCCCGTTGCAAATTGGCATCCAGTGTCAGTTGCAGGGTGGCACCCGGTTCCGGAGCCTTGGTCAGCTGCTCCTGCAAGACGCCCTCGCTGCCCGCCGTCACCAGCACGCGGCCGTCAGTGCCATGCAAAAGCTGCTCATAGGCGGCTTCCAGCCCGCTCTGGCCGATCTGGGCGTTCATGGCAATGCCGCTGCCTGCCAGCGCCTCCCACTGTTCGGCGGTGATGGGCCCCACTGTGCCCAGCGCATGGGACAGCAGGGTGCCGTCCGGCCAGCTGCGCACGCCAGACGGGGTCAGGCGCACCGCACCGCTCTGCACCAGGCCCGCGTCGTACAGCACCGCCGTCTGGGCTGCTGTCAGCCCCGATACCAGCGGAAATTCACCCGCCGAAACGGCAGAACAAAAGGCGGCGAGTTGTGTTTCCACATCCTCGCCGCCTGTCATCTGCAGCAACTGTAACGTCCTGTTTGCAACTTCCTGCACGGTGGTACCCGGCGGGGCCGGGTATTTCACCGACACATCCCACACCGGCGTGTCCTGGGCCAGCACCTCGCCATTGCGGTCCACGATGTCCCCCCGCGCCGCCGGTACCGTGTAGCTGTACCGGGTGGTGGAGGCCTGGGCCACCTTCTGGGCATAGTAATCCGCCTGGACAAACTGCATCCAGATCAGCCGCGCCAGAAACAGCCCGAATACCAGTGCGCAGAGCACCAGAAGAATGATCACGCGGCTTTTTCCGCTGCGGTTGGGTTTCTTCATGGCGGCCTCCTTCTGCGGGTGTGCATAAAAGATTTCCTATACTATACGGCATGCACCGGCAAAAGTAAAGGGCCGCTCAGGTCACCACAAAGTAAACGCTGGCGCCGGTGTCTGCCGTATCCTCCAGCGGTGCCCGGGCACACAGGCCGGTCTCGTCCTCCACCGGGGCGGAGGCCAGCACCCCCATCCACCAGCCGTCGGCGGTGGTCACGGTGCAGCCGGCAGTTAGGCCGCTGTGCCGGGGCAGCTCCTCCAGAAACCACCTGTCGCCCTCCACCGCCAGCACCCCGTACTGTCCCCCCGCCAGACAGGAGGTGCCTGCGGGGGAGGCCACCGGCAATACCCCGGCTTCGGCCTCAGGGTCAGGAGCAGTTCTGCCCGCAAAGCGTCCCCCGGCGTCCAGCACTGCGGCCCCGGCAGGGGCACTGCCCGCCAGCGAAAACCGTGCCCCCACCCGCTGCACCACTGGCATCGGCTGGGCTCCCCGGGCAGCTTCGGCGGCGGGACTGCCCAGCAGCCCGCGCAGTGCCTGGTTTTCCTGCCGCAGCCCTGCCCTGGCGGCAAGCTGCTCCCGCAGGCGGGCGTTTTCCGCGTCCAGCTCCGCCAGCTGATTTTCGTAGTAGGGCAGCACCCAGTTTCCCACCGCGGTTTCCACCCGTGCCGGCAGCGCGGTCAGCCAGGCAATGGCAGTGGGGCCAAACCGCCAGACCGCGGCGGCGGTCAGCCCTGCCGCAGCCAGCGCCGCCAGCCACACCGCCACGCGGCGCCGCAGCCGATGCCGCCGTCCATAACGGTGTACCGTCAGATCCAGCCTGTTGCCCATGGCCCATCCCTCCTGTCCGTCCACAACCCCACATGGTCAGCCTATGCCGCGGCGGGACGGTTGATGCTGCTTTTATTTTGGGCGGGGGTCTGGTATAATACACCCAGACAGAACCCGGCCGGCGCAACTTCCGCCGCCGCATCATACAAATGAGGGATTATCATGCAGTATCAACTTTTGACCCTGGACATTGACGGCACCCTGCGCCCCAACGAGCTGCCCGCCGTCCCCCGCGAAAACGTCAACGCCGTGCGCGCCCTGCAAAAAGCTGGGGTGCGGGTGGCCATTGCTACCGGCCGCTGCCGGGGTGGCATCTCCAAGCAGCTGATCGGCGGCATCCGCCCCGATTACTGGATCTGCGCCGCCGGCGCCCAGGTGCTGGACGGCCAGGACAATACGCTCTACACCGGGCGGATGACCGACCAGCAGATGTACGCGCTGGTGGATTTTTTTGAAAATTACGACTGCTTTCTCGGCTTCAATTTTGAAGACGGGCCTTATGGCTATGTGAACTATGCCCAGGAACACGAGCGGGAACTGGCCCGGGGCGTCGTCAACTACATCAAGGACGGCGAGGACCAGGTCCGTCACCTGGACAGCATGCCTTTTTCCGGCTTCGGGCATCTGCCCCAGGCGCTGGCCCGGCAGTTCCAGGAAAAATACGGGTATCTGGGGTTGCGGTTCCTCTTTTACGGCACCAGCGAGGGCTGTGACATCCTGACCCCCGAGCAGGACAAGGCCCACGGGCTGGAGGTGGTCTGCCAGGCCATGGGCATTGACCCGGCCGGTGCGGTGTCGGTGGGGGACAGCTCCAACGACTGCGGCATTCTGGCCCGGGCGGGGCTGGGGGTCTGCGTCACCGGCGGGGACCCTGCCGCCCAGAAGGCCGCCGACCGGCTCTGCCCGCCTGCCGCCGAGTTCGGCGTGGCCCAGCTCTGCCGGGAACTCTGGCCGGAGGCGTTCTGAGATGGCACACCCTTCCGCACAGCCCCGCCCGGTGGGCCCCGGCCTGCCGCCGGTCTGCGGGCAGCAGGCCCGGGTGCTGATTCTCGGCAGCTTTCCCAGCCCCAAAAGCCGGGCCCAGGGCTTTTACTACGGGCACCCGCAAAACCGGTTCTGGCCGCTGCTGGCCAGCCTGCTGGGCGCTCCGGTGCCTGACTGGCAGGACCTGGACGCCAAGCGGGCGCTGGTCATTGACCACGGGCTGGCGGTGTGGGACGTGGTCTGCCGCTGTACCATCACCGGGGCGTCGGATGCCTCCATCCGGGACGTGGTGCCAAACGCCGTGCCGGAACTGGCCGCCCGGCTGGGGGTGCAGGCCATCTTCTGCAACGGCGGCACGGCGGCAAAGCTCTATCACCGGTATCTGGAGGCTGCCGTCGGCCGTGCCGCGGTGACGCTGCCCTCCACCAGTCCCGCCAACGCCGCCTGGACCCTGCCGCGGCTGCGCCAGGCCTGGGGCGAGGCGCTGGGCCCCTGGCTGGCCGGACAAAAATAATTCAAAACTTTTTATTAACTTTTGAGGGAATTCGGCATTTTGAACGGTTTTCCAATTGCAAGCCGGGGCATGATGCTATATAATGTAGACAATCCGGCGCGATTGTGTCCGGCAAACTCTCGGAGGTCGCCATGAGCAAGCTTCAGACAATCCGCAAAAAACCAGTGCTGCCGCTTTGGCTGGCGGCGCTGGCCTGGCCGGTGGGGGCATTGATCTTCCCGGTTTATACGCTGTGGGGGCTCGTCGCCACCGCCCTGCTCAGTCTGGTGGTCTGGCTTGTGGCGCGCCGGTTCTGCCCGGTGCGGCTGGTCACAAAGGAACTGCCCTACGACACCGGCAACGAGACGGTAGATGCCATGCTCGCCGGCATTGAGGCCAATCTCAATGCCCTGCATGCCCTGAACGACGCCATCCCCGACACCGTCCTGTCCGCCCAGATGGACCGGATGGAACAGGCCGGCCGGGGCATTTTGCAGGCGGTGGAAGCTTCCCCGGACAAGGCGGATCAGATTTCCCGCTTTGCCCGGTATTATCTGCCGGAAGTGGTCAAAATTATGGGCATGTACGCCCGGATGGAGCAGGGGGGCATCCAGGGCGAAAACGCCGCCCAGATCGAATCCGAGGTCCGGGCCAATGCCGCCACCATGGCCACTGCGTTTGAAAACCAGCTGGACAGCCTGTACTCGGCCGAAGCCATGGACCTGAGCACCGACATTCAGGTGCTGGACAGCATATTGAAAAGCCAGAATCTGGCCAAATGAACTGCGTGCCCGCTGCCGCGGTACCCTGCAACAGAAAGGACGGAATATCCATGAATGACCAGGAGTTTGATCTGAATGTCCCTGCCGCACCCAGCCTGACGCTGGATGCCACGCCCAGCCTGACGCTGGACCCTGCCGCCGACCAGGCGGTGATTGAGGAGGCCAAAAAGCCCACTCCGGTCAAGGTGGAGGACACCCCGCTGTCGCCGGAAGAACAGCAGATGGTGGACGATTTTGCCAAAAAGATCGACATCACCAACAGCCAGATGGTGCTGCAATACGGCGCCGCCAGCCAGAAAAAGCTCAGTGATTTTTCCGACACGGCGCTGTCCCGGGTCAAGACCAAGGATATGGGCGAGACCGGCGAGCTGATCACCAGCCTGATCACCGAGCTCAAGGGCTTTGATGCCACCGAGCAGGAGGACCGGGGCTTTTTCGGCAACCTGTTCCGCAAGACCCAGTACAACATCGAGTCGATGAAAACCCGCTATGAGAAGGCGGACGTGAATGTGGAGCGCATCAAGGCCAAGCTGGAGGACCACCAGGTGGTGCTGATGAAGGACATCACCATGCTGGACAAGATGTACCAGCTGAACCTGGTGTACTTCAAGGAGCTGACCATGTATATCCTGGCCGGCAAGAAAAAGCTGGCGGAGGTGCGCGGCGGCCAATTGCAGGAAGCCAACGCCAAAGCCCAGCGCACCCAGCTGCCGGAGGACGCCCAGGCGGCCCGGGATCTGGCCGATCTCTGTGACCGGTTCGAGAAAAAACTGCACGATCTGCAGCTGACCCGCAACATCAGCATCCAGATGGGTCCGCAGATCCGTCTGATCCAGTCCAATGACACCATGATGGCGGAAAAGATCCAGACCACCATTGTCAACACCATCCCGCTGTGGAAGAACCAGATGGTGCTGGCGCTGGGCATGGCCCACAGCCAGCAGGCCATGGAGGCCGAGCGGGCGGTCACCGACGCCACCAACGAGCTGCTGCGCAAGAATGCAGCGGCTCTGAAGCAGGGGACCATCGACATTGCCAAGGAATCGGAGCGTGGCATTGTGGATATGGAGACCCTGAAGCAGACCAACCAGGAACTGATCAGCACACTGGACGAGCTGAACAAGATCCGCGCCGACGGCAAAGCCAAGCGCACGGCGGCTGAGCAGGAGCTGGGCCGCATTGAGGGTGAGCTGCGCGCCAAACTGATGGAGACCACAAAGTAAATGCAACTGGAGCAACAGGAGACCTTCCGCATTGAAGGTCCGCAGCTGGAAGTGCTGGGTCAGGTGGAGTCCAAACTGCCTGCCCCGGCCAGAAAACGGCCCACAGCGGTGGTGGCCCTTGTGCTGGCAGCAGTGGTGTCGGTGTTTGGCATCGGTGGTGCAAAGCTGAAGGCTGCCAGCCGGCAGACAAAAGCCGTCTATGCCTCCACCAACCAGTACGGCCAGGGCATGGCCAACGATTTGGCCCTGCGTGCGGATGCTGCCGCCAACCTGATCCGCCTGTGCGGGCAGGCTCTGGGGGAGGAAGATGCCACCGTCCAGGCGGCGCAGCAGGCGCTGGATGCCTGGAACGCCACCGATACCGACCACCCCGCCGACCAGTTTGCGGCCAACACGGCACTGGGCGGTGCCATCACCGCCATGGTGCAGCAGGCCGAGGCGGCCGGTGTTTCCAGCCAGTCCATTGACGGCCAGTATACCGAGTTTCTCTCCCGACAGGACATCATCCTGCGGACGGCGTCCAATGAATACAACCCCGCCGCACAGAAATTCAATGACACGATTTCCGGGTTCCCGGCCAACCTGATCGGGCCCCTGTGGGGCGTGGGGGAGGTGGAATTGTTCCAATGAAAGGCTTCCAACGCATTTTTCCGCTGCTTCTGGCGCTGGTCTGCGCCGCGGCACTGGCGCTGCCCGCTGCGGCCGCTGTGCCGGAGGTGGACACCAGCAAAGCGGTGAT
The DNA here is from genome assembly GCA_904390925.1 of uncultured Subdoligranulum sp. GTDB lineage: Bacteria > Bacillota > Clostridia > Oscillospirales > Ruminococcaceae > Gemmiger. The sequence continues at coordinate 27,447 of CAJFMB010000029.1, forward strand.
CGACAATGCCGACATTCTCTCGGACGAGACCGAGAGCATTGTCACCAACATTTCCGCCGCCCTCAGTGACACCTGCGGCGCCCAGATCGGCGTCTATACGGTGGACCAGGTGGGCAACGACACCATCGAGGGCTATGCCTACGAGGTGTTCAACGCCTGGGGCCTGGGGGACAGCAGCAAGGATAACGGCGTTATGCTTCTGCTGGCGCCGGGGGACGACAATTACTGGGCCATGCAGGGGTCCGGGCTGGAAACCCAGCTGCCCAGCTCCACCTTGAGCAGCATCCTGGCGGACAACCTGGAACCCAACTGGGTCAGCAAAAGCTATGACACCGGCACCCAGGCCACCGTGCGTGCGCTGGCGGAAAAGCTGTGCACCATCTACGGCGTGTCGATGAATCTGGACGCCATCGCCTACGGGGATTTCACCTCCATCGGCGGCGAGGCCACCCCCAAAGGCGGCGGCTTCCCGGTGGTGGGCGTCGTGGTGCTGGTTCTGGTTCTGGTGATCATGGCGGCGGTTCTGATTTTTATGCCCCGGTTCCGCGGTCCCGGCATCCCCTATGCCCGGCCCAGACGCAACTTCTTCGTCTTTTGGGCGCCGCGCCCGCCCAGACCGCCGCGGCCTCCCCGGCCGCCCCACGGCCCCGGCTACGGCGCACCCCGTCCGCCTCGCGGCGGTTTTGGCGGTGCACGGCCTCCACGACCACCCCGCAGCGGATTCGGCGGTGCCCGGCCTGGTGGCTCCCGGCCTAGCAACTTCCGCACTGGTGGTGGTTCCACCCGCGGCGGCGGTGCCGGCCGCCGGCCCTGACAGGGGCGCAGTTCCGCTTTGCAGTGACGGGGCCCGACCCCGTGGAAGAAAGGGAGGGGCGTTATGCTGGACAAGGCTTTTTATGACGTCTATACCAAATTCAAAATGCACTTTTACCAGAAGGTGTTCAGCCGCTTTGAACACCGGGAAGCAACCCTGACCACGGTGGAATCCTTCTGCATGGAGGGCATTATGGCGCTGGGCAACCCCACCATCGCCCAGTTTGCCCAGGCAATGCACATCTCGACGCCCAATGCCAGCTACAAGATCAACAGCCTGATCCAGAAAGGCTACATTGCAAAGGAGCGCTCTGAGACCGACCGGCGGGAATACCACCTGCGTCCCACCAAAAAGTACATGGACTATTACAGCATCAGCTATGCCTATCTGCAAACAGTGGTGGACCGGGTCAAGGTCCGGTTCCCCGCCGAGGATGTGGCCAAGCTGGACGAGATGCTGACCATTATCGGCAAGGAACTGATGCCGGAAATCAATCTGCCGGAGGATAAGGCTTGAAGTTTCCTCGGCTTTTCCCCCGCGGTATTGTCATCCCTGACAAAACTGCGGGGGATTTTTTGTGCGGGTAGGCTAAATAACAACATTTCATTGCGATTTTTGTCGGACAGGATTATAATAAAATCTGCGCGGGTGGCAGCTGGCAAAACTGTCGCCCGCCGCTTTTCGCTTTTGCGGAAACCCGGAATCTGCGGCGCCGGGTGGGGGCGGGCAATTTCTGTCCCGTCACGGCGACTGTATGGAAAAAAGGAGCGTTTGGTGTGAAACGAGAAAACTTCAAATCCCGGCTTGGCTTTTTGCTGGTCAGTGCCGGGTGCGCCATCGGCATCGGCAATGTCTGGCGCTTTCCCACCGTCACCGGTGCCAACGGCGGCGGCGTTTTTGTCCTGTTCTATCTGCTCAGCCTGATCTGTATGGGCATTCCCATCCTGACCATGGAGCTGGCGGTGGGCCGTGCCGGTCGGGCCAGCGCCGGAACCGCCTATCGCAAGCTGGAACCCGCCGGCAGCAAATGGCACTGGCATGGCTGGGCCTGCCTGATCGGCTGTGTGATGCTGATGATGTACTACACCACCGTCAGTGGCTGGATGCTCAGCTATTTCTTCCGGTTTTTGACCGGCAGCTTTGAGGGGCTGAACTCGGAGCAGGTGCCCCAGGTCTTTGGCCAGCTGCTGGCCGACCCCGGCGAGATGAGCTTCTGGATGATCCTCACGGTGGTGGCCGGCTTCATCGTCTGCAGCTTCGGTTTGCAGAAGGGCCTGGAGCGCATCAGCAAATGGATGATGATTGCCCTGCTGGTGCTGATCGTGGTGCTGGCGGTGCACAGCATCACCATGCCCGGCGCAGCCGACGGCCTGTCCTTCTTCCTGCTGCCCGACTGGGGCCGCGCCATGGACCAGGGCATGGGCAATGTCATTGTGGCGGCCATGAACCAGTCCTTCTTTACCCTCAGCCTGGGCATCGGTGCCATGGAAATCTTCGGCAGCTACATGTCCCGCGGCCATGCCATGGCCGGCGAGGCAGCCCGTATCTGCGTGCTGGATACCTTTGTGGCGGTCTGCTCGGGGCTGATCATCTTCCCGGCCTGCTTCACCTATGGCGTTTCGCCGGATTCCGGCCCCAGCCTGATCTTCCAGACGCTGCCCAACATCTTCACCAACATGGCAGGCGGCCGTGTCTGGGGCGCACTGTTCTTTGTCTTTATGACCTTTGCCAGCTTCTCCACCGTGCTGGCAGTGTTTGAAAACATCATCGCCTGCTCGATGGACATGTTTGGCATTACCCGCAAACAGGCCAGCATCGGCGGTGTGGTTGCCATGATCCTGCTGGGACTGCCCTGCGTGCTGGGCTATAATCTCTGGTCCGGCTTTGCCCCGCTGGGGGAGGGCACCTCGGTGCTGGATCTGGAGGACTTCATCGTCTCCAACCTGCTTCTGCCGCTGGGCAGTATCGTCTACCTGCTGTTCTGCGTCAGCCGCTGGGGCTGGGGCTTTGACAACTATCTCAAGGAGGCCAACGACGGCCAGGGCGCCAAGCTGCCCCGGTTCCTCAAGCCCTACTTCCAGTTTGTCCTGCCCATCCTGATCCTGGTCATCCTGATCCAGGGGCTGATCCCTTATATCACCCGCCTGTTCTGACAATCAGACAAAAAAAGGAACCGTCCGGCTTTGCCGGGCGGTTCCTTTGCTGTTGTCAGGGGACCTTGTGCAGACCAAAGGGATCATCGTCCCCGGTCAGGCCATCCGCGTTCAGCATCTTTTCCATCACTTCAATGTCGGCAGAGACATCCATGGCATCCGCCTGGAACAGCTTGTCCAGCTGGTTCTCAAAGGCGGTGACCAGCGTGTCCATCGACTGCTCGATCCGGCGCTTGGACTCGGAAATGTTGGCGCCCTCCACGCCCTGGGCATCCAGCTCGGCGTAGGTGTTCAGCAGCTTCATCGAGGTGGGCAGGTAATAGTCCATGAACTTGCGCAGCTGGGGCAGCTTGTCCGGGTCCTCCTGCAGCTGTACAAAAATCTTGGCAGCCACCGATTCCAGCCGGTCGATCTTGGCGCTCATCTCCTCGCCGGGAATGGCGTCGTTGATGCGGCGCAGTTCCTGCAAAATCGCGTCGTAACGGTTCCGCTCCGCCGGGACGGCAGATTCCGGTTCCGGCTGGGGAGCGGGGGCTTCCGGCTTCTCCTCGGGCCGGGGCGGCTCCCCGCGCACCACCAGCGCCCTGCTGCGCATGTCCAGATAGGCACCGGGACCGAACATCCCCCGCACAATGCAGTGCTCCAGATGGCCCACGCATTTGTCCGGCGTGCAGCCCAGCACCGCGGCAATGTCGGCAATGTACATGAAGTCGGCGTCGCCCACAATGTTGGAGATCTTGCGGCGCATCAGCCAGGAGGTGCGCATCCGGTGGGAGCCGAACAGCAGGCCCAATCCCCCGAACAGCAGCATGGCCGGCGGCCAGACCTCCTCCAGAAACCAGGCCAGATCATAAAAATCCGGGCTGAGAATCCACAGGTTTTCAATCACACTGCCCAGGGTGGCAATGCCGCCCAATGCGGTCAGAATGATGCCCACAATCATCATCACATCGGTCAGGCGGCGGTCCCGGCTGACGGTATCGGCTGACACCGGCCGGGCAGACTGCTGGGGCTGGGCCGGCTTCTGCGGTTGGGCGGACGGGGCAGAGGAGGTGCCGGACGGATGCCAGGCTTCCCGGATGCGGTCCTTGCCCTGGCGCTGTTTGTAAAGATAATAGACGTTGATGGCTGTCATCACCATGCCGATGGGCACAAAAAAGGCGTAACAGAACAGGATAAACAGCCAGGGCAGGGGAACGTCATTGAGGTCCAGCCGGGTGCGCCGGGTCGACTTGGATCGTTTTGGCGCGGTATACTGGGACTGGGTATACCTGGGCGTGGTCCTCGCTGCGGTGTTGGCGCGGGTCCCGCTGCCCGGGCGGCGTGCAGCCGGATTCTTGGCCGGGCCGGAGGCCGGCGACTGTGTGCGGGCCGTGCCGGCTGCAGAGTCCGGCCGCGGGGCAGAGTCCGTCGCTTCTGCCGGATTCTGCGGATGGGTTTCGTTGGGCATGGGGCTCACAATCCTTCTTGTTGGAATCACTCAGGGAAGATCCGAAAGCAGCTGACGCATCTCGTCAGACAGATAGTATTCACTGCCCAGCTGGTAGGGGTTGTCCTTGTCGTAGGGAACATGGGTGCAGAGATAATCCACCCAGGCAGAATAGCCGGAAACCGTCAGATGCAGGCCGTCCGGCTGGGCGTAGTCGGAAATCAGGTAGCCGCTGTCATCGGTGAACACCTCATTCAGTGCCAGATAATAGCAGCCCTTTTCCGCCGCCATCGTCTGCAGCGAGGTGTTGATGGAGGTCACCCGGTCAGGGGAGAGGCCCGGCAGGGTGGCAACCGCCTCGGCCTGGACCGGCAGCACCGACTGTACAAAAATTGTGGTGTTGGGCAGCGCAGCCTTCAGGTCATCCAGCATCCGGCCGTAATAGTTCAAAAATCCCTCGTCGTTGGTGGTGGAATAGGCCAGCGTGTTGGCACCCATCAGGACATACAATTTCTTGGGTTGCTTGGCGGACAGCACATCCAGCGTGATCTCCTCGCCCCGGACCGAGCTGTTCATGGTGGTGCGGTTGACGATCTGGTTGGGGGAGGCACCCTCGTAGGCGCAGACCAGCGCATCACCGATATTGATGTTGTAATCGGTAAAGCCGACGGTCAGCGAGTCACCCAGAAATGCCGCGTCATCAAACCAGCTCAGGTCCACTCGCCCGAAGGCAGGCAGCGACGCAGCGGTCTGGGGCGTTGCGGTGTAGGTGTAATCCCCGGTTTGCTGTACCGGGCCCACATTGCCCCATTCCGGGTTGGTGGTGATGCCGTTGATGGTTTGGGTGTCGGTCTCGTAGGGCAGCGGCGCCACCAGCGAGGCTGTCAGCCCGGCAGTGGGGTCCAGTGCGGTTTCCGCGGTGGCCCCGGAGGAACCGTCCGGCAAGACAGCGGTGATCACCGCCGACATCAGAAGAATGCAGACCGCGGTTGCTGCCAGGGTCAGGCGCCGGCGCAGCCGACGGTCCTGCCGTGCCCGGCGGGCGGCAGCCTGCAAGGCCTGCTGGGGCAGACTGGTTTTCTGGGGCGGCTGGACACGGCGCCTGGGGGGAACCGGCGGCTGAATCCAGCCGTCGGACTCCTCCTGATACCGGGCCCTGGCCGACTGACCGGGCTGGCGGGACGGGGGTCTGCGGTAGACGGTCTGCCGGTCAGCTTCACCCCCCGGCACATTGGCGGAACGGCGAGGCTGACCTGCGGACTGCTGATAGGAGGAATGGGAAATCTGCCCCGCGGATTGCGGGCGAGCCGGGCGGTATGTCTGCCCGGCGGAATGGTAGGACTGTCTGGACGGATCAGAGGCCTGCCCGTAGGACCTGGGCGCTGCCTGCCGCGGACGAAATTCTTCTTCCAGATCCGGCGTGACCACACGGCGCACGCTTCCGGTGCCGGGCGCATTGACCCTGCGCTTTTGTCCGGAGGGTTTCCGGTAACCGCCGTATCCGCCTTCCCGATTTGGCATGACAACTGCCTCCTTTCTCTGCAGATTCCCGCTGCCGCGGGAAAAGAATATATGTATTATAGCATATCCCGGCGGATAAAAACAGGCGCAGGGGGCAAACTTTCACCGCACCGGCCGACAAAAAAGCCGCCGGCACGGAGCCGGACGGTAAAAGCGGCGCAACGCTCAGTCCTCTTTGGGAAAGCGGCTGTTGAATTTGTCCAGTGCCAGGGCGATGACAATACCCACCACAATGCAGATCAGGTTGGGGACCAGCGCCTGGGCAAAGCTGGCAAAGGGGATGATCATGATGGTTGCGGCAATGACGATGCCCACAATGGCGTGGAAGGCGAAGGAGTAGAAATGATGGAACAGGGCGTCGATCGCCTTGGCCAGACAGATGACGGTGATGATGGCACCCAGCGCGCCGGGCAGGAGAATGTCCATCTTCAGATGTCCCAGCCCGTCCACAAAGGGCGTGTACAGGCCCAGCGGCATCAGCAGGGTGGAAAAGCTCATGCCCGGGGCGATGACGCTCAGCGCCACACAGAAACCGCAGAACAGGTACCAGCCGAAGTTGGGCTGGATGGTCACCGACAGCACATAGTTCAGGGTATACAGCAGCGACAGCACCAGGACAAAGGCCACCGCCAGCGAGACAAAGGAGCCTTTGGTCCGGCCCTGCTCCCCGGCCTCCCGGAACAGCGAGGGCAGCATGCCGGCGATCAGGCCGACAAACAGGCAGACCGACTGGTCGGGGTAGGCATCCAGGAAGAAGGACAGCAGGTTGGCGATGCCCAGAAACCCGATACCGGCACCGATAATCACCGGCAGCAGGCGGGGAACATGGGTCTTGAAGTTGCGGACGGGGTTGGACAGCAGTTCCATGATCGGCTTGTAGATACCAAAGATCACGCAGAGCACGCCGCCCGAGATGCCGGGCAGCACGGCGCCCAGCCCGATCAGGGCACCCTGCAGCACACGCATCACCAGACGTACCACAGGCACTTTGGAAGGCTTGTTCATACAACAGTTCCTTTCTTTGTAGAAAAGTCTTTCGCAGCCGGCAAAATCAGCCGGACAGCCGGAAAAAGAACACGGTACGGCAAAATGCCGTACAGCGTCAAAACCATAATATTATATCATATTCTTCCGGACAGGAAAACATTTTTGCGGCGGAAAGTAAGGAAAATTTCCCATGTTACGACATAACCAAACCGGTATTTGGAATTTTTTTCGGATGACGCTTGACAAACGGTACACTCGATGCTATACTAAACAAGCATCTTGATGGAACACCACTGTGGAGGGGTGTCCGAGCGGTTTATGGAGCTGGTCTTGAAAACCAGTGACGCAGCAATGCGCCGTGGGTTCGAATCCCACCCTCTCCGCCATTTTTTTGATGCATACAGGTGAATAAGAAATTTCACTTTGACTTGTGGAGTAATACTCAAGAGGTCGAAGAGGCGCCCCTGCTAAGGGCGTAGGGTCCGAAAGGGCCGCGAGAGTTCAAATCTCTCTTACTAATTTTTTTGCGTTATGCGGATGTAGAAAAATATTTTGAAAAAGCCCTTGACTTTTCCTGCCGGATGCAGTATAGTATATAGGCACCCGGATGAAGGGTACAGCAAATATCGCGGAGTGGAGCAGTCCGGTAGCTCGTCGGGCTCATAACCCGAAGGTCGTAGGTTCAAATCCTGCCTCCGCAACCAAGTTGCCTTAACAAAAAAGATATAAGGCCGAAAAAGCCCGCAAACAAGCCGTTTGCGGGCTTTTTCGTACCCAAAATTGGGCCCCAGTTTGAAAGATATTTTTCGCCCTTTTCGGGCTTTGGTGAGGACTTGAACTAACGACTACCGATTTTGTGGCTTATTTTGACTGGTTTGAATCGGTTTTTCCGATTTTTGACCCGGTGAAATTGTAAACAAATTATGAACTTTTTGGAATGATCACAAGTTGCAACTCAGCTCCACTAGATTAGGCCCCAATCTTCCCTTTTTTATGAAAAAATTTTTTGTAGAAATAATTGGCTTATTTTTGTTTAGGATGCCGAAAATTCTGGTTTTTGCGTCTGTATTGGATTCGTCCAAACAGGCGCTTTTTTTATTTCCCGAAAACATCTTCATACATGGGCAGAAATTCCTCATCACACCCAGGGGGAGGTGCGTCTATTTTGCCCATGAAGCACGGTG